>JAFTDL010000332.1 GCA_017454215.1 Lentisphaeria bacterium | reverse complement strand
CGCATTCAGACTGCCGTCGTTTTTCGGCAGGGTCAGGATCATTCTGCCGTCCGCCGCCGTCAGGACCGGACGGGACGTCCTGCCCGTGCGGACGATGAGCGTGCAGCTGCGGGAAGCGCTCCTTCTGAGTTTGAAAAGCCAGTGGGCAAGAACATCGATATCGTTTACTTTCTGCGCGGCTCCGGGCGGCAGGTCCCGGATGTCGACCGGACGGACCGGTCTGGCTTCCGCCGTGCAAGTCAGCAGAAGAAACAGAAAAAAAGGAACAATATTTTTCATCGGAGTTGTTTTTTTCATGTTTTCGATGTATCTTTAAGGGAGACCCTGTTCCGACGACGCGGTCTGCACCCGGGAAAATATAATACACGGAACACGCAAAAACAAATATATGTCGAAGAAAAACGCGAAAACATCACGTCAGTTCTACCCTTTGTCGCTCACCGTCGCCGGCAGTGACTCCGGGGGAGGGGCGGGGATCGAAGCCGATCTCAGGACTTTCAACGCTTTCGGCGTCTACGGATGCTGTGTCATCACGGCCGTGACGAGCCAGAATCCCCGCCGCGTCACCCGCATCGACAAAATGAGTCCCGACGCGGTCGGAGCCCAGATCGACGCCGTGATGGAGTGTTTCAGGCCCGCGTACATGAAAACGGGCATGCTGGGCGGCTCCGACATCATGAAGGTCGTCGCCGGGGCCGTTGCCCGGTACAGGGTCCGTCTGATCTGCGATCCGGTCATGGTCGCGACCTCGGGCAGCTCTCTGGCCGGAGAGGATTGCGCCCGGGCCATGCGGGAACTTCTGCTCCCCGCGGCCGACTGGATCACGCCCAATATCCCCGAGGCGGAGAGTCTGCTGGACGACGGTACGCGCATTTCGGATGAAGACGGGCTCTTCCGCGCCGCGGAGGAACTGCACCGGCGTTTCGGCGTTTCCGTTCTTCTCAAAGGCGGCCATGCCGGTTTCTCCGAAGCCGTGGACGCCGTCTGCCGCGAAGGAAAACTTTACCGTTTGACTTCTCCCCGCGCCGATGTGCCGCCGCTCACCAGTCACGGCACGGGCTGTACCCTGTCGGCGGCGCTGGCGGCCGGGTTCACCCTCGGCGCGCCGTGGAAACAGGTCTTGTGTCAGGCCAAGGCTTTCGTTCTGGGCAGTCTTGCGCAGAACGTCGAGCTTGCCCCCGGTGTTTTTGCCATGTATCCGCCCACTGAGGAGTGTTTCGATCAGGTGAAAATTGAAGCGGTCGGGAACGGGGCCGGAAAATGATGCTGCGGAAACTGCTTTTCCTCTGTGTCGCCGCAGCGTCCTGTCTGCAGATCGGAGCCATCCGCATCCCGGGGATCGTCCACATCAACGGACGGGCCTGCCGGAACCTGAGTCTGCTCGCTTCGGGATTCCGCATGCGTTACCGGAAGGAGGGCGTCAATGTCAGTTTCTCCGGACCCGGCAGGGTCATGACCATGGAGCTGATGCGCCGCAGGATCACCTGGAACGGCATGCCTGTCATGCTGGGATATCCCGTCATCATGCATCGCAACGGCATCTACGTGTCGGACTCCGACTGGCGTTCGACGTTGAGTCTGCTGTTTTTTCCCCGAAACGTCCGTGCGCACCGGGTCGGCGTCATCACCCTCGATGCCGGACACGGCGGCAGCGATCAGGGGGCCGCGGGCCGTTTCTCGAAGGAAAAGGATATCACCCTGCGGCTGGTCCGCCGGGTCGCCGCCATTCTGCAGGCCTGCCGTTATCAGGTGCATCTGACGCGCAGTTCCGATGTCGCGGTGCCGCTCAAAAACCGGGCCGCCCTGCAGAGAAGCCGCAGAAGCGATCTTTTTGTTTCCATCCACGTCAACGCCGCCCGCGACAGGAGCGTTTCCGGCGTCGAGACCTATTGTCTGACACCGGCCGACGCTCCCTCGTCGAACGGCAAGCCGGAGCTGGCCAGACACATCGGCAATGTATTCGACCCCAATAACTTCGCGCTTGCCTGCCGCATACAGGCCGCCCTCGGAAGAAGAACGGGAGCTGTCGACCGCGGCGTCAAGAGAGCGCGTTTTGCCGTGCTGCGCGATATTTCCGCGCCGGGGGTCCTGGTCGAGACGGGATTCATTTCCCACCCCGGGGAGGAGAAAAAGCTCAACGATCCGGTCTACCTCGAAAAGATCGCCCGCGGCATCGCCGAGGGGATCGTTTCCTATCACGGGAGCCTGCCGCGCCGAAGCCGCTGAGGCGCTTTTTCCGCCGGAGCGTGAGGCGAGTCACGGCCTTACCGCCGTGCTTGCGCCGGGTCTCAGCACAGGGGCGAGTTTCAGGTGGATCGCGTTGCACAGGCGCCTTGAGCCGTCCGAAATGTATTCCGCCGCATGACGGGCAAGCGTCTCGTAATCAAGAGAGATCGACGTGAGTTCCGGAAAGAGCTGTTTCCCCACCGGCAGATCGTCGCATCCGCAGACCGAGACTTTTTGCGGTATGGCGATGCGGTTTTCCTGAAGCACGCGGTACACCCCCGTCGCCATTTCGTCGTTGGTGAACACGGCGTCGAAGGGAATATTCCGGCCGATGAATTCCCGCATGGCCCGTGCGGCGGAGGCGGCGGAAAAATCCGTGTAGAGGACCAGATCCTCATCGAAGGGGAGCCCGCCGGACTCCAGAGCTTCCCGGCAGCCGGCGAGGATCTCTCTGGAAAAGAAATGATTGATGCTGCCGCTGACGAGCAGTATCCGTTTTCTGCCGCAGTCGCGGACAAGGTGCTCGACGCCGAGAACGGCGGCGCTTCTGTTGTCGAACGAGAACGAACTGCAGGCGCTTCCCGTGCCGCCGTCTCCCGGCGCGTCCAGCAGAACGGCTCCGGGCAGCGCGTCCAGCAGGGCGCTGAACTGCTCCTGCGGAAAGTCGCCCATGATCATGGTCCCCGCGCATTTGTGGCGCACGGCGTTGTCGAGGAGCCGCAAAAAGATGTCGCTGTCGCCCGTCGAAGTGCGGATCACGCACTCGAAGCCGCGCAGAGCGAGCTGCTGTTCCACCGCGGTCAGCAGACGCATGTGAAAATACGCCGTGTTCCCGTTGCGGATGCCGAAGATCAGCTGGATCTGCCGGGGACGCTTCTGACCGGAAAGTCCCGGACGTCCGCGGGGCGCCGGCGCGTGGTAGTTGAGCGCATTGGCCGCCCGGAGGATCCGCGCGCGCGTCTCCGGATCGATGACCGCGTTCTGGCGGAACGCCCGGCTCGCCGTCATGATGCTGACATGGCAGAGAGAAGCCAGATCCTTGAGTGTTATGCGTTTTTCGGTCGGAGACATCGGGTCGTCCATCGGGATATCCGGGTGATGTTTTTTTAACATTTTCATACAATAATTTAACATCACCGGAAAATCAAGCAAATCGGCTGAAATCCACTTGTTTTTTTGACTTTGCTGTCTATATTATAGGTGTCGGAAGACAAATTTAACATCATTTCAACCCCTAAAAACGGAGTGTCATATCATGAAAAAAATGAAGGTGATGTTCGGTTTCGACATGGAGACCGATATCGGCAGCTGGACCAGCATGTACAAGGGCTTCAAGCCGGGGACCGAAAACATCGTGTCCGTGCTTGACAAATACGGCGTCAAGGCCACGTTCTTCTTCACCGGAGACGCCATCAAAAACAATCCCGGTGTGGCGAAGGACCTGATTGCGGGCGGTCACGAGGTCGGAGCCCATTCTCTCTTCCACGAGACGGTCGGAGACGCCCTGTTCGAGATCCCCGGCGTGTATCCCGTGCTCGACTGCGAAGTGGAGAACCGTCTGAAGATCAATACGGAAATGATCGAGGAACTCACCGGCGTCCGTCCCATCTCCTTCCGCTGTCCCCGTCTGTGGGGCTCCACCACCGTCGTCAACGCGCTGGAAAATCTGGGTTACGTGGCCGACGCCACTTATCCCATGTACTTCTACCGCGACCGGATCACCCCCTATCACCCCTCCAGGACCGACTGGACCAAGGACGGCGACATGAAGCTGGTCGAGATCCCGATCTTCGCCAATCTGTCGCTGCCCTCGCACGACAAGTACGGCCGCGACCTCGATCAGTGGCCCCGCTGGAGGACCGAAAGCGCCGCCGCCGTCTGCAAGGACATCGAGGGCTACGTCAAGTACTGCGAAGAGAGAAACGTGGAGCCCTTCCTCTGCTTCTACATGCATCCGTGGGAATTCGCCCCGATGCAGGAAGGCCTGATCCACTCCGGCGAAGGCGCCGTCCTGCCGGATCCCTTCATCATCAAGAACTGCGGCAAGTACGCCACGGAACAGTTCGACGTGCTGGTCGGCATGCTCAAGGATATGGGCGCCGAATTCTATATGGCCCGGGAAGTCGCAAAACAGTACTGAAAGAAAGGCGGAAACATCATGGGATACCTCATCAAATCCGAGAGTGACGCGCGTCTGGCGAAAGTCCGGGCGATCCTCGAAGCCAGGGGGCTCGATCTTGCGCTGATCTATTACGACGAATTCAACATCGGCAACGGCTGGTATCTGACCGGCTGGTGTCCGCAGTTCGAATCCGGCGCCGTGCTGGTGCCCCGCAAGGGCACGCCGATGATCCTCGGCGGCCCCGAGAGCGAACCCTTCGCCAAGCAGGACAGCGCCATCACCGAGACCCGCAACTTCCCTGTGTTCATGGTTCCCGACGAGGAGTATCCGGCGGCGACCATCATCGATTTTCCGAAACTCTTCGCCGAACTGAACGCCGATCTGGGCAAGGTCACGCGCATCGGTCTTGTCGGCGCCGACCGGATGCCGCAGGGCTGCTACAGCGCGCTGTGCGCCGGATTTGCCGGAGTCGAAATGGTCGACATCTCTTCGGACTATCTGCGTCTGCGCTATCAGAAATCCCCCTGGGAGATCGAGCAGATCAAGGCGGCCTTCAAACTGGCCGATGCCGCGTATGACGCCATGAAGGCCGAGATCAAGGTCGGCAACACCGAGATTCAGGTGGCGGCCGCCGGAGAGTACGCGGCCCGTTCCCGCGGCGCGTCCAACTTCGGATTCACCGCCATCGTCGGTTCCGGGGCCCGTTCCAACGCGGTGGTGCCCACGGCTTCCGGCAAGAAGATGGCCGACGGCGAGACCGTCATGATCGGACTTTCTCCCAAGGTGAACGGCTACGCCAGCGCCATGGGCGATTATCTGCCCGTGAACGGCGTCTACACCGCCCGTCAGAAGGAGTGTCTGCGGATGCTCCGCGAGGCATTCGTCATGACCAAGAAGATGCTGATCCCGGGCAAGAGCGGCCGCGAGATCGACGCTCCGGCGCGGGCGTACTTCGAAGAGAAGGGCATGAGCAAGTATCTGGTCTGCCCCTTCGTGCACACCATCGGCATCCACGAGGCGGAGGCCCCCTTCTTCGGACCGGGATCGGATGACATTCTGCGCGAAGGCATGACTGTCTGCGTGGACGTCTCCTTCTTCGGACATCCCGAGTTCCACGGCAGCCGCATCGAGACCGGCTTCGTCATCACCAAGGACGGCGCGGTGCCGCTCAGCGAAAAGATGGACAGGATCCACAGCGATCTTGACATCTGACGCGTTTTCTCCGGACGTCATACGCCGCAGACGCAAATGCGTCTGCGGCGTATTTCTTTTTCGCACTGTTCCCTTCCGCCGAGCCCCTGTCCTTTGGCGGGAAAAGCGGAGTGTTTCGGGCGGAGAAGAGCGATGCCGCGCGCGAACAACGGGAGCGGCCCGTCACCCGTCTGCGCGATACGGGCCGCTCCTTTTACCGACCCGCGAGGGAAACAGAGCTTTCTTTTTCAGCCGTTATCCCGGATATCCGCAAACACCGGCAGAGCGGTTTTTTCCCGTGAAAAGAAGGCGGAATCGGCGATGAGGGCGTGAGCGTCCGACAGTTGTGTGACGTGAAAATTTCCGTACAGCGCATCTTCACCGTTGAGTCTGCGTCTCTGAAAGACGATGGTTTCCGATCTCCTCTTCAGCACGGCTCGGTCCGGGTCGGCTTCCGCCATGAAGAGCGGCGTCCGGAAACGGAAGATTTCCCTGTTTTCCTCCGTACGACGGGTATAAACGAGATAGATTTTTTTCCCGATCTTCAGCCAGTGCTGCTGGGTGCTGGACATTGTTATGCCGGAATCGTCATCCCAGCGCCATTTGCGGGGAGGGGACCAGTCCAGTCCATTTCCGGAGCAGGTCGTGTAGCCGTGTCCGTCCTCCGCCCGGAGCGTCAGGAGAAAATCGCCGTTTTCCCGTGCACAGACGGAAGGCTCGCAGAAACCTCTGCCCTCGCTGTTTTCAAGTGCATTGCCTTTTTCAAGAAAAATGAATCTGTCACCGTCGAAACGATATTTTGCCGTGATCGCGAAATAGCGGGCGGAGGTTCGCCCGAAACATTCGCATCGTCCCTTTTCTGCATAGAAAGGAATGATCCAGCCGCCATCCTGTGTCCGGCATATTTGAGTGCATGCCGTTCGAAACCCGGCAAAATCTCCCGCCACGTCAAGGCGCATCCGTTCGCTCCAGCTCCCGTCCGGACGGAGCAGAGCGTATACGGGTTCCTCTTTCGGAAGTTCCGCAAATCTGTCGTTCGCCAGCCACTGCGCGCTCCCTTTGTCACAGTAAAAAACGGTGCATCCGAGTACGGCTGCGAATCCCCTGCCCAGATCGAAGGGGCGGATATCCGCGACAGCTTCGACAAGTCCATTTTCCCTCTGCCGGGGGGCGAATGGAGGAATGGGGGAGGGGGAGGCAAATAACTGACCGGGAGATCCGCCGACGGCAAACTCCGGTTCGCCGTAGTGATCCGGACCGTGGATTTTCTGAAAAGTCAGCAGAAGTTTTCCTTTTCCGTACCGGCAGAACGCCGGATGAAACCAGGCATTTCCCCCCGGGATATTTATCAACTCCGATGTTATTTTCACTTGCCGGTTTTCCGTGTTTTTTCAAATGGATCGTCGATCGTGAAATGTCGTGTCCGGATCGAAAAGGTATTGCCGAGACATTGCCAGAAGATGAGCAGGTATGAAGCTCCTTCCAAATGCAGAACCGATGGTTGTCCGAATTTCAGACCCGCAAACTGTTGTTCGATGCTTCCTGATACTTCCGCCGTGCCGCGGGCATCCCACAGCCGGCAGTCCGGTCCGGTCCTGACGGTTCCCGTGTCCGTGAATGCCAGCGTATTGAGAAAGATCCCCGAAGCGTTTCCCTCCCGTCGCGCCTGCAGGAGGGCGAGACGGCTGCCGTGAAGCAGAAAATTTGCGGCCTGACCGCGAAGACCGGTATCCGCGGGAAGGCTCCATGTCTTCCCGCCGTCATCGGACCAGATCAGATGATTGTTCAGGTTTTTCTGCGCCTTGAGATCGAATGCCCAAACCGCCAGCACAATGCGGCCCGAGGGCAATTCCACGGCCCGGGTTTCCCAGATCGCGATTCCCGGCATTGAGAAAAATATGCCGCTCTGCCGCCATGTGCGGCCGCCGTCGCTGCTTTCAAATGCGTATCCCGGTCTGAGATCAGCGCTCAGAACAAAGGGAGCGGCGAAAAAGCGCAGCATACCGTCCCGACAGGCAAGAGCGGGGCCGGAAAGTTCCAATCCGTCGTACGGGTGACGGATCCACTCCGGCGCACACCAGCTGTGCCCGTTGTCAAAACTGCGCAGCAGAAAATTTCCGACGCGGGGAAAACGGCCGAATTTTTCGGCGTAATCCGAAAGTCCCATTTCCGGACGGTCTCTGAAAAATCCGTAACCGGCCGCAATGATTTCACCGTCAGGAAGGACAGTCGGCTTTGCGTAGGCATCGAAAGGTGTCGTCATTTCCGCCTCCGCAAAAACACAGGGATCGCTCTCGATGGTCCAGGTTTTTCCCCCGTCACTGCTCCGGGCTGCTTTGAGTTTCGCGTCGCTCGATTCGAATGCACTGCTGCTTGAGAACAGGAGAAGGATGTCGCCGCCGGGCAGCTGGACCGCGCCCGGAAATGCGGAGACCGGTTTTGTTCCGTCGCGGACTTCTCCCTCCGCGGTGATCGAAATTTTCATTTATGCGTCCTTTTGTTCCGGAAATATCCTGGGGCCCGGCTGTATGCGGCACATGGGGGTGTCCTGCGTGAAATCATTCAGAAAGCGGAAAATATCCTGCGCTATTTTCAGATGCCCCTCTCCGTTGGGATGGAGCGGATCGCTCATCAGGTAGTAGCGGTCCTGGGGCGAAAGCCGGTTCCACAGTTCCCAATGGTCGATTAGATCAAGCTCTTCCTTTGCCGCGAATTGCAGAAGCACATCCCTGAAGATCGCCAGATTCTTCCCCCGCTCGGGATCAAGCGGCGTGATGACCGGCGGCGGCGTTTGCAGAATGACACGGCAGCCGATCCCCCGAAAAAATTTCAGCAGCTGTTCCAGATTGCCGTCGAATTCCTCTTTCGGATATCTGACGCAGTCGTTGCTCCCGATCATGACGAAGGCCGCATGAGGACGGAATGCCGCCGCCCTGAAATCGAAATCCCGCAACAGTTCCCGGCAGGTGAACCCGCTGTAAGCGGAATTCAGAACCAGATCGTTTTTCCGTCCCGTTTCCCAGACGATATGTTCTCTGAATATCTCCGAAAAATCCCTTTTGCCGAAGGTGTGACAGGCTCCATGGGTGATGCTGTCACCGTAAAAAAGCCAGCGGAGAGGCTCGGAGGATTTTAATAAAATCCGCACGTTTTCCGACACGATGATGTTCTCCCGATTTTCAGTGTTTCCGCGGTTGCGCACCGTTTTTTTCCGGAGACAGAAGCAGGATTCTGTCGATCCACAGAGCGTTGGGACGTCGGGATGTCTTCGCATACGCGGGGCCGACGGCTTTGACGGAGACCCAGATGTCGAATCTGTTGTTTTTCCCGTGTTCATAATACCGGTCAAGATGATGCCGGATCTGCCATGTCGGATGGAGCAGAAGAACGGTCATCGGGTCAACTCCGGATTCGCCGATCCGGTAAAGGTGATACTTTTCGTCGGATCTCAGCGAGACGGTTTTGTCGAGAAGATATTTTTTCTGACTTCTGCTGAAGACCCCCATTCGCAGATGAGGCGAGTGGAATCCTTTTTCCGGCGAGCGCAGCGGTTTTTCAAAATACATGGCTCTGCCGCCGGCGGCCTCGGGATCTTTGATCAGCCGCAGTCCAAACGAGGCCAGTTCCGTAAGAGCATTGAATTCCGGCCATGTGATCTCATAGCGGACCCGTGACGCCAACTCTTTCGGCAGCGGGTATTTTGCACCCGTTTCCGGACGGTTGACCTTCTGAAAAAGAGCGTTCATCGGACTTGTTTCGCTTGTCGGCCATTCTTTTCCGTAATGGCGGGTCATGGACTCCTCCCAGTTTTTCTTCAGTCTGGCGGCGATCTTCGGGGCCGGAGGCAGGTCGTGCATCGAGAGCCGGGCCGTGTCCACGGGGATCCGTTCACGCCGGATCCTGAAGAGATACTTTTGATCGTTTCCGGCCGCCTTTTCCGCCGCCTGAAAACATCTTTCCGCAAACCGGAAAAATTCCGCGTCCAGATAGGGGCGCTGAGACGCATCCCGTGTATCGGTTTTCATTTCGTTCATCTGTCTTTTCGTCTGATAGTCGAAAAATTGCCGCATTGCGGAGGCCGCGGGACCGAAGTATACATCGAAAAAGCGCTGCAGCAGCGGTTCCTGCTCGCGGTACGGGTCGCGGAGCAGCTGATAGCCGAGATAGACCCTGAGCGTGTGGAAACTGGCCGATTCCGGGAATTCGCACTCGGAGAAACAATAATCACTGCCCAGCTCGCGGAACAGCCGCAGATTGGTCTGCAATGCCGGAATGTTGGTGACGCATGCATTTCTTCCCGCGTACTGGCCGTAGACGACCCAGTAGTTCCAGACGTGGATCCTGCCGAGGGCGCTCCATTTTTTCAGATCGTTCAGCGTCGCTTTGTTGGCCTCCGCCGTCAGCGGGATCATCGTGCAGCAGTTGACGTAGGGACTCGGAGAGACGCGGACAATGACGTTATCGCGCGGTTTGATGCCTTCCGGCGCTTTCTCTGTGAAAAGATAGGCGGAGGTCTGGACGAAAACATCCGGATAGACGGCTCCGACTTTTTCCGCCACGCTGTTGACGAATTCCAGCACTGTTCCCGCATAGGACTTGTATTTCTTCTCTCTTGCGAGGCACTCTCCGCACAGGCAGCGGTCCGGCGTGTCGTTGATCGACAGATTGTAAAAGATCGGATATGTCCCGGGATACTCCCTGCGGTCCTGTGCGATGAAGCCGAGCATCTGTTCCGCGATGGTCTTTCTCGCAAGTTCGCTTGAGAAGCAAATTTGTCCGGGCCCGGAATAACCGCGGGAAATATCCCGTTCACCTGCCGTGTTCAGCGATCTTGCGCTCTCCATGCCCGCTTTCGGCCAGAGACGGCTGTAGCAATGCAGTGTGTTGAGCGGAGCAGGGCGTCCAAGTATGGGGGTGATGCCCCAGCGTTCCCGTTCTCCGGGGGTGAAAACGCCTTGCCAGAACATATTCTCCCGGCAGCGGCTGAGGTAACGCAGCAGTTCTTCCCTGTTTTCGCGGACGTTGAGTCCCCTGACGTAGATCCCTCTGTAGCGGAATACCGGAAGCGTTTTGACATTCAGATCGTCCGGCCAGGAAAATTGCGGATCTTTCGGAATATACGACTCTTTTTCGCTCAGGTGGACAACACGCCCGAAACGCTCCAGAAACTCGTAGACGCCGTAAAGCGTTCCCCGGGGTCTTCCTCCCGTGATGATGAGGTGGGGACCGACGCTTTTTATGAGTGATTCTTCCGGACGGAATTTGCCGCAGTCCATGCGTTGGAAGGCAAAATTTGTCCATCCGGTGTAGATCAGCCGTCCGGAAGGGAGGGATTGCCCTTCTTCGACGGCTTTGACGTCTCTGCCCAGAATTTGGGACAGAACGTCGGTCAACTCTCTGACTGCCGTTTTTTCAACTCCGGTCGCTTTCGACGAAAACACGACCGTCGGATCGGCCGATGCCGCGCAGAAGATCAGCGACAGCACCGCGAATGCGAAAAATTTCATCGTTCATTCTCCTTTCCCGGATCAGCGCTCTTTTTTCAGGTCCTCGACCGTGCCGAGTTTTGCGTTGGGCCGTTCCGCGGCGTCATAAAGATACAGGTTGTTGTTCTGCGCCTCGTCAAGGAACATCTGGTAAGCCGCCGCCCGCCCGTCAACGGTGATGATGTTCATTTTCATGCCGTGACGTTCGAACGTCTTGACCATAGCCGCTCCGTTGACTGTCGGATTGACGTGCAGTATCCACCGGCAATCTCCTCTGCCCCAGCAGTTGGGGCGCACGGATGCCGGATTGTTGTAGCACGGGTCGCTGCAGAACGCGGCCACGCCTTTTGAGGGAGATTTTATCATTCCCGCCTTGTACGGCCCCTTGGGAACTCCGCTCAGCTGGGAGCCCGTCCAAACATCGACAACGTAACTCAAGTTGACAAATTTGCCGTTTTCGGCTTTCCACGACAAGTTGTTGTAATCGACTCCGGGCATTCTGGTCGGATCGGCGGCGCAGTCGAGCTGTTTGTGCGAAATATATTTTTTCTCAAGAAGGATGGTCCAGACGCTGGTGTAGGCGTCCCGTCCGGAAGTGTTCGGAAAATACCCGTCGGACTGGTCCATGTAAAGTTGAAAAACAGTCCCCAGCTGCCTATCATTGGAGAGACAGCTGATGTCCCGCGCCCGGGCCCGGGCCTGCTGCAGCGCGGGCATGAGCATGGCGGCGAGAATGGCGATGATCGCTATGACGACAAGAAGCTCTATCAGTGTGAATTTTCCAGCGAGTGCGAAAACGGTGGCGTTACATCTTTTCATTTCAACAGTCCTTTCCTTTTTTGCGTGAAGATTTCTCAAAATCCCAACGGAGATGTGCTTTTTTTCTTTTGTACGGTCCTCCCTGTTTGTCATTTTACGTATTCAAAAGTTTTTTCTGAGCATCGATTCCGGACGTATTTTCAAAAGCTCTCCGTATTTCATTTCGGCTTTTTCCTTTCTTTCGTAAATCCATTCACAACAGCGCGGTTCGTTCAGAGAGACGAGATCATAAACCTGAAACAGACCCGCCTTGCTGTAGAGCGGAAGCGTCCACCCCGGACAGTGCAGACAGTATTTTTCACAGGCGCCCGCATCGTTGTCGATTGCCTTGGTCAGACTGGGACACCTGTTCATCCTGAGGATGAGTTCTCCGTCATTGAGCACCAGATCCATGTCGCAGTTTTCCTCTTTGCGAATCTTGACGTAGTAATCGTATACGCCTCTGAGGCCATTCGTGCGGAATCCTTCCAGACAGTGGAATTCCTGATGGCGGCTGATGCGGGCGTAGTAGGGTTCAAGCCCCCGGTTCTCGTCGAGGTACTTGAAGACTTCGTTGTAGAATCTTACGAAGTGGTCGCTCGGGATCATTTGATGCTCTCCCGCTTGAAAATCTGTACACAGTGTCCCGGGGCGATATGCTCCACAGAACTGCGCCAGGGCGTCCCCTCGCACATGCCCGTATTGACCTCCTCCGTCTGAAGACAGCTGTGCGGAGATATTTTCAAGCCCAGTTTCCTCAAATGTCTGTGCGCCGGGCATTCGAATACCTCGAACCGGATCTCCCCGTCCGTCACGGTCAGTTGATACGGCGCGCTTTCACGGAAGAAAAACCAGTTGAGATGCTCCACAAGTTCGCCGGCATCGCCTTTTTGTAATTTCTCCCGGATGGACCGGTAAACATCATGTCCGGTTTTGCGGAGAATGGTTTTCAGTGCTTCGACGCCGTAACGCGCGGCGATATAGTCCAGTGTGGTATTTGTCGTTCCGTGAAAATCCGGATGCAGTTCGTTGTTTTCCTGATAACGCAGCATTTCGGTCAGTCCAGTTTTTCCTTGAATTGAAGAAGGCAGGCGTCGATCCTCCGCCGGGCGGCGTCATCGAGTGTGTCCATCTCCTGTGCAATGGTGTAAGGCGAGGAGATGAGTCCCAGCTTCATGAGCGCATATTTCTGCCCGTTCCAGCAGTTTTGGATGTCGATGCCGTAAACGCCGTGGAATACCCTTATCATATCGTTCTGCGCCTCTCTTGCCCCCGGAAAGTCTCCCGCGTCGATGCAGAGTGCGAGACGTTTCATCATTTTGGAGCAGAGTGCGCCCATTCCGCAGATCATGCCGTCACATCCGGCGTAAAGCGCTTCGTCCGCGGCCCATTCCTGCCCCTCCAGGAGGAGTGTCGAAAACCCCTCGTCCTCACGCAGAAGCAGAAGTTCACGCCGCAGCCGCATGTTCGATGAGGAATTTTTGATCCCCTTGAGATTCGGGTGTTTCATCATTGTCCGGAAATCGTCCAGTGAAAAGTTGATGCCGTTATTGGGCGGACAGTGATAGAGATATACCGGAT
>JAFTDL010000331.1 GCA_017454215.1 Lentisphaeria bacterium | reverse complement strand
TGCCGACCAGGGAGGCGTCTTCGGCCGTTGCGCCGGGACCGGGGGCGTAGGCGGCGGCGCCTGCGCCGACGAGCGCGGGGGTGTTGGGCATGACGCGCACGACGCGTTCGGCGCCGGTGAGTGAGGAGATCTTTTCGACGGGGACTCCGGCGGCGATGGAGATGACGAGTTTGCCGTCGAGTTTTCCCGCCAGCGGCCGGAGAGCGGAAACGATCATCTGGGGTTTTACGGCGATCAGCAGAGCTTCCGCTCCGCGGACGGCGTCGAGGGGACGGATCTCCACGCCGGTAGCCTGAGTAAATGCCTTGCCCGCCGCTTCGCTGACGTCGAACGCCGCCAGTTCTTCAGCCTTGTAAAGACCCGATTTGACCAGTCCGCCGCAAATGGCCGTGGCCATTTTGCCGGCGCCGAGAAAGAAGATGCCGCTCATGATCATTTGACTCCGTTATAAGTTGCCGTCTGCCAGACGATGACCGCGATCCCGAGGGCGAAAAGGTACCACGAAAACACGGAAAGTCTGCTTTTTTTGACGATGGAAACGACGCAGATCAGCGCTCCCATGCTGAAAAGAAACGAGACCGCGACTGCCGAAATGAGCTGAAGCGCCGGAAGGACCTGAGTTGCGCCGTCCGCGCTGCGGAGAGCCGAGAGAAGTTCTATGAGCGCGGCGCCTCCGATGGCGGGCAGAGCCAGAAGAAACGAGAAGGCGGCGGCGTCTTCGCGTTTCACGCCGCACAGGACGCCCGCCGAGATGGTGCTGCCGGAACGGGAGATCCCCGGCAGGATCGCGCCCATCTGGACCAGACCGATGATGAGGGCCTGTTTCAGAGAAACGTCCCTGACGGCGACGGCCTGCTCCTGATCGGGGACCAGCTTTTTTCTGTCCGTCAGCCGGAGCAGGGCTCCGGTGACCAGAAAAGCCATGCCGGTGATGAGGGGATCGTCGAAAAGTTTCGCGCCCCAGCCGGTGAGATTGAGCGTGATGCCCGCGGCGGCGGCGGGAATGGAGCCGACGACGAGCATGAGAAGCAGATGCAGCTGCTCTTTTTTGAGAAATCCCGTCAGGAGCTTGAAATAAAAGACCGCGATGGCGAAGAGGGAGCCGGCGTGCATGAAAATGCCCAGCGACAGGTTGGTGTCGGCGTCGAAGCCGAAGAGTTTGCCGAGAACGACGAGGTGGCCGGAGGAGCTTACGGGGAGGAACTCCGTCAGTCCCTGTGCGGCGGCCATGACGATGATGCGGATCCAGTTCTGCATGATGAAAAAAAGCTTATTTGATGCTGATCTCTATTTTCGGTTCGGGGGGAACGGGCGGTTCGATCTCGCGGACGCCGTAGACGATCCCGTCGCCGAAATCCTTGAATTTTTTCCAGGAGCCTTCCAGCGCGGAGATGCCGGATCTTCTGGCTTCGGGATTTCTCCAGCAGTAGACCGCGATCGTCCCGCCCGCGGCCATGAGCAGAGCCAGGACGATCCCGACGATGATGCCGCAGCAGCAGCCTGACCCGGGCAAACTCATTTGTCAGCAGCTCCTATTTTGAAAATCAGGGGTTTGAACACCATATCCAGCACCGGCAGGGACCAGACCTTGGGGGCAAGGACCGCATCATGAGCGGTAAGCCCGAAAGGACGCCAGGTGCCGTCGGAGAATACGCGCAGGGAGAAATGCCCCTGCGCGTCGCGCCAGAGTTCGACGGCATGGCCGGGAACTCCGGGACCTTCGCTCACGGCCAGAACGGCGGATCCCGGCAGGGCCAGCTGAAAGTCGCGGCAGTCGGCCAGCACGGCGGCGGGGGGAGAAACGGAATCGATCTCCCAGCAGACGGTTTCGCACGAGCGCTCCATGACGATGTCGAAGAGCCGCATGTGGCGCGAATAAAGGGCGAGGTCTCCGGCCGTCAGCAGCGGAATGGCGGCCGGGATCGTTCCGGCGCCGTTTCCGTCGTCGCGGCCGCGGTCGCCGACGGTGAGGAGGCCCTTGTCACCGAGGGTGCGGCGCAGAAGCGCGTCCTCTTTTTCTGTGGGGGCGTCCCGTCCCGATTCCAGCGTCGCGATCCTCGACGTGGCCAGACCCGTGCGGTTCGACAGCATGGGGATCGAGAGCCCGCGTTTTTCGCGGAGCTGTCTGAGGTTGGCATAGGTCCAGGCGGCTTTGTTTTCGTATCCCAGATGGAGCCTCTGGGCCATCTGGCGCACCTGAGATTTCGTCTCCTGATCGGCGCCGATGCCGATGAGCATTCTTTCCAGCAGTTCGAGCGAGGGCATGGTCTTGCCCGAAAGGATCTGCGAGACCGTTTTCCGGTCTTCTCCGAGGTACTGCGCAAGACAATCCTGCGTCAGATGCCGTTTGCGCATGCAGCGGCGCATGACGTCGCCCATGGCGGTATTCAAGGATGTGTTGACCATTCTGCCCTTCTGCTCTTTTCCGGCGGAATTCCCGCTTCCGCATTTCAATAATATAGTGCGTCCCGCGATTTATTCCAGTATCGCGCCGTATTTTTTTTTGAAATCCTGAAAAAAAAGGCTATCTTATAACAATGCCTGACAAACGGAGTCGGAGAGGTGAGCAACTATGGGCAATGACGGCAAACTGTATTCGGTCAGCGATCTTGCGGCAAGTCTGAATGTGCCGCGGACAACGGTCAACGACTGGCTGAGAAAATATGACCGCTACATCGATTTCGAGATGCGCGGACGCAGAAAAGTATACACGGATTCTTCTCTGGAGGTCCTGAAGATCATCAGCTCCGCCAGGGACGGGGGAACGGGCGCGTCGGAGCTGGAGGCCGAACTGGCCGCCCGCTGCGCGGTCCGTCCGGAGATATCTCCGCTGCACGGCGAAGGACCGCTCCCGCCGGAGGCCGCTCCCGCGTCCGGCGGTGAAGACGGATCGAATCTGCCCGCGGTCAACTTCGACGTCAGAAATTTTCTGCACGAGTTCGAACAGCGGGAAAACTGGCAGACCCGCACCCGCAGACGGGGATTTCTCATCGTCTCCGTTCTGCTGGTGCTGTTGCTGATCGTGTCGTGTGTTTCGCTCCTTCTGCTGGGACAGCTGCTGACGCTCCGGGAGTCCTCCAGAAATCTGGAGTCCCGGCTGGCCGCTTCGCAGAACGAAACGAAACTTCTTCGTGAAAAGACCGAGAAGGAATTTCGCGCCATCGCGGCCAAGGTCGATGCCGCCGAACGCTCCGGCAGCACGGCCTCCGCGGAACTGCGCAGAAGTCTCGAGGCCCGGCGCGGACAATTCGAGGCCGCCCTCGCTCAGATGGAGAAGGCCGCGAAATTCCGCGACCGCGAGATCGTCCGGCTGGAAAAGGAGAATTCCCGCCTCAAAGCCGAATTGGATACGGCGGCCCAGCTCCTGAACAGCCGCCAGAACGCCCTGACCCGCACCGAGGGCGAACTCGCCAAAGCCGGATTGAAGATCCGGGAACTGGAAAAACGCCTTTCTTCCCCCGAAAAGGAGAAGCCTTCTTCCGTCAAGGCCGCGCTCCCCGCGAAAGACGCTCCCGCGGAGGAAAAAAAGCATGAGTGACGAGATCCTTTACTGCTTCGACCTTGCCGACGACTCCGAATCGGACGGCCTTGCTCCGGAACTTCTCGCCGGGTTGGAACTGGAGTTCAGCAGTTACGAAAACCGCGAGGAGGGGACTTTTGTCCACACCGTATATTCCCAAAGTCGCGAACAGGCCGAGCAGGCCCTCGCCGAGGTCCGGAAATATCTCCCCGAATGGCGGAGCTTCGGCGCGGAACTCGAGGCCGGAACCGTTTATCTGCTGAACAAGGCCGACTGGGCCGAGGCGTGGAAAAAGTTCTGCAAACCGCTGGAGATCTCCGACACCCTCCTCGTGCGCCCCAGCTGGGAAAACGTCTCCCCCAAACCCGGACAGGCCGTCCTCACCATCGACCCCGGCATGAGTTTCGGCACCGGCCGGCACGCGACCACCCTCTATTGCCTCAAGGTCATCGACCGCCTCGCAGGCAAGCCCGGCATATCGAGCATGCTCGACGCCGGCTGCGGTTCCGGCATCCTCGCCATCGCCGCCGGACTCCGCGGCTATAAGCGCATCGACGCCTTTGACTTCGACCCCGACGCCGTCCGCGTCGCCAGAGAAAATATCGCCGCCAATTCCCTCCCGGGGATCCTTCCCTCCGTCGGCAACGCCGAAAATTATCAGGGCTCCCCCGAAGGTTACGACCTCGTCTGCGCCAATATCCTCGGACACCTCCTCAAAGCCTTCAGCCGCAACATCGTCACCTGGGTCAAGCCCGGCAGATATCTGGCCCTCGCCGGGATCCTCAACGCCGAATTCGACGGCGTGAGCTCCCTCTACACCTCCCTCGGCTTCGAAGAACTCGAACGCTCCTCCCTCCGCGAATGGACCAGCGGCCTCTTCAGAACACTTTGATCTTCATAAAAGCATGACGGCCTCGGGAGAGGGGAAAAACTTTTTTGCCGTGCAAAAAAAGTTTTTCCCCTCTCCCGAACCCTCACCCTTTTTTCAAAAAAAATGGGGCTTTTTCGCAGGGAGGGCTCCGCGCCCTCCCTGCACCCTCCGGCGCCC
>JAFTDL010000330.1 GCA_017454215.1 Lentisphaeria bacterium | reverse complement strand
GGGGGGAAAACTTTTTTCACGTGAAAAAAGTTTTCCCCTCTCCCGCGCCCTCACCTCTTTCCCAAAAACGGCGGGCGGCGCCCGCAGGCGGGTAACTGCGCCTTACCCTTCGGGGAGGCACAGAATGGGTAATGGATGGTATGTTCAATATTATTACAAGGAGTGCAAAAAATCATGACGACAATGCTCATCGCACTGGCCATTCTGCTGATCGCGCTGGCTCTGCTGGCAGGAACGGCGCCGCACAAAAACGACGTCCATCCGGCCCTCACGGAACACATTTACGCCGTTCCGGGACTGGAATGCAGCATCTATTTCAACAACATCGTCACCGTGATCAACGTCCGCAACTACGCCTTCGAAGTCGTCTGCGACATAGGCCGCACCGACGCCGACCGCTGGCGGGCCGTGCCCGAAGAAAAGGATATCGGCGACCACAAACTCACGATCCGCGTCTACGACGAGAACGGCCTCGTTTCCGAAGGCGTCACCACCGTCACCGTCGTCTCTCCCGTCACGAAGGAACGGGAGCTCTCTCTGCTGCTCATCGGCGCAAGTCAGACCGCGGCGGTGGGGTATCCCGAACGGGTCTACGAACTCATGAAGAAAGAAGAGAACATAAGATTCTCCATGGTCGGCACCAACTCCGGCGGCTACACCGATCCCGTGCCCGGAGGCGTCGCCCACGAGGGCTACGGCGGCTGGGGCTGGAACACCTTTTTCACCAACTGGGGCATCGACGAATCACGGGACAACGACGGACTTCATCCCCGCCGTCCCTGGGTCCGCAACAGCCGCTTCCTCTTTCCCGACGGAGACGGCTTCAAGTTCGATTTCGCCCGGTACTGTCAGAAGTACAATCAGGGAAAATATCCCGACACCATCGTCATCGCGCTGGGGATCAACAATGTTTTATGCGCCAAATCCGACCGGGAAGTCAGACGGGCGTGGCGGAAAGATATTTATCCTTACATGAAAAAGATGGTCACCGAGTTCAGGAAGTGCAACCCGCAGGTCCACATCGCCTTCTGCACCCCGACCCCCGGCGCGTGGTCGCAGGACGCTTTCGGCAGCAACTACCAGTGCAGTTACACCCTCTGGCGGTGGCGGCTCAACCACCGTCTCCTTTACCGGGGACTGGTGCAGGCAGCGAAGGAATTTCACACCGGGATCATTCCGGTCCACGCCGTCGTCGACGGCGCTCACGGTTTTCCGGAGGCGGAGGAAAAGGCCAACCAGCGCAGCGAAGAAACCGTTTCGCGCCAGATCAACGCCGTCCATCCGAATCCCTCCGGCTACGCCCAGATCGGCGACTGCGTATTCGCCTATCTCAAACACCGCTGTTCCCGATACGGGTCGGCGGGTGCGGGGGATGGGCCCTACCCCCGGACCCCCATCCGCAATGATCCGCGGGGATTTTGCCTTTTTTTGCGATCCGCACTTGACAAGGACGGGGATGCGGTATACCGTATGCAGAGAATTGACTGGGTGAAGAAAAAGATGCGACTCAGAGAACCGGAAATCAGAGATTTCAACGCCGCGCGGTGGGGAGCGCTGCCCGTTTCCTGTTTCTTTCATATGCCGTTTCTCAAAATGGGAACGGATATCTGGCACCAGCATCAGGACTTTTATGAATTGGTCGTCGTCGTGGACGGGACCTTCTGGGACGAATATCCCGGCGGCTGCGATATGCTCCGCGCCGGCAATTTTTTCATCTACGCCCCGGAGTCGGTCCACCATTACCGGCAGATGAACAACTGCCGCTACTACAATGTGCTTTTCGCCGCGGATCTCGAAAATTACACTTTTCTCAAGCGGGAGACCCTGCCCGCGGGACTCGGGCAGTTTCTTCCGGATAAAGGACGCCGTTCGGCTCTCTTCAGTCTGGGCGCGGCGAACCTCGCCGGGATCGTCGCCGTGCTCGAGGATATGTGCCGGGAAAATGTGACGCGTCAGGACGGATGGAAGGAAATGCTCATTTCGCAGCTGGTGCGTCTGCTCATCCATCTGCGCCGCTGCGCCGAGGCCCCTGTCCCCGAGCCGGATGCCACGCTTGCGTTCACCGTCGAAAAAGCCATGGACTTCATGGAAAAGCATATGCTCGAAGACCTGACGCTTGCCCAACTGAAAGTGCTCGGCGTTCTGGCGGACCACTATCCAGAGCCAATGATGGTGAAGGAAATCGCCGCTGAACTCGGGCAGACGCCTGGCGCCGTGTCGCAGATGATTGACACGCTATGCCATCAGGACG
>JAFTDL010000329.1 GCA_017454215.1 Lentisphaeria bacterium | reverse complement strand
GGCGCCGAAACGTCGGCCTCGGTGTGACTGCGGCTTGCCCTGACGGGGAGCCGCAGGGAAAGTTCGGTTTCCTGTCCGGCGCCGAAACGTCGGCCTCGGTGTGACTGCGGCTTGCCCTGACGGGGAGCCGCAGGGAAAGATCAGTTTCCTGTCCGGCGCGTCCCCAAAGGGCAACGCGCCGTTATCCGCCAACGGGTGCCACCCGCCTTCCCCCCGGCCCCCTATCCCTTTCGAGAAAAGCGGGGTGTTTTGAGCGGAGCCTTGCGCGTCAGGACTGCTGCCGGTCCGCGGGAGGAACAGGATCTTTCTTCTTTCTGCAGAACACGAAGAACAGCGCGGGACTGACGTAGAGGGTCATCAGCGAGGCGAAGATCAGTCCGCCGACCACGCCCATGCCGCAGCTGGCCCGCAACTCCGAACCCAGACCCCGGCCGAAGGCCATGGGGAGCATTCCCGCCACCGAGGCGATGCTGGTCATGACGATGGGACGGAACTTGCTCTTCACCGCCTGCAGCATGGCCCGGCGCGGAGCCATGCCCGAGTTGCGCATGAGATTCGAACACTCGTCCATGATGAGAATGGCGTTGTTGACCACGATCCCGATCATCATCACGCCGCCCAGCAAGCCCATCATGGACATGGGCATGCCCGCCAGATACAGCGTGAAATACATGCCCAGAAATCCCAGCGGAATGGTGAACATGATGAGAAGCGGTTTGGTCCACGACTCCATGATCGCCGCGATCAGCAGATAGGTGAGGACCGAGGCCAGCACCATGACGCGCATGAACTCCATATTCGTTTCGTGCATGCGCTCCACGTTGCCGCTCATGCGGATCCCGTAACCGCCGGGCAGGATCTCCTCGGCCACCTGACGCATGGTGTCCGAAACCTGTCCCAGCGCCTTGCCGGGGGCGGTGTTGGCGTAGATCCACGAGGTGCGCACCTTGTCGTAGCGGTTGATGATGACGGGCCGGGCATCCTCCCTGATCTCGGCCAGCACTTCGGTGCTCAGCGGATTTGCGTCCTTGACGGCGGGAGCGTTCTGAATGAGCTGCCGTTCGCCCGGCTCCTTGCGGTTCCTGACCCGGATCTTGAAGGTCCGGGCGCCGCTGCGGTAGTCGCCCACTTCGATGCCGTCGAGGGACCCGGCCATGTACTGGTAGAACTGCTCGGCCGTCATGCCCATGTTCTGCAGCACCGTGCGGTCGGGAATGATGTTGATGTTGGGTTTGCGTTCGCGCCAGGTGGAGTCCAGATCGCGGGTAAGTCCCAGCTGGGGCAGTTTTTCCAGGACCCGCATCTCGGCGTTTTCGAGCACGTTGAGGTCCGGTCCGTGGATGACGCAGCGGATCTCGGCCCCGGCGCCGCCGAAGGTGGCCGGAATGGTCAGGGTGATGCGGCAGTTGTCCATGAAGGCAAGTTCCTTGCGGATCATGTCCTGAAGGTCGTAGATGGATTCTTTCCGTTCGCCTTTTCCGGTGGTTTTGAGGGTGATCTGGCCGAGGTAGACGGCGGAGTTGACCTGACCGCGGGTGCCGTTGGCCTGGCCGATGCCCACCACCATGCCCTTGATGAAGTCGAATTTTTTCAGCTGTTCAGCGGCTTCCTGGATCTTCGCCGTGGTGGTGTCGAGATTGTAGTTGGTCGGAAACTCGAAACGGATGCGGATCTCGCCCTGATCGCAGAAGGGCAGGAACGAGAGTCCCACCTGCGGCACGATGAAAAAGTAGACCAGTCCGGCGAAGAGCGCCGTCACGGCGAGGAAAAGCACGGCGTGATTGGCGGTCCAGTTGATGGAGCGGTTGAAGCGGTCGCACAGCCAGTCGTACCCCCGGTCCCAGAAGACGAACAGCCGGTCGAGCCATGAGGTCTTCTTTTGAGCTGAAGCGTTTTTGAGCAGAACGCACGAAAGGATGGGCGTAAGAGTGAAACTCACGAAAAGCGATACGAGCGTCGCCCCCACCATGACCCCCGCGAAAGGCACCATCATGCGTCCGATCATGGTGGTCATCATCATCACCGGCACGAACACCACCACATTGGTGAGCGCGCTGGCCGAAACGGCGGCGATCACTTCGGCCGTGCCGTGTTCCGCGGCGGTCTTGATGGTGTTGCCCCGTTCGAGGCGCTTGAAGATGTTTTCGATGACCACGATGGAGTTGGTCACCAGCACGCCCACGGAACAGCCCAGAGAAAGCAGCGTCATGATGTTGAAGGAGTAGCCCAGATAGGCCATGACGGCGAAGGTCACCACCACCGAAATGGGCATCGACACCATGACGATGAAGGTCGATTTGGGGTTGTGGAGAAAGAGGAACAGCAGCGCCGCGGTGAGGATGATGCCGATGAGGATGCTCGTCCACGCGTCGTCCACCGAAGACTGGATGAACTCGCCGGAGTCCGAGAACCAGAAGAGGCTCATGCCGCTGGGCAGGACGCCCGAATTGTTCATGTTGTTGTAAAGTTTGCGGATCCCTTTGATGACCTCGATGGCGTTGGCCTCGCCCTTCTTGACGATGTTGAAGCGCACGGCGGGTCTGCCGTTGACGAAGGTGCGGGTGCGGGGGTCGCGGCCCATGAGACGGATCTCGGCCACGTCGCGCAGATAGACTCTTTTTCCGTTATACCGCCCGATCTCGAGGGAGCGGAGTTCTTCGAAGTCCTTGAATTCGCCGTCGAAAGTGATGTTTTTCTCGCCTTTGTCCTGTTCGATGCGTCCCAGGGGCTTGCGCACGTTGCTGGCCCGCAGCTTCGCGACGATGTCGTTGATGGGGATGTTGGTGGTGATGAGCTTTTCGCGGTCCAGCAGCACGTGCACCTGCATTTCGTTGCCGCCGTAGATGCGGACTTCGCCGACGCCGGGGACGGCCGAGAAGCGGTCCGAAAGGATGTCGTCGGCGTAATCGTACAGGTCGTCGCGGGTCCGATCCCCCACCAGCAGGAGCTGGACGACGGTGGTGGCGTTGGTGTCGATCTTGCGGATCCGCGGCTCGTCGGCGCCTTCGGGAAAGTCGTCGCGGATGCGGTTGAGGGCTTCGCGGATGTCGGTGGCGGCGATATCCACGTTGGTGCCCATGATGAACTCGACCTGGACCTGTCCCTGATCCTCAAGGGAGGAGCTGGTGATGTGCTGGATGCCGTCGATCGAGGAGATGGCGTCTTCGATCCGCTTGACGACCTCGACCTCGATCTCGGTGGGACTGGCCCCTTTGTATTCGCACCTGATGAGGATGGTCGGGATCTCCATGTTGGGCAGGAGGTCGATGCTGATCCGGGAGTACAGACTTGCTCCGATCATGATCAGCACGATGATGAAGGCGGTCATGGCGATGGGACGGTTGACTGACCAGCGGCTGAGAAACATTGTTCTGACTTCCCTTCCGGTATGATGTTACTTCTGTTTGACTTCGCGCAGCAGGGTGCCCGTGTTGATGAAGGTCTGTCCGGTGACGACGAAGCGCCGGTCCCGCAGTTTCTGATTGTTGACGACTTCGGTGAGTTTCCCCTCGACGATGCCCGGAACGATGTCGAAACTCACCGCCCGTCCGTCAGGTCCGGAGGCGTAGGCGATGTACCTGCCGCCCGCCCGCAGCAGAATGGCGTCCGAGGGCATGCCGTAGGTCTCCTTTTCTTCGAGCACGATGTCGATGTCGCACAGAGATCCGCTGGCGAGCGCGATGTTCTTCGGCACCAGGACCTTGATCTTGAACGTGCGGCTGACCGGATCGATGGAGGGCGCCTTGTGGGTGATGACCGCCCGGCCCATTTCCTTGCCGAAGAGGCGGATGTGGACAGGCGTCCTGTCTTTCTCTATCATCGGGTAGTAGACCGAACTGATGAAGCTGGTGATCTCGAACTCGGTCAGGTCTTCGATCCTGACGATGTTGTTGCCCACCGAAACGTATTCGTTTTCCTCGAAATACTTCTGGGTGACGGTGCAGTCGTAGGGGGCGACCGTGGTGGAGTCTGCGAGGTTTTTGCGCGCGATGACCAGATTGCCCTCGGCCTGTTTGAACTGGGCCTGCACGCTGGCCACGTCGGCTTCGGCCTTTTTGACATCGGATTCGGCGTTTTTGAGATTGACCGAAGCCGTTTCGTAATCGGTCTGGCTGGTGGCCCGGGCGCTCCACAGCCGGGCGGAGCGGTCGAAATCAAGTTTGGCCTTTTCGCGGTTGATCCGCGCCCGTTCGAGGGCGATGCGGGCGGCCTCCGCCTCGGCGCGTTTGACGTTGATCTCGTTCTCCTTGACCATCACCTGATTTTTGAGCACCTGCCGGTCGATCTCGAAGAGGGTGTCTCCCTTTTTGACGACGTCGCCCTCGTCGATCCTGAGCTTTTCGAGCACGCCGCCGATCTTGGCTGAGATCACCGCGTGGCGCACGGGGGACACCGTGCCCTGCACGGGAATGATACGCCTGAAGACGCGTTTTTCCAGTTTCCGCAGCGTTACGCGCACTTCGCGCTCTTTGGTGTTTTTGGTCTTCTTTCCGCCGCATCCCCCTGCCGTGAGCAGGGCCGCGGACAGGACCGCCGTGAATACCACACGATAAAATTTCATACGCACCACTCCCGTTTCAACTGTCACATCTGCGGACTGCGGTATTCCCTCCGCAGCGGGAAAAATCTTCCGCCGGAAACGGCGGTCCACAATACCACACCACTATAACGGATGATCCGGCCGCGATATTTTACGAAAGATCCTCCGGACCGCATTTTTTTTTGCGATTTTTCGGACGCTGCTCGCGGTATGTTCAGAGACCGGGAAGAGAAGAGAGGATCTTCTCCGGCTCCGCCATGCGTCCGGTGCCGTCGGGGCCGCAGGCGACGTGACCGGTCTCGGGCCCGCAGAAGATCACGCCGCGGGAAACGAGTTCGGCAACGTTCCGGCGGCACGCCGGATGAGCCCACATGGCCGGATTCATGGCCGGAGCGACCACCGTGGGACCGGAGTACGTCGCGGCGAAGGTCGAGAGCGCGTCGTCGGCGATGCCGCAGGCCATTT
Source organism: Lentisphaeria bacterium (assembly GCA_017454215.1). Taxonomy (GTDB): domain Bacteria; phylum Verrucomicrobiota; class Lentisphaeria; order Victivallales; family Victivallaceae; genus UBA1784. The sequence goes on along the minus strand of JAFTDL010000329.1, from coordinate 32,842 downwards.
TTGCGATGAAGTTCGCCGTTGCCGGGGCGACGACGAAAAGCGATGCCCGCGAAGCCAGCGCGACGTGCTCCGGCTGCCACTGGGGACGCTCCCAAAGAGAGGTCACGACGGGATTCCTCGACAGCGTGCGGAAGGTGAGTTCCCCCACGAAACGCAGGGCGTTCCCGGTCATGATCACGTGGACTTCGAACTCTTTCTTTGCCAGAAGACTGCACAGTTCCGCGGCTTTGCAGGCGGCGATGCCGCCGGTGACGCCGAGAACGACGACGGGGGAGGGGGTTGTCATGAATATATCTCCTCGGTGATCAGGGACACCCGGCTGGCGAGGGCGCGGAGAACGCAGAGCAGTTCGTTTGCGGCCGAGTCGAGGTCGTCGTTGACGATCAGAAAGTCGTAGGAGCGGAAATGCGAAAGCTCCCGGCGGGCGCATGCGAGACGTCTGAGGATCTGCTCTTCGGAGTCCGAGGCCCGGGACCGCAGACGTTTTTCCAGTGTTTCCGGATCCGGCGGCGCGATGAGGATGAACGAGGCGCAGGCGGCAAGTTCGGGATCAAGTCCGCAGGCCCTGCGGATGCTCAGCGCGCCCTGCACGTCGATATCCAGCACGACGGTGTGTCCGGCCCCGAGCCGCTCCATGACCTGACTTTTGAGGGTCCCGTAGCGGTGGGCGAACACGCCCGCGGATTCGAGGAATTCGCCCGCGGATTCGCGCCGGGAAAACTCCTCCTCGCTGATGAAAAAATACTCCCTGCCGTCGATCTCCCCGGGCCGGGGGGCGCGGGTGGTGCACGAGATGGAAAACTCCAGCTCGGGCATACAGGTCCGCGCTTTCGAGATCAGGGTCGATTTGCCGGCGCCCGAGGGGCCCGAAATGACGATGAGACTGCCTCTTTTTTTCATGATCCATCCGTTTCTTCGAAAGTTCCTCCGCAGAGTTTCTGCCAGCCGGGAAAGTTCCATTTGCTGGGAAAGTCCCGGCACTGCCGGGGTTTGACCGGTTCGATCAGGCACGCCGCGGGAACGGCATCCGAGAGCCACTGGCAGGCCCCGTCGTCCTTCTCCAGCAGGGAGAGGTGCAGTCTGTCGGGAGAGAGCCGGGTGAACCTGTCGATGAACTCCGGAGGAGAGATCCCGAGGAAGGAGGCGATCCTGTCGGCCTCCTCCCCTGTCACTTTGACGCATCCCGGCCAGCGGCAGCAGGCTCCGCAGCGGCGGCACGAAAAAGCTGTCATGGCGGGATACCGTCCCGGAGTCTTCCGGTCAGCGGAAATCGTCAAAGACGAGATCGTCGTCCTTGATGTCGATGAGGAAGAACCCCAGCGCGAAGTCCACCCACTCCATGGGATGGATGTAGACATCGCCGTCGACGAGTCCGCCCAGCGCGCCGCCGATGGCCCAGTAGTCGCGGGGACCGTCGAAAAAGTCGTAGGTCCGGGTCGTCGGATCGGGGACCCCCGCGCGGTTCTCGACGTACTTGGCCACGAGGCCGCTGCTCGCAAGCATGCTGTAACTTTCTTCGCCCACGAAGATGAAGGACCAGTACCAGCCCTCCTCCATGCCGACGCCGTACTGCCGGTTGTAGTTCTTGTAGAGCTTGTAGCAGACGAGGCTGGCTCCGGCGCCCACGTCGACGAAACGCGTCCCCATGAGCCGGGCTTCGAGCACCGGACCGACGCCGAGACTGACCGAAAACATGTCAAGGGCGTCGAGGAGCCGGTTGGGAATGTAGAGCGCGATCTTCTCCACGATGTCGTTCCCGCGGACGGGAGCGCAGCTGAAGGAAAGAACGGCGACGACCAGAAGCAACAGCTTTTTCATCTTTTTTTCTCCTCGGACGGGGCGTTGCTGCCGCGGCAATGTTACTTTTCGGCTTCGGGCGCGGTCAGAAGCGCTTTGATCTGACGTTTGCCGGCCGTTCTCAGGGCGCAGATCCGGGCCTTGACTCCGGCGCGGGGATAACTCTTGCCTTTTTCCCACGAACTGATCGTGTGCATGGAAACACCGAGCACTTTGGCGAAATCACTCTGGGTCAGCTTGAGTTTCGTGCGGATGCGGATGATCCCGGCGGCGTTGAGACGCAGCCGGGGAGCCTTTTCCCCGGCCTCTTCAGCGGGGGCGCCCGAGTCCTTGCGGATGACGGCGATGGTTCTGCCGGTCGCCGCCAGGGATTTTTTCAGCTCCGAGACCTGCTTGCGCAGAGCGATGACGTTGGCCTGAAGCGGCGCAACGGCAAGTTTGACCTCTTTACGGGCAAGACGACGGATCTCGTCGTTGAGGATTTGTTTCAGATCCGGCATGATAAACCTCCTTATCGCTGGTTTCAAAAACAGAAAAATTCTTTCTCACTTGGGAAATATATCCCGTTCCCGTGATTTTGCAAGGCCGTTTCAGGCAAAAAGAAGAAAAATCACCGTTTTTTTGTCTTTCTTCTGAAAGAAAGCGGGGCCTTCCGGCAATCATTCGTTCACTCCGGCGCGCCGCGCGTCCGCGCCCGAGGCGCCGCTCACACCGTTTTCATCGACGGAGATCCGGGTTTTCAGAACCGAGACGATCGCGTTCCCGTGGACCCGGGCGATCTTCTGCCCCTCGGCCGCGTTTGCCGGAATGCCGGAATACGCCGCGTGCCGGGTGCCGAAACCGATCTCGAGATTGGCTGCGCCGCCGTTGTCCGGATCGGCGGGCGTCGCCCGGATCCGGGCCTCCCAGCCCGAGCGGATGATGAGGATGGACTTGTTTTTCAGACCGTTGGAGATCGTTTTGGAGAGATCGTCGCTTCTTTCACTTTTTCTGACGATCTTTCCGTCTTTGTCGTACTCCGTCACGATACAGGTGCTCGAGCAGCCCGCGGCCGCGGCCGAGACCGCTCCCGCCAGCACAAAAATCCATATCATCCTCAATTTCTTTTTTTCGATTTGCATTTTTTGATCCCTTCGAAAGTTTCAGTTTTTCCCCTGTTTTCCCGTGCCTTCGAAACAGTCAGAAACTGTCTGATCTCGCGGATATCCCTTTCATGTTCCGTCATCATGATCCTGCACATTTTATCGGGGACAAATTCCTTCAATTCGCGGCGGAGCTGCCGCAGTTCCCAGATGATGATCCCCAGCAGCAGGAGCGTGAGCGCTCCCGTGGCGCTGGCGGCCAGACCGATGGCGAAAAGCCAGATGTTCTCGCTCATGCCTCATCCTCCCAGTTCCACGCCGCAGCGCCGACGGCCCGCAAAGCCGCGTAGAACTTGCGGGCCTGATTGCGCACGATGTACCGGCGGGGATCGTACCAGCCGTAGGCCGCATCGGCCAGCCGCAGCCCGTTTTCGAGGAATTCCCTGTCGGCACGGGCCCTGGCCACGGAATCGCCGCCGATGGCGTAGCGCCTGTCGTGGATGTCGGCGGCGAGGATCAGCGTCGGATTGAGGGCTCCCACAAGGTTGCGCAGATACTCGCCCATCCATTCGGCGCCGATGCCGTTGCAGTCGCGGCGCACGGCGTCCGCGTCCGCCAGCAGTTCCGCGCCGGAGAGGTCCAGTTCGCAGGCCTGACGATACTTTGCGTCTACCTCACTGTAGCTATACATTATGACACCTCGCTATCTACACAGTTCTGTTAAGATGCAGTGAACGTACCTCTGCGGCAGAAAGAGCGTGATCATACAAACGCAGGTCTGCAAATCCACACATAGCAGAGCGTTCCGCAAGAGGATCACCCAAGTATATACAATGGTCAACATACAGCGTTTGTCCGCTTGTATAGTCGGACACCTGGTAATACTGTACGCTTAACGGATTACCTTCCGAGTCAACCTGCGGCGGGAAGTCGGGCACGACGAGCAGACCGGACGGTGCCTGCGTGGTCCATACGAGTACCCCGTTGAGATAGCACTTGATCGTCTGGCTATCCCATGTGAGTACCTGATGGTGCCACCACTGGGAGTCGCTCCCACCGATACGGCAGTCTTGAATTGTGCTCTGATGAATATATGATGACGTGCTGCTGCCTCCACTGGAGTTGACTATCCCGGAAGTATAGGCAGGGCGCTGGTTCGAACAGGCAAGTGCCATGTCAAGTCTCTTCCAGTCGACCCCGGACATATCGCCGCTTCCCCTGCGGAGGATGGACCCTATTCCGACTCCATAAAAGATGCGGTCCTGAGCCGGGTTGGTCGGCCCGTAACAGGTCCACACGGAAATGCTGCGAGCCTGGAACAACGATGAAAAATTACTCGGCCGAATTACGCTGAAGTAACCTGAAACAACAACATCTCTTCCGCTTTGCGAAGTTCGCGTACCGCTATACTGCCCGGTAACGAATCCCGACCGGCTGGATAAATCATTGCTGTAGATAAGCCCCTGCGTCGGCAAAGCCGGGATGGCATCGGCGATGACCGGAAGGTTTTGAGCGGAATATCTTGCGATCTTGGATATCCTTACGTTGGACAACCCTGCGTAATTGCCGTAGTAGCCGGGTGATATAGTGACGGCGGCCTCATAATCAGGATTAACTGATGCTTCCGGATTGGAGGGGGTCCACGTCTGTTGAATACCGTCGACATAGCAGGACAGCACAGAATTTCTGCGACAGACTGCGACATGATGCCAGAAGTCTCTGGTAAGTGCTCTTACAGCCCGATTGCTGCTGCCCCATCGGACATAAAATCCGTCGCCATAAGAAGCCTCTCTGTATAATGTCAGCGGACCGAATTGCAGAGCCGAGAAGGCACTGAAGCTGTCAAAAGGACGGATGTACAGTTCTACCGTGAAGTCGCCGCTTCCAAGGTGGAATTCGTTCGACACTTCCTGAACGGTCAATTTGGCGACGGAGCAATCCAATCCTCCGGATATCGCGCTCCCGGCGTCCCCGGGGATCATAGTAAGAACCGTATCGGCGTCGTTCGAGAGTTTCTCCGCCGTCAGAAGTCTGTTGTAATGACTTCTATCAAGCAAGGCGTTCTCTGGATTCGCAGAAACATACAAAGGCGCACAGAGAATCGTGTCTTCGTCTATATCGAAGAAGGGGGTCATTCCGGCAACTGTATCGACCGCGGGCCCGACAAGCCTTGTTCCCGAGCATGTATACACACATCCCGGAACTGGCGTCTGTTCGAATCCTGTCAGTTGTATCACGGAATCGGCAAGAGTCCACGTGCGCTTGTCGGCATCGTAACCAGTCACCTTTTTCCCGTTCAGCACCAGCGGCTGGACGGGATACGTGGTGTCAGTTCCTGTCAGCGTGAGCGTCACACTCTCCCACATATCGTAGTTCATCCAGCTGCCTGATGACGGAGTGTCTCCGCTTTTGGCCGCGATGCACGAATACGCGGAATACGCGGTCGGAGACGATGAGAAGCCCCACGCGTTCCCTCCGATCTCCATCTCGTCGTAGAAGCCCACGAGGTACTTTTCCTCGCCTGACATCTTGTAGACGCGCTCGATCCCCTGCTTATACTGCGTCGCCGTGGTAACGGTATACGTACCGTTCCACGCGGTGTAGTCCCCATCGAAGCCGGAGACGGCGATGCTGGACGGAGCGGTGAAGGCGGCCCGGTACGGCGTGTATTCAGTTACCATCGCGGCGTCGATGACGGAGCCTCCGCCTCCCCCGTCGTAACTGCCGGTCACTCCGAATATGGAGACGCCGCTTTTGATGTTCCCGGCGAGGAGGTTGGCGTCGCCTGAAATGGTCTGCGCACCGGAGAGATACTGCCCGGAAGCAATGGTCTGTGCCGAGGTCGTCGGCGTGTAAGTCGCCGCGGCCTTGCTCTGGATCGTGCCGGTGACCTTGCCGCCGGAAACGTAGGCGGTCTTGCCGTCGAGAATGTCCCCGGCGGTTGCCGTGGCGTCGGAGGGATCGACGCCGGACGGAAGGCCGGTTACGGCGGAAGCGTAGGCCCCCAGCAGTTCGTCGGTCAGCGTGCCGCCCTTGGCGTTGATGGCCGTCTTAAGTGCGGCCTTGGCCGCGGAAATGCGTTCGATCTCGCTTGCAATGCTCATGTCAGATCTCCTCAAGTGAAGTTTCCACGCCGTCGAGAGCAGCGCCGATCTCCTGCAATGCGCCCTCGACGTTGTCGGAGGTGAAATATCCGCCCGCGTCCGTGATCGCAACATCTTCCGCGTCTGCCGTTCCTGCCGGTCCCTGCGGTCCGGTCGCACCTGTGTCGCCTTTGGGTCCCTGCGGTCCGGTCGCGCCTGTGTCGCCTTTGGGTCCCTGCGGCCCTGTCGCTCCCGTCTCTCCCTGAGGGCCCTGCGGTCCGGTCGCACCTGCCTCGCCCTGCGGCCCCGCCGGTCCCTGCGGGCCGTAGGGGATCAGAAACGCGTCGGACCATTCGCCGGTGCCGCCGTGCTTGACGCGCTCGCAGACGTCTCCCGTGGTGAGGCTGCTGTGCCAGTTCGTGCCGTCGGCGGAAAATTGCACGTAGAGCTCGCGGGAAACGACCGCGTCCACGTAGGCCTCCGTGGCGTACCCCGATGGCGTTTCCTCGGGGGCTTCGCCGCCCTCGGGATCGACGACGTTGTGACAGGAGACCGGAAACTGCACGATCAGCACGGTGTTGCCGTCGGTGTCCAGCCCGCGGACCTCGAACCGGGCCTCGCGGGAGGCCGCGCCGTCGAGGACCGCCCCGAAACGGACCGTATTGGCGTCCAGAGGGATCGTCAGCACGCCCGAGGCGGCCGTGATGCCGGAGACCGTCCGGCACATGGGAACGGTCGAGACCGTCCAGTCCATATCGACCGCCGCACGGAACGCGGCGATGCCGCTCAGATCCGCCGCCGTCGGCGTCTCCCCCAGCTCTCCCGAAAAGAGATGCAGCGTCCACTCCGGCTTCTGCCCGAAATAGATGACGGGATCACCGGCGAGCCGGCAGTTGTTTTCGTCCACCCGGCACTGGCGGGTGAGGTTGTAATAAAGATCCATTTTATGCTCCTTCCATGGGATCGAGAAATTCAAGTGACCGGCTCAGATCGACGAAACGTTCATAGCGCAATCTGAACCCGGCGCTGCGGGTCGAGCGGGCGACGCGGAGTTTGGCCAGAAGTGCCGCCGTCTGCGCGGCGGGCAGCATCACATAGTCCCGATCCGCCACATCCGGAGGCGTGTCGAAAAGCACGGTTTTTTCTCCCTCCGTGATCCCCGTTCCGAAGTCGTCGAACTCTGCGTACGACGCCCACGGTGTTGCCGTGATGCGCGCGCCGAGCTGTCCAGGCGTGTGTCCCCGGAACTGCAGACTCTGCGCGACGCCGATCTGACGGCTGCACACATAGCCCGGACCGGAATCGGCGGAGGGCCAGCGGTCGCATCGCGCAAAGGCGAAAAACGTTCCCGATCCTGTCGTTTCCGTCCGTTCCGTGAAATTCTTATCGACCTCGTTCCACGCTTCGGCGAGCGTGTCTCCTGTCCAGTCGACGGCCCCTCCCCCGTAGATCACGGTCGCGTGATCGTTTGGAAAAGTGTACATGCACGCGGCGTTCATCATCCGGTACCGCTGCATGATCCAGTCGTACCCGATATCCGGGAACGGATCGCTCCAGTCGTACCCCGTCACCCGTGAAAAATACGGCAGGGAAATAAGGTCTTCCCCGAGGTATTCCGCCGCCGCCGCAAGGGAAAACGGCGTCCAGTCGGGAAGAACGAAAACCGCTCCGCCGATCGGTTCTTCGAAGCCGCCGACCCACTGCATGAAGTGCTCGAAAGCGTATTCGACCAGGCTCATGGCGGTCTGCACCGGAGCAATGAGTCCGATATTTACGCCGCCGGAGGGGAGCGGATCGAACTTGTTCAGGGCATAACACCGCTCGTTGACGGCCGCCGCCAGCCCTTCGAGGGCCGTCTGGATCGGAACACCCGTGATGTCCGGAAAACCGTAATCAGACCATCCGCTCATCAGTTCCCCCGCCCGAAGCCGATGACGAACCTGTCACGCCAGTGGATCATGCCGCCCGTCCAGCGCTGGACGACGGCGCGCCTGCCGAAGCGCGGAACGATCTCCGCGAGAATGACCACGGGATCTCGCGGCGACGGTACGGAGGAACTGTACTCGATCTGATGCGAATAGGCCGGCGTGTTGCCGGAATCGTCCACGACCAGACGCAGACAGATGTATCCCTCGTAAAATGTCCCGCTCAGAGTTCCGGCGGGAACATCGCCCACGTCCGTGACGCCGCAGTAAATGCTCTCGGGATTTCCGCCGTCGGTGACGGAAATGCCCGTGATGTACCCGTTGTCATCCCATCCCGTCGCCGTGACCCTGAAGTAGTTGCGGTGCGTGTTGTGCCCGGTGCTGTTCAGAAGGACGCTGGTCGGATCATTGCGCGAACCGCCTTTAAGCACCAGCACGTCGGATGGCCGCGGGAAGGTGTACGCGACCTCCGCGATGCCGCTCACCTGAACGGGGCCCTCCGCTCCCGGAGCGCATTCGGCCAGCGTCACGCCGCAGGGGTCTTCGATACCGGGCCGCATGTCAACGCCGTCGAATGTCACGCAGCTTGCCGCCGGGATCGTTGTATCGCCTGCGTTTCTGCGGATGATGACGGCGCTCGCCTCGGCGGGAAAACACTGCCCCGCCGGACCGATGACGCCGATGGTGTTGAGCATGTCCGACACGCGGTTGAAGCGGCCGGCCGACTCGGGACGCCAGGCGTCGCCGGGGGAAACGCTTATGCTGGTATCCATTATCGGCCCACTCCCAGCAGATTGAGGTCGCCGCGCGGATAGACTCTGCTCGTGTAAACGAATTCCGTTCCCAGCGGCCACACGACGTCCCAGCCCGCGGCGGAGATCCGTTTGCCGTTGATGAGCAGGGAATCCCGGTTGCGGCGGATGGCGAATTTGAAGGTGACGTCGATCAGTTCCTCCCCCCGGTCGTTGACTCCCGGAAGACCGGAGTTGCAGCCGAGAAACAGCACCTCTCCCGCGGCCCAGCCGTGAAAAACGCGGTCGTTGACGCTTCCCGTGAGAGTCGCGATCTTTCTGCGGAAGGCCGACGTGTAATCCTGTGCATGGATGGTGAGCAGACAGTTTTCTCTGACCGTTGAGTTGATGATGTCGGCTCCCGAAACGGCGCACAGGGGACCTGTCCTGCCGTTCCAGTTGACGAGATTTCCGGCGGAAGGCGCGTTGTCGCCCCATGCGGTCGTTTCCAGCGCGGTAAGGGTATGTTCCGTGGTGTTCGAGCCGGCCATGTACCAGTTTTCGTCCCGGGGCCGCCGCGAGGCCAGGCGGCCGCGGAAGGTCACAGGCGTGTATTCGTAGCTGACTTCGATCTCGTAAACCCCCGCCCCGTGGTACTCGACGACCGAAGCGCTGATCAGTTCAGCCGCGCCCGTCCTGGGCGGAGCGGCGTCAAGAACGGCCCGGAGCACCTGTTCGTCCGAATATTCTTCCGGCAGGGCGCCCCGGGTGTGGTAGGTCAGGACCGCCGAAGTGATGTTCCGCCCGGCGTTCATGGACTTGATCCGGTTGGCTGAGAGAAATATCTCCATATTGCATCCTTTCCGTGTCAGAGATAATACGCCCCGTCGGCGCGGGACTTGAGCAGATCGTTCATCCGGCGCAGAAAGCGCACCTGTTTCCGGGCGCAGTCGGCGATGGCGCCGATGTCGGAGGCCGTCCGCGAAGCTCCGGGCAGTTCAGCCCCGCCGCCCGTTGAGACCGGCAGGGGCTCCCTCCTTCCGGCCTCGTTTGCCGCGGCGGTGCGGAACGGAGAGGACTCTTCGTCATTCCCCCGCCGTTCCGTCCGCCGGGGTCCGGAGGCGCCGGACGCCGCCGTTCCCCGGGGACGGGCGGGAGCGGGAATTTCGTCTTCCGCCTGTTCCGCCCGCGGTTTTCCGCCGTTGCCGGGGAACGGCCGGATCTCCGCGGCACCGGACGTGCGTGCCGCCGCCTGCCGGATGAAGGAGGGGGCCTCCTCGTCTTTCGCCTGCTCCGCCGGTCCGGTCCGCCCGCTTCCGGTTGCGGGAGGACCTTCTTTCACCGCGGCGGAAAGGTCCTCCGCGTCCATCTTCGGCCGGTCACCGCTGCTTCTGTGCACGTTGAACGTCCAGTTGAAAAAAGTGTTCATTTCGAGCCATCTCCTTTTCTTTGACTGCAGCATGTTCTTCTTACGGGTCTTGTCAAAACTCCCCGTCTTCGTCACCCGTCCGGAGAAAACTGATTTGTATTTGCGCCCGAACCCCTGTAAATTATGGAGAGGGATTCAGCCGGAGAAAAAGTGATGAAGTTTTTTGCGGGGATCGGTTGGAAAAAAAAAGCGGCGGCTTTCTTTTTTGTCCTGCTTGCCGGAAGCGTTTGTGCGGGAGAGGCGGTCCGGATCGTTTCGCTCTCGCCCTCGCTGACGGAACTGGTCTGTCATCTCGGGGGAAAAAACTGTCTTGTGGGCCGCAGTTCGGCCTGCGATCATCCTGCGGAAATCAGAAGTCTGCCGACGGCGGGAGATTTCGCCCGGCCGGATACCGAAAAACTCCTTTCCCTGCGGCCCGATGCGGTCATCACCTGCGATCTCATCGTTCCGGCCGCCGCCAACGCGCTTGCCCGGTGCGGGATCAAGGTCCTCTTTCTGCCCTGCCGGAGCGTTTCCGAGTACCGCGAAGCCTGCGCCGCCGTCGGCAAACTCATCGGCAGGGAAGGGCAGGCCCGCGCCGAAATGGAACGCATTGATTCCTTCGTCGCGTCCTGCGCCAAGTGGAAAAAACTCGACCGCAGGATCCTCTGCCTGATATGGTTCAAGCCCCCCATCGCCGCGGGAGAGAACACCTTTCTCGCCGAACTCGTCGCGCTGACCGGAGCCCGGTGCTGCGATCTGAAGGGAACGAAGGGATATTTCAAACCTTCGGCCGAATTTCTGCTCGGATGCGGGGCCGACACCCTGCTGGTCTTCAGCGATCCTGTGCTCTGCCGGGAGCATCCGGTGCTGCGTCATACGGAGGCGGTGAAAAAGGGCCGCGTCGTTCACTTTTCCCGGAGCGAACTTCTCCAGCGTCCCGGTCCCCGGTTCACCGAGGGGGTCCTTCAGCTGAGAAAGGCTCTCGAGAAATGAAATACGGCCGTGCCCGGATCCTGACGGCGGCAGCTCTCGCCGCCGTCGTGATACTGCTTCTGCTCTCCGCCCGCGGCGGCATCTTCCGGCCCGGAGCCGAAGTCCTGTTCCGTTTCAGGCTGTTCCGCAGTCTGCTGGGATTCCTTGTCGGCGGCTCGCTGGCGCTGTCGGGCACGGTCTTTCAGGCGGTGTTCCGCAATCCGCTGGCCGATCCCTACATTCTGGGCATCTCCTCCGGCGCGGCCGTCGGCGCGGCGGCGGTGTTCGTTTTCGTTCCGGCAAGTCTGCTGTTTCTCTGCGTTCCGGCGGGAGCCTTCGCGGGGGCGCTGGCCACCCTTGCCGCGGTCCTCGTCATCAGCGGCAGCGCCCGTTCCACCGACCGGCTGCTGCTCAGCGGCGTGGTCACCGGGATCGTCGTTTCGAGCATGCTGATCTATCTTGTCTCGATCTCCGACTCCGTGCAGCTGGCCGGCGTCACGTGGTGGATCCTCGGCGACCTTCAGGGCGGTTCGCCCGCCCTGCTGTGCGTTCTGGGAGCCCTCGCCGCCGCCGCATTGCTCTCGACCCGGTTCTTCGCCAATGAACTCAACGCACTGGCCGTGGGCGACGAAGCCGCCGCCGTCCGCGGTGTTCCGGTGCGGAAAATGCGGCTTTTCTTCGTGATGCTCGCCTCGCTGCTGGCCTCGTCCTGCGTGGCTGCGGCGGGGATCATCGGCTTCGCCGGACTGGTGATGCCCCACATCGTGAGGCTCCTTGCGGGGAGCGACCACCGCCGGATCCTGCTGCCCGCGTTCCTCGCCGGCGGGTGTTTCCTCCAGCTGTGCGACCTTTTGTCGGTCCTGTTTTCCGGCGCGAAGGAGATGCCCGTGGGCGTGGTCAGTTCCTGCGCGGGCGGGATCCTCTTTCTCTTTCTGCTCTCGCGGAGGAGGTGCGCGTGAATCTTGCTGCGGAAGACATCTCCTTCGGCTACGGCGCCCGAACGGTGCTCGATCATGTGTCCTTCGAACTTGCACCGGGCGGGTTGACCTTTCTGCTGGGAGCCAACGGCGCGGGCAAGAGCACCCTGCTGAAACTGCTCTGCCGTCTTCTCGCGCCCCGTTCGGGAAAAATTCTTCTCGACGGCCGGGACATCGGGGAGTTTTCGGCCAATGCCCGCGCCCGCCGCATCGGCGTCATGCTGCAGCAGAACCCGCCCGGACTGGATCTCTCCGTGGAGGAGTTCGTGCTTTTCGGGCGCACGGCGAAACTGCCGCGCCTCTCACCGCCCGGCGCGGAGGACCGGCAGGCCGTGGCGAAAGCCCTCGCCGCCGCGGGCATGACCGCCTTTGCCTCCCGCCCCGCAAACCGTCTCTCAGGCGGGGAATTCCAGCGCGCCGTGCTGGCTTCGGTGCTGGCCCTCGAAAGCGGGATCCTTCTGCTGGACGAACCCGTTTCCGCTCAGGATCCGGCGCAGGCGGCCTTCATCTTCGAGATGCTCTCGACCCTCGCCGCGGAACGGAACATCCTCGTCATCTCCCACGACCTCGACCTTGCCCTGCATTACGCTTCGCGGGTCCTTCTGCTCGCGGAGGGACGAATTTTCGCCGACGGTCCTCCCGACCGGGTCATGACGCCCGGAAACCTCGTCCGTCTCTACCCCCTGAACGGATTCACCGCCTTCCCCGCCCGGACTTTCCGCTTTGCGAAGACGTGAGGCATGGAGCGGGATCGCCCGCAGGGCCGCGAAGATCATGTCAGGTCCGCGGTCCCGCGGCCGCTCGCCGCTGACAAGCGGGGCGCCCGCATCAGGTGTCCCCGCCCTCCCTGAGAGACGCGTCGGGGCTCCGGGGTTCCGGCCTTGACTTTTGACGGGGGCGTGCTATATTATGTTCATGGCGTTGTAAAAAGGACTGTTTCGTCAGTCCCGGAACCTCGATCCCCGCGGACGCCGGTCGCAGGACCGCATCCGGTTCGAGTCGGGATCGAAGGCGGCGGCAAAAGAGGGGCCCGCAAGGGACTTTTCCGGTGCCGCTGCCGTACCGAGGGGTTTCCGGAAACGGCCGGACCGCGTATGCCGAAGGGGCTCCGGGGGCCGTTTCTTCCGTCTCCTCCGTACGTCCGGCGACTGCTGACGCTCCTCCTTTTGCGGCAGTCGGAAGTTCAGTGTAATCTTTTACGGGGGTAAAAAATGGAAGAAGCCAAACACATCCGGGTCTATTCCGGGTGCGCCCATCCGCAGCTCTCTCAGCAGATCGCGGAGTATTTGGGCATCGAACTCGGACGTGTTCACATCACGCACTTCCCCGACGGGGAGATCTTTGTGCAGTTCGAGGAGAATGTCCGCCGCGCCGACGTCTTTCTCATCCAGCCGACGTGCAACCCTCCCAATGACAACATCATGGAACTACTCATCATGATCGACGCGGCCCGCCGGGCCAGCGCGGCGCGCATCACCGCCGTCCTGCCCTACTTCGGCTACGCCCGTCAGGACCGCAAGGACCGTCCGAGAGTTCCCATCACCGCGAAACTGGTCGCCAATCTTCTCACCGTCGCCGGAGCCGACCGGGTCCTGACCGTCGATCTTCACGCCCAGCAGATCCAGGGCTTCTTCGACATTCCCGTCGATCACCTCTATGCGCGGCCCGTCATGGTGCCCTATCTGAAGTCCCTCATCGGCGACAACGGCGTGGTCGTGGCCCCCGATTCCGGCAGCGCCAAGATGGCCATGGTCTACGGCGACATGCTCGAAGCGGGGCTGGCCGTGGTCACCAAACGGCGCATCAACGCCACCACCGTGGCCTCCAGCCACCTGGTGGGCGACGTCAAGGACCGCATCTGCGTCATCACCGACGACCTGACCAGCACCGCCGGGACCCTGTGCGCCGCCGCCAAGATCCTCAAAGCCAACGGCGCCACCCGCATCTACGCCGCCGTCTCGCACTGTCTGCTCAACGACGTGGGCAAGGCCAAACTGCTGGCCACCCCCGAGATCGAACAGCTGGTCACCACCGACGCCGTTCCCGTGCCCGACACGCTGGACGGCAAGATCAAAGTCATCGGCATCGCTCCTCTGCTGGGCGAAGCCATCCGCCGCATACACGATGGAAAGTCCATTTCCTCGCTGTTTTACATAGACAAACACTGAAAAGTGAACCCTTTGCAAATCGGGATAAACCAACAAAGAAAGGAAATCCATGAGCAGGGAAACGCATAAACTGGCGGCTCAGGCACGGGCCGCGTTCGGAGACAACGCCTCGCGCCGTCTCCGCCGCGCCGGGATCATTCCGGCGGTCGTCTACAGCAAGGGGGTGGAACCCCGCTCCGTCCAGGTCAGCGCCGACGAGTGGAAGGTCGTGTCCGCGCACGGCTCCCAGATCATCACGCTGGTCGAAGAGGGACGCGAGACGCCTGTACTCATCCGTGAAGTTCAGTTCAACCACCTCAAGAACTACGTCGTCCACATCGACTTCCAGCAGGTCGATCTCAACAAGGAGATCAGCGCCAAGGTCGCTCTGCACGCGGTCGGCGACTGCTACGGCGCCGCCCACGGCGGTATCCTCGAGCAGGAACTGCACGAACTGGAAGTGCTCTGCCGTCCCGCCGATCTGCCCGAACTCATCAAGGTCGACGTGTCTTCGCTCGACATCGGTCAGGCGCTGGCCGTCAAAGACATCGTGCTGCCCGAGGGCGTCCGCACCAACGTCGATCCCGAGGAGATCGTCTTCCATGTGGTGATGCCGCAGATCGAGGCCGAACCCGAGGTGACCGAGGAAGCCGCTCCGACCGAGCCGGAAGCCATCAACGAGAAGAAGACCGAGGCCCGCGCCGCGGAAAAGGAAAAAGCCGAAAAGAAGTAACGCCGTCCTATGAACGTCACCCCCAGCTGTGATACTTCGGTGGAACTCGTCGTCGGGCTCGGAAATCCGGGCGGCGAGTATGAACACAGCCGTCACAACGCGGGGTTCATGGTGATCGAACGGCTGCTCGCCGGGTTTCCGGCGGGGAGATTCGAGGAGACCCGGATCTCCGAAAGCCGGCTGTTTTCAGGAAGGTTCAGGGGCAGAAGCCTCTATCTGCAGATGCCTTTGACCTATATGAATTTGAGCGGCAACGCGGTCGCGGGGTTCTGCCGCAGGGCGCAGATCCGGCCTGAAAAAGTGCTGGTCGTTCTCGACGACATGGATCTGGAACCCGGCAGGATCAAGCTGAGAAACGGCGGTTCCGCGGGCGGGCATCACGGATTGGAGTCCGTGATAGCCATGCTGGGGACCGACAGGATCAAGCGGCTGCGGATCGGCATCGGGCATCCCGGTTCCGGAAAGACGGTCGATTACGTTCTGTCCGGATTCGAGGGTGACGGGGAACGGAAATTTTCCGCCGCGCTGGATACGGCGGCGGAAGCGGTTAAAATGGTGTTGAGCGCCGGTATGGACAGGGCCATGAACAGATACAATGCCCGTCCCGAGGAGCAGATCGCCGACAACAACCCTTAAACAAAAGAGGTTCTATTTTGAAAAAGTACGAAGCGGTATTCATTCTGGACATCCGCAAAGCGGATGACGAAGGCAATGCTTTCAGCAGGGAATTCGGCGAATTGATCGAGTCCCTGGGCGGAAAGCTCGAGTCCGCGACCCCCATGGGCCGCCGTCAGTTCACCTATGAGATCGACAAGCGCCGCGCCGGCCTCTACTTCGATTTCGTCTTCGAACTGCCCGCCGCCAAGGTCAGGGACATCAAGGACAAGTACAAACTTGACCAGCGCATTCTCCGCAACATGATCATCATTTATGATCGTCCCGCGGACGCCAACGGCAACAAACTGTCCGACTGAGCGTTCCCCTTGAAGTGCTGGAAACCCCAAAAAACCGGAGCTTGAAACAATGGCAAGTCTGAACAAAGTGTTTCTGC
Organism: Lentisphaeria bacterium; assembly: GCA_017454215.1. Lineage (GTDB taxonomy): Bacteria > Verrucomicrobiota > Lentisphaeria > Victivallales > Victivallaceae > UBA1784. The sequence continues at coordinate 16,933 of JAFTDL010000329.1, read as the reverse complement.
TGGGCAATCTGACCCGCGACCCCGATCTCAGAGGTCTCCCCAACGGGCAGAATGTGTGCGAACTCGGCGTCGCCGTCAGCCGCCGCTACGTCAACTCGAGCGGACAGGAAGTCGAAGACACCTGTTTCGTGGACGTGGTCGTCTGGGGTCGCGCCGCCGCCAACTGCAAGCAGTATCTCGCCAAAGGTTCCCAGGTCATGGTCGAGGGGCGTCTGCAGCAGGACCGCTGGGAGGACCGCAACGGCGGCGGGACACGCACGAAATTGCGCGTCGTCGCCGATCAGGTCCAGTTCATGAACCGCCGTCCTCAGCAGGATAATCCCTATTCCCAGCCGCAGCAGGGCGGATATTCCCAGCCGCAGCAGGGCAATTATCCTCCGCCGCAGCAGGGCAATTATCCTCCGCCGCGTCAGGGGGCCTATCCTCCGCCGCGCGGCGATGCGCCGCCCTTTGCCGAAAATCCGGGAAGCAATTACACCCGGTCGGCACGGCCGGCCGCGCCGCCGATGCCCGATCCCTCCGAGGGAGGGGACGCCGGGGCGGAGTCCGGAGTGGACGACATTCCGTTTTAAGCCGCAGACTCATATATTTTGATCGAAACAAAACAATTCAACCGTTGAAAAACTAAAGAACAGGAAGGATTCTCATGCAGGGTCAGAGAAGACAGGGAGGGCGCCGCCGTGGAGCGGCCAAGCCGAAAGTTTGCCGGTTCTGTGTATCGAAGGTCAACTACCTCGATTTCAAGGACGCCGAAACTTTGATGAAGTTCCAGACCGAAAAGGGCAAGATCCTGCCCCGCCGCATCACCGGCAACTGTCTGGATCACCAGAAAAAACTCGCCATCGCCATCAAGCGTGCGCGCACCATCGCGCTGGTCTACTGATCGACGGAGGAATACAAATGGCTCAAGTTAGTTTGATTCTGCTCGACGACGTCGAGAAACTCGGTCTCGCCGGCGACGAAGTCCATGTCGCTCCCGGATACGCCCGCAACTACCTCATTCCCCGCGGACTGGCCGCCAAGGCCACCCCGGGCACGCTGCGCCTCATCGAGTCCCGCAAGGCCCTGATCGCCGAACGCCGCGCTCAGGCTCTTGCCGACGCCAAGGCTCTCGCCGAGAAACTGGCCGCCGTCGAGATCTCGATCCCCATGCAGGCCACCGAAGACGATCAGCTTTTCGGCTCCGTCACCGCCCGCATGGTCGCGGAGGAACTGGGACATCTCGGCTTTGCCGTCGAGCACAGCCGCATCACCATCGATCCCCCGATCAAGACCCTCGGCGGTTACGACATCGCCGTGAAGCTCCATGCCGATGTCTCGGCCACCGTCAAGGTCTGGGTGGTTCGTGGCTGATTCACCGGACAAAGCGGTTCCCGGCGCCCCCGAAGACGCGAAGAAAGATTCTTCACGGGACGCCGGGACCGAAAGATCCGCCCGTCCGGCGGGCCTTCTGCCCGACCGGGCGCGGCCTCATGCCGCCCGGCTCGAAAAAGCCGTTCTGGGCGCCATGCTCAAGGAGCCGGAGAGCTGTATCGACCTCGCCGTCGAACAGTTCAACCGGACCGATGTTTTTTATATGCCCGCGCACCGCGAGATCTACCGCGTCATCCTCGCTCTGCAGCAGGCCAAAAGCGATGCCGTGGACGTCCTGAGCGTCGCCCAGAAGCTCCGCGAGGAGAGCAAACTCGAGGCCGTGGGCGGCGAGATCTATCTGGCCGAACTCATGGACTCCGTCGCCACCACGGTCAATCTGGAATCGTGGTGCCGGACCCTTCTCAAGTACGCCACGCTCCGCCGGATGATCGACGTCTGCAGCAACGGTCTCCTGAAGTGCTACGACGCCGACGCCGACGCCGGTCAGGTCGTGGAGGAGATCGAGTCCGACATCTACGGCGTGCGGGGCGAAGAGGCTTCGCGCTCCATCGTCAGCATCACCGAACTCGTCGCCGACCAGTTCGATGAACTGATGAAAATTTTCAAGGGCGAACACGAGGTCGGCATTCCCACCGGCTTTGCGCCCATCGACGACTGCACCGGCGGTCTCAAGCCCGGCGAAATGTTCGTTCTGGCCGCCCGGCCCTCCATCGGCAAGACCAGTCTCGCCCTCAATGTGCTGCGCAACGTCGCCATGAACCGGGAGAAGCCCCGGCCCGTGGCTTTCTTCAGTCTGGAAATGACCGCCGAGCAGATCGCCCGGCGCATCCTCTGCACCGAGTCGCAGATACCCGAGAGCGTATTCTGGAACAGGACTTTTCAGTACAGCGACCTGTCGCGCATGACGGGCGCCGTGGATGCCATCCGCAAGGCCCGCATCTACATCGACCCCACCGGCGGTCTCACCATCGCCGAACTGCGCGCCAAGGCCCGGCGGCTCAAGGCCCAGAAAAAAATCGAACTGATAATCATCGACTACCTGCAGCTCATGCACGCCGACGGGCGCACCGAGAGCCGTCAGCAGGAGGTCGCCGAAATATCCGGCGGAATCAAGAAACTGGCCAAGGATCTCAATATCCCGATCCTCGTTCTCGCCCAGCTCAACCGCGAGATCGACAAAATGACCGGAGCCAACGCAAGACCGAAACTGGCCCACTTGCGTGAATCGGGAACCATCGAACAGGACGCGGATATCGTAAGTTTTCTCCACCGCAACCGCGAAGAGAGCAAAGGCGCTCCCGCGGGCGCCAGCGTGGAGGCGGAGTGGATCATCGAGAAGAACCGTAACGGACGGACCGGCAACTTCAAATTGCTGTTCTATCCGGCTCGGATGGAGTTTCTGCCGGCGGCGCCGTGCAGCGAGGACTTTGCGCCGCAGGCAAAAAGTTGAGGTGAAAAAAGGTCTCCGCCGCGCCCTCCGGCAACGGATGAAGGCGGCGGGATCTTTCGAGGGGGTGCAGGTTATGAACACGACTCTGAAATGGTTGACGGCGGTCTGCCTGAGTTTTGCCGTGTCCGCGGGCGCGGCCGAAGTGAACAAGGTCGCCTTCCGGCAGAAGGGCGACAGCCGTCTTTCGGAAGTTCAGCTCTCAAGTCAGGTGAAACTGCACCCCGGCGTGCAGTACACCCGGGAGTCGCTGGACGCCGACATCAAACGGCTCCACGCCACCGGAAACTTTGCCGACGTCACCGCCGAAGCCGTTCCCGCGGGCAAGGACAAGGTCGACGTGGTCTTCACCGTGTTTCCCCGTCCCCGGATCGAGAAGATCCAGTTCAGCGGCAACGAAAAGTTTCCCTCCCATGAACTGGGGCGCGAGATCACGCTGGCCGAGGGCGCCATCCTGAACGATCTGGCTCTGCGCGAAAGCATCGCCAATCTGAGAAAGTTCTACCGTGAGCGGGGCTACCGCGACGTGGTCATTCCGCCCCCCGCCGTCGTGCCGGGCAAGGACGGAACCGTCACCGTCACCATCAAGATCGAAGAACATCTGCGCCTCAAGGTCCACGATGTGAAGTTCGCGGGCGCGACCGTCTTTTCGCAGTTCGATCTGCGCTACAGCATCGCCACCCGGTTCAGTTACCTCAATTATCTGCCCTTCGTCAACGACTACTTCAATCAGGGCCTTCTCGACCGGCCCGAGCTGGAGCTCGACAAGGCCCGGCTGAGGGACAAGTATCACGACAGGGGCTATCTCGACTTCCGGATCGACAAGATCGACCTCGTCCCCCTCAAGGACGACCCGGAATACGTGGATGTGACCTTTCACATCAGCGAGGGAAAGCCCTACACCGTCGGCAAAGTGGAGGTCGCGGGCGTCACGGTGTTCAAACACGGCGAGGCCGCAAGCCGCGTCCGGCTCAAGACGGGCGACACCTTCAGCCGCGAAAAGGAGGAGTCCAGCGCCCGGGGGATCTCGTCGCTTTACGAGACCATGGGCTACTGCGACGTCGCCTGCCGTCCCGTGCGCACCGAGGATTTCGAGAAAAAGACCGTCGATCTCAAGTTCGACGTCGGCGAGGGGCGCAAGTATCACGTGCGCGACGTCATCATCGTGGGCAACACCGCCACCAAAGACAAGGTCATCCGCCGCGAACTGGCGATCCAGCCCGGTGATCCTGTGGACCGCAACCGCATCGCCGTCAGCCGTCAGCGTCTGCTGGGCATGGGCTATTTCTCGAAGGTCGACGCCGCGGCGGTGAACGCCGACGCGCTGTATGAGAAGGATGTCCGCATCTCGGTCCAGGAAAAGGATTCCCGTTATCAGTTCCGCATCGGCGCCGGGGCGTCCGACGTCAACTCCGTGTTCGGCATGGCCGAGATATCGTCGGACAACTTCGACGTGCTCAATCCCCGTGACTGGTTCTACGGCGGCGGTCAGCGTCTGCGCATCCGCGGCATCTACGGCCTCGAAAACGCCGGATTCAACGTGGACTTCGTCGAACCGTGGCTCTTCGATCTGCCCATCCGCTTCGAGCTGTCGGGCTACATGAACCTCACCGAATACGAAAACTGGAACGAGTGGCGTGTGGGCGGCCGCACTTCGCTGCAGCGCAAGATCTTCGATGACTTCACCTCGGTCGCCGTCGGCTACAAATTCGAGGTCGTGCGGGTCAACGAGGTGAGTTCCCGGCTCAAGGACTATTTCCATCAGAACGATCTCGACGGGACTTTCCGCGTAAGTCAGCCCTCGATCAGCATCAGCCGCGACACCCGCGACAGCCTGACCGATCCCACCGAGGGCTACAACATCAACCTCTTCGCCTCCGTCACCCCCAAGGCTCTGGGGTCGAGTTCGGACTACTACCGGCTGGAGGCCAAGGGAAGCTACTACATCAGCTTCTTCGACCGCGCCATCGTCGCCATGGTCGGCGCCCGCATCGGGACGGTGGCGTGTTTCGACCGCAGCGACGATGTTCCGGTCTTCGAGCGTTACTTCCTCGGCGGCAGCGGTTCGCTGCGGGGCTTCGACTACCGCACCGTCAGTCCCACCTACCGCCGCGAAAACATCGGCGGCCAGTCGATGCTGCTGGTGACTTCCGAAGTGAGTCACCCCATCTGGGGTCCCATCCGCGGCGCCGCCTTCATCGACATCGGCAACGCCTGGCGCAATTCCTACAGTTTCGGATTCGGCAGTCTCAACATGGGCGCGGGCTACGGACTGAGGATCAAGATCCCCCAGCTCAACGTGCCGATCAAACTCGATCTGGCTTACCCGATCCTCAACAATCAGGATTCGGAGTCCAGCAAACTGCGCATCCACTTCAATGTGGGGTTCACCTTCTGATGGCTGACGGACAACAGTTTTCGCCCGACGCTGAGGGGCTTATGGCGGTGCTCCGCCGCCTGCGCGCTCCCGACGGCTGTCCGTGGGACCGCGCCCAGACCCGGCACACCCTGACGCGCCATCTGGCGGGCGAGTGCGCCGAACTCATCGACGCGATCGACCGCGAGGATCCCCCCGGCATCTGCGACGAGGCCGGAGACGTGCTGATGAATCTCTTTCTCCAGATCCTCATCGCCGAGGAGCGCGGAGAATTCACGCTGACCGACGTCTGGAAGAACGAGATCGCCAAAATGGTCCGGCGCCATGCTCATATTTTCGGTGACGCCAGCGCCTCGACCCCCGAGGAAGTGACGGCGTTGTGGGAAAAGATCAAACAGCGGGAGCGGGCTGACAAACCTGCTCCGGAGTCGGTCCTCGACGACGTGCCCCATTATCTCTCGGCTCTCGCCCGGGCCGAAAAACTGCAGAAAAAGGCGGCGAAGACCGGGTTCGACTGGTCCGAAGAGTCCGGCGTGCTCGACAAGATAAAGGAAGAGGTCGAAGAACTTTCGCAAGCCATGGCGGCAAAGGACGCCGACGCCGTCGACGAGGAGCTGGGCGATCTGCTTTTCGCGGCGGTGAATCTGGTCCGTTTCCGTGACCGGGAGGATTCCGAAGCGCTGCTGCGGCGGGCGTGCCGCAAGTTCGAGAGGCGCTTCCGTTACATCGAAAAGAACTTGAAAGCGGCGGGCGAAAGTCCCGGGACGGCCGGACTCGGCCGTATGGAGGCCCTTTGGCAAGCCGCGAAAACAGGAGAAAAAGAATAAATGCGCAAAGAATTTCTACCCTTCACCAGACCTGCCGTGACCGAAGACGACATTGCAGCGGTCGACGCCGTTCTGCGTTCCGGCTGGCTGACCAACGGTCCGGTCAATGCCGAGTTCGAAAGCGCCGTGGCCGCTCTTTCGGGGTGCCGCGGCGCGGTGGCCGTATCCAGCGCCACGGGGGCCATGCATATTCTGCTCAAAGCGCTGGGCATCGGTCCGGGGGATGAAGTCATCACGCCCTCCATGACCTGGGTCTCGATCGCCAACATGATCGTCCTCGCCGGAGCGAAGCCGGTCTTCGTCGACGTCAACCGGGACACGCTGCTGGTGGAGCCCGAAGCCGTCAAAAACGCCATCACCGAACGGACCCGGCTGATCGTTCCCGTTCACTTTGCCGGAGCCCCCTGCAACATCGACGGCATCCGGGCCGTTGCCGGAGACATCCCCGTCGTGGAAGACGCCGCCCATGCGCTGGGGACCTTCTACAAGGGCCGTCACGTGGGCGCGGGCAATCACGCCATCTACAGTTTCCACGCGATCAAGAACGTCACCTGCGGCGAGGGCGGCATGTTCGTTTCGGACGACCTTGAACTCTGCGACAGGATCCGCCGCTGGAAATTTCACGGCATCGGCATGGACGCTTTCGACCGCCAGAACCGCGGCCGCAGTCCGCAGGCGGAGGTCCTGAGTCCCGGATTCAAGTACAATCTCACCGATATCTGCGCCGCGCTGGGCTACAGTCAGTTCAAACGCTGGCGGGAAATCAACGACCGCCGGACGCACCTGGCCATGCTGTACCGCGAAAAGTTTTCCGACGTGCCGGAAATCCGTCCCCTCGCCGATCCCGAAGGGTACGACTTCACCCACGCGTGGCACCTTTTCGTCGTCCGGGTGGACAGTCCCGCCATCGACCGCAACACCTTCATGGCGAGACTCAAAGAAAAGAACATCGGCACGGGACTGCACTTCCGCTGCGCTCATCTGCAGAAATATTACCGCGAGGCCTTCGGCTTTGCGCCGGGCCTCCTGCCCGCCACGGAGTACAACAGCGACCACATCTGCTCGCTGCCCCTCTTTCCCGACATGCTCGACAGCGACGTGGACGACGTCGTCGAAGCCGTCAGGGAAGTTCTTGCCGAGGCGAAATAAATGCTGTTCGACTCTCAGGAAAAGCGTGTTCGCTCCAATGCCGCGGAGCCGATTTTCTGGCTCTTCGCGGCGGCGGCGCTTTTCATGTTTCTCGGCCGCAACGCCCTGTGGGGCTCCGAGGACCGCTGGGCGGAAATCACCCGCGAAATGATGCTGACGGGGGATTATCTGCATCCGGCCATCAACTGGCGGATGTATTTCGACAAGCCCCAGCTGTCGTACTGGTTCATCGTGCCGTGGGCCCGCCTCTTCGGTCTGGACGAACTGGCGGTCCGCATCCCCAGCGCGCTGGCGGCTCTCGCCGGACTCTTCGGCACCATGAAGCTGGCCGAAAGGCTGTTCGGACGGGACTGTTCTTTTCTGAGCGGCTGGATGCTCCTCTCGTGCTACGGGTATCTTTTCTGGGGCCGTACCGCCGCCGCCGACATGGCCAATACGGCCGCGGTCGTCCTCGCCGTCGCCTGGTTCCTCTATCTGGAAGAAAAACCGGCCTTCTGGAAGTACCTCGTCTTTTATCTTATCGTCTTCTGCGGCGCCCTCACCAAGGGTCTGCCCGCCGTGGCCGTTCCGGCGGTGATGCTCTGCTGGCATCTGCTGAATCACAAACGCTGGCTGAAACATCTCAACTTCGCCAACTTCTTCGCTCTCGTTCTCGGCGCGGCCGTTTATCTGACCCCTTTCCTGGCGGCCTCGCACATCCCGCCCGCGGAGGGATTTCTTCAGCCCGCCGGCGAAGTCCTGACAGGCCTTGAACTGGTCTGGCGTGAAAATATCGTCCGTGCCTTCAACGCCTTCGACCACAAGGATCCCTTTTTCAGTTATTTCTACAATTTGCCCCGCATACTGCTGCCGTGGTCGCCGTTTTTCGCGGCGGCGCTGGTCGCGGCCGCGGCGTCGTGGAAGCGCCTCGAGGAGCCCCACCGGGAGCTTTTCATCGGGATCCTGCTGGTTTTTGTCATGTTTTCGTGCTCCACTTCGCGCAGATGGTATTACATTCTGCCACTGGCCCCCTTCTGCGTCATACTCACCTCTGAAATGATCTGCCGCTGCCGCGAGGAGAAATGGGCGCGTTTTCTCGTTTCCGCCATGCGCTGGCTCGTCATTTTCGCCGCCTCGCTGGCGCTGGCCGCGCCGGTGATGCTGCCGGTATTTTCGATGCTGTTCCACCACGTGCCGCCCCTGCTGGCGGTGACGGCGGTGCCCGTCGCGGGACTGGCGGCGCTCTTCGTCTGCGTCGTGGACCAAAAACCGGGCAACGGCGTGGAACGCTTTTCGGGGCTGCCTCCGCGTCTGGCTTCGACGGTCACCGGAACGGCGATCCTGATGGCCGCGGTCTTCGGCGCGGTGGTGCCGAGCCTCACGTTTTACCGCACCGAGAAGCCCTTTATCAGAAGCGCCGTCCCGCTTCTGGCGGGGATCCCCGAAAAGGACATCGCTTTTTACGACACCGATTCGGCGGCCAAATTCCAGTTTTACATGAACTGGAACGGTCCCGCCGCCGTCATCTGGAAAAAGCGCGGAGATCTTGAAAAATTCATAGAGTCCCGGCGGGGACGCAAGATCGCCGTGATCTGCTACGGACGAAAACGGGAACTTGCCGCTCTCGAAAGCGATCTGGCCGGTACCGTGTTGGGAAAGATCAAACTTGTTCCTGTTCAAAGGGAACCGGGCAAGGGCAAGAAATGGGTGATCTTTCTGTTCGACGTTCCCCCGGGGGGGACCGAGACGAAAACCGAGCCTGCGGCGTCCCGGCGGGAGAGAAGAGATCCTCTTCCGTCCGCGGCGCCGGTCCAGGCCAATAAAACGCAGGAGAAAAAATGATGAACAAGGACTTTTCCGTCAACTATGTGTCAGTGGTCGTTCCCGTGTACAACGAGGAAGGCTGTCTGCAGGAGCTGATCGACCGCACCTTGAAGACGCTCGATGAAACGGGCAGAAAATTCGAGTTCATCCTGATCGACGACGGCAGCCGCGACTCCTCCCGCGAGATCATTTCAAAAGCCGCGGCGGCCCGGCCCGATCAGGTGATCGGATGCATCCTCAACCGCAATTACGGCCAGCATTCGGCCATCATGGCGGGCTTCTCCATCGTCCGGGGAGATCTTATCATCACCCTCGACGCCGATTTGCAGAACCCGCCCGAGGAGATCCCGAATCTCATCGCCGCCGCCGAAAAGGGCAACGACGTCGTCGGCACCATCCGGCAGAACCGCCGCGACACGCTCTTCCGCAAGGCCGCCTCGAAGATTGTCAACCGCGTCGCCCGCGCCGCCACCGGCGTGCACATGAACGACTACGGATGTATGCTGCGGGCCTACCGCAGATTCGTGGTCGAGGCCATGCTGCAGTGCAACGAACGCAGCACGTTCATCCCCGTGCTGGGCAACAGTTTCGCCCGCACCACGTGCGAGATCCCCGTGGCGCATGCCGCAAGAAAGGTCGGAGAATCCAAGTATTCGCTGTGGAAACTCATCAATCTGCAGTTCAATCTTCTGACGTGCATGACGACGGTGCCCCTGCGTCTGCTCACCTATTTCGGACTTCTCGCCGGGTTCAGCGGATTCCTTCTGAGCCTCTACATCATCGTCCGCCGCTTCTGCTGGCCGGACGGCGACACGTGGGCCAACAGCGGTGTCTTCACCATGTTCGCGGTGATGTTCATTTTCACCGGCATCCAGATGGTGGGCATCGGCGTCATCGGGGAGTACATCGGCCGCATCTACACAGATGTCCGGGCCAGGCCCCGCTACTTCATCGAAGAGATCCTCGGCCGCAAAGAGCAGAAATAATGGACGTTCCCCGCAAAAAAAACGATCCCGCCCTGCTCCTCGGCGTCGGTTTGGACAACAAGGACGGTCACAAGCGCATCACCGAAGGCGACAACTTCTGTCTCGTCGGCGGTTCGGAGGAGACGCATGACCGCATGACCGAAACGGCCATCAAGTTCAACGAAAAGCTCTCGCGCCGCGGCAAGAAGCTCGCCGACCTTTCGCCCGAGGAATTCCGCGACATGATGCGTGAGGCCTCAGAATAATTTTGCTCCGTTTGCGGCGAGCTGTTTTGTCGTCTTTTTTGCAGATCCCGGTTCGGTTCCCGGTGGTCTGGCTGGTTGATGCACTCGAAAAAAAACGGGAGGACCGCAGGAGCGCCTGAGACGCATGAAGGCGGTGAGGCGCTTTGAGGCGGCCCGGCGGTAAGCGGCAGCAGTGCTGGTCGTTTTGCTTCTGCGGATATCCGCTTTGCAGCAGTAATGTGGTGAATATGTACTGTGTATTTAGAAGATTGAGGTGAACGATGGATATTCTGTCTGCTTATGCGAAAGTATTGTCCCCCTTCCTCCGTTCTCTCCCCCTTGGCCGCCGATTTGACATGGCCCTGATTGCATTTCATGCCGATCTGCAGTTCGCGGATTCGAGTTACTCCGATTTTGGAAACAACAGAATATTTTCCGACGCGGAAGTAGAGGAGATTTTCAGTGGTCTGGACAGGGAATCCATTGATCTGGCAAAGAAATTTATGCATCGCCAGTACCGTTGTCCGCCGAACGGCTTTATGGTTCATCCGAAGTATTTCTACGAACCGTCGGAAAAAGAAGAATTCAGAAAGTTATATCCTGAATACAGGAGAGCATTGCGCAAATATCATTTTTCCCGGGTCCAGCCGGGACCGGAATCGCTGTATTATCACCACGGGCTTCGTTTTTCTCCGGATTTTCTGAAAAAGAATCTCGCGGGAAAACTGTTCGCGGACGTTGGCGGATGGCTCGGGGATTCCGCAACCGTTTTTTTCGGGTATTCTCCGGAAAAGATCATTATTTTCGAACCAAACGAGGAGAATCGCCGGATTCTGATCAGGAACCTGAAAAAGAATTCCATCCCGCAGGAGCTTTATAAGCTGGAGCCGTTCGCCTTGTCGGATCAATCCGGAGAGTTCGGTGGAATGGAATGCAGAAAGCTGGATGATCTCTCCTCCGGTTATTCTTCTCCATTCGGTGTTCTCAAAGCGGACATCGAAGGTGCAGGGCTGCATTTCCTGAACGGCGCCAGGGAAACTATTTTTCGGGATCGTCCGCTGCTGTCTTTGTCGATCTATCACAATGAGGAGGAATTTGCGGGAATCTATCGGACATTGAAATCTTGGAATATCGATTATCACTGCGAAATAAAACAGTTTTCTCCATACACCTTGCACGGTGAGTATTCCCTGTTTGCCTATCCTGCAGAGTGGGGCGCTTGAAAGAGCCCGGTTGTTTCGAACCGGGAGATTTTCCGCCCGAAACTTCCTTGCGCGCATTTTTGATGCCTGTGTTCTTATGCAGAGCGGTACAGCCGCCACCCGTTCCGGAAGTCCCGGCTTGTTCATAATCCTGGCGAAGACGGCGGAAACGGGGAAGGACGTACGGCGAAGCCGTCTGGGCGCAGAGGCGCAAAAACAGCTCGAAAATATGCGCAATTTTCCGGGCGCTTCCTTGTAAAAGGAGGCTTTTGCGTGTATCTTAGCATCGGTATATCAGGAAGTGGTTATGGACATTTTATCACTGGAACCCGCCGCCGTGTGGCGGCGTTTCGCCGAGATCTGCGCCATCCCCCATGCTTCGGGCAATGAGGAAAAATTGTCCCGTTTCCTTGCGGAAGAGGCGCAAAAGAACGGCTGGATGGTCCGCACGGACGGTTTTTTCAACCTCAGGATCGACCGCAAGGCCGCTCCGGGCCGGGAGGATACGCCCCGGATCGTTCTGCAGGGACATCTGGACATGGTCCCGCAGGCCGCGCCGGGAAAGAAATTCGATTTTTCCCGCGACCCCGTGACGCCGGTCGCGGAGAACGGCTTCGTCCGCGCGGAGGGAACGACCCTCGGCGCGGATGACGGCATCGGCGTGGCCGTCGCCATGGCTCTGCTGGCCGAGCCGGAACTTGACGGGAACCTCTCCGCCCTCTTCACCGTCAGTGAGGAGACGGGACTTGTCGGCGCGGCAAACCTCGCTCCCGACTTCCTCGACGGGGATATCCTCATCAATCTCGACCACGGCGAATCCGGCAAGATCTGCGTCGGGTGCGCGGGGGGAGCACGGGTGCATCTGACGTTCACCGCGCCGCAGATCCCCGCTCCGGCGGGAAAGGCGGTGAAGATCACCCTTTCGGGACTGCCCGGCGGTCACTCCGGTGTCTGCATCCACGAGAAGCGCGGCAACGCGCTCACCATGCTGGCGCGCATCGTCGGAGCCGCCGACTGCGCCGTTTCCGCCTTCTCGGGGGGAACGGTGGACAACGCCATTCCCGACCGGGCGGAGATCACTGCCGTCCTCGCCGATCCCGACCGGACGGCGCCGCTTCTGCGCGCCGCCGCGGAGGCGTGCCGCAAAGAACTGGATCCGGCTTTCACGCTCGACCTTGACATTTCGCCCTGTCCGGCGCCGGAGCGGGTGTGGAGCTGGGATTTCCGGGAGCAATTTCTGCAGCTGCTCTCCGCCGCGCCCCACGGCGTGGCGGAGTTTTCAAAGGAGTACGGCGTACCGCTCACCAGCGGCAACATCGCCTCGCTGCGCGCGGATGGAAATACGCTGCGTCTTGTCTTCAGCACCCGCAGTCTGGACGACGCACGGCGCAGAGCGCATACGCGGCGGCTCATCGACCACTTTTCGTTCCTGAAGCCCGAAGTCGAAATCACTTCGGAGTATCCCGGCTGGACGCCGGATCCCGGCTCTTCCCTGCCGGAAACGGCGGTGCGCGTGCGCCGGGAACTGACCGGCAAAGAGACGCGCATCGAGGTCATTCACGCGGGACTCGAAGCAGGCATTTTCGCGGGCGGAAATCCCCGTCTGCGGATGATGAGCTGCGGACCGGACATGTTCGACATACACACGCCGCAGGAACACGTTTCCATCGCCGCCGTCGGGGAATTTTACACCTTCATGAAAACCCTCGTCCGCCGCCTGGCGGATCAGTGACCCGGGCCGCCGGGCAGAGCGAGGGCGGAGCAGCAGGCGGAAGAGGATAAGAACGCCGTTCCGGTGACGCTCTGAAAACATTCGGTGCGGACGGACCGTCCGCCCGACGGCATCAAGCCCTGCGTTCCGGAACGCTTCCGAGACTGATCTCGGCGGCCGCCGCCGCACGCCCGCGGAGATGAAGGGTCGAGGCCGCCCGGAGCGCCAGTGCGGAAAATTCTTCGCGCCGGGCAAACCACTCTCCGCAGGCCCGGACGAAAGAATCCGGATCAAAGGGTTCCTCCAGCACGATCCCCGCCCCGGACTTGCGCACCAGAGACGAAAATCCGCAGACCCCGGCGGAGATCACGGGGATCCCGCACCCCAGCGCCTCGGAGATCACGTTCCCCGCTGCCTCCTTGCGGGCGGGATGAAGCAGCACGTCGGCCGCCTGATAAAACTCTTCCGCACGGGGCTGAACACCGTGAAAACGGCAGCGGTCGGAAACGCCGTATCTTTCGGCCAGACGCCGGGCGGAGCCGGGCGCGCTGCCGACGAAGTCCAGACGCAGTCTTTTTCTGATCTCCTCCGGAAGGCGGGAAAAGGCGGCGAGGATCCTGTCCCCGCCCTTGAGCTGCCACTGGGCGGCGACGAAGAGGGCCGAAAACTCGCCGTCCGCGATCCCCAGTCCGTCGCGGCACTCCCGCCGCCGGGCCGCGTCCGGCGGGACGAATTCTTCCCCGATCCCCGGCGGCAGAAGAAAGAAGCGCTCCTTCTGAGTTCCGTAGACGGCACGGAATTCCTCGCACTGCCGGGGCGCGATATAAAGAATTTTCGTGGCGGACGCCGGAGAAAATATCTCCTTTTCCAGCGCGGAAAATGTCCGGTAGCGGGGCAGATGCTTCAAAAGAAAACCGCCCCGCCGCCGGGCAAGTTCGGCACCGTAGCAATCGTCTCCGGCAAAGTAGAACTCGCATCCGCCGAAGCGGTTGAAGGCGATCCGCACATCGGCGTCCGCGGCGGCCCGGCGGAATTTACGGGCGAAATCCACGGCCCGGACATGGCTGGAGGCGCCCGAGACGTCGAGTTCGACGACCCGGATCCCGGCCGGACGCTCCGTATCGCGCCACGCGCCGGTGTAAACAGTTACGTCGGCTCCGCGTGAAGCCAGTTCCGCGGCGATCTTTTTCATGTCGGACTGAAGACCGCCGTACGGGAAGTAGACGAATATCCCGATGGCGACCTTCACTGCCGGGTCTCTTTCCGCAGGATCTCGATCCGTTCATAGAGCATCATGGTTATGATCACGACGAAGAATCCGGCCAGCAGATAGGCGTAGTCGAGTTCCAGTCCGACTCCCGCGGGACCGCGGTGAGCGGGGGAGGTCCACAGAATATAGGTGATGACCACGAAACTGATGAACGCGCCGGGCAGCCAGGCGATCCAGCCGGATTTGCCGCGCACACCCAGCCAGATCGTTCCCGCGGCCAAAGTGCACGCGGCCAGCACCTGATTGCCCCAGGCAAAGTAGTTCCACAGCTGATTGAACGTGGCGGCGCTCTTGTTGGACCACCAGAGCAGCAGCGCCACGATCACGATAAGCGGCACACAGAGAATGATGCGGTTGGCGATCTTCTTCTGGGGGATCCGGGCCATCTCGGCCAAACTCAGACGCAGACTGCGCATGGCGGTGTCGCCGCTGGTGACGGCCAGAATGATGACGCTGATGACGGTGACGCTCCCCGCGTATTTGCCCAGAAAGAATCCCGTGATGTCGCCCAGCACCTTGCCCGGCACCTTGGCCATGAGCTCGGGAAAGAGATTGTAGATCATCAGCGCCGCTCCGGCCCAGATCATGGCGATTACCCCCTCGACGACCATCATGCCGTAGAACGAGGAGCGCGCCTGCCTTTCGCTGGACATGGTGCGGGCGATGATGGGACTCTGCGTGGCGTGGAACCCAGAGAGGATACCGCAGGCGATGGTGACGAAGAGCATGGGTATGATCGGCTGGTCCTTGGCCGGAGTGAACATGCGCGCCTTGAACGCCGCGGATTCCTCCAGCAGCTGCGGGGCGTCGACGAGTTTGACGATCATTCCGCAAAACACGGCGAACGTCCCCAGAAGAAGCAGCGCGCCGAAGAACGGATAGCACAACCCGATGATCTTGTCGACGGGAAAGAGGGTCGCGATGATGTAGTAGGCAAAGATCACCACCACGGCAAACCAGAAAACGGAGTGACCCGGGACCATGCCGTCCACCAGCTGGGCGGGCACGTTGATGAAGACCGCCACCACCAGCAGCAACAGAAAGATCATGAACGCCGAAAAGTAAGGATAGAACCTTTTGCCGATGTTCTCCCTGATGATCTCGGGCAGATTCGCTCCGCCGCTGCGCAGGGACATCATGCCTGAGAGAAAATCGTGGACCGAGCCGCCGATGATGTTGCCGACGGGAATGATCACGAAGGCGATGACGCCGAACTTGATGCCGAGGATCACGCCGATGACCGGCCCGATGCCCGCGATGTTGAGCAGCTGGATGAGCATGTTCTTCCAGTGGGGAAGCACCATGAAGTCCACTCCGTCGCGCCGCGAGACGGCGGGCGTCTCACGGTCGTCGGGTTCGAGAACTTTTTCGACAAGACGTCCGTAGACGGCATAACCGGCCAGAAGGATCAGAAGACCTGCGATGAAAAGTTTCATTTTTCACTCCCCGCAACGGCATCGAGAATGACGACATCCTCCTGAGGCACGTCCGTGTGCATGCCCCGCCGGCCGGTGGCCACGCCCGCGATCCGGTCGACCACGTCCATTCCGGAAACGACCTTGCCGAAAACGCAGTAGCCGTAGTGCTGGGGCGTCGGCGCGCGGAAATCCAGAAAATCGTTGTCCGCCAGATTGATGAAGAACTGGCTGGTTGCGGAGTCCACGACGCTCGTCCGGGCCATGGCGATGGTGCCGCGCTTGTTCGAAAGCTGGTTGGCGGCCTCGTTTTTGATCGGAGAGCCCGTCGCTTTCTGATCGAACGACCGGTCCATGCCGCCGCCCTGGATCATGAATCCCGGAATGACCCGGTGAAACAGTGTTTCCTTGTAAAACCCCGAGTTGACGTAACTGAGAAAATTCTTCACCGTGACCGGAGCTTCCTTCTCGAAAAGCTCAATGACGATGTCTCCGAAATTTGTTTTGAGTGTGACCATGATTTTCCTCCCGAAAAATATCTCAAAAACCTTCATCCGCCCGAAGGCGGTTTCAATTTGCGGTCTCCCGGAAAACGACCACCGCTCTCCTCCGGTTGCAGAACCGCCCGCCGTCCGGGGGGAAGGCGGGCGGCGACGGATGATTCTCCGGAAGAACGGGACCCGGCATCCCTCCGTTAGAGATTCTTGCCGAAATTCACGACGCCGTTGGCCCGTCTGCCCTCAGGATACTTGGCGCTGCCGTCGGGATTGACGATGCGGCAGGTGAGGAAGATCAGCAGATTTCCCTTCTCCGCCTCGGTGTACCGCGACTGGAAGAACCTTCCGATGAAAGGCAGATCGCCGAGGATCGGGATCTTGTCGCTGCAGGTCTTGGTGAGGTCGGTGGCAATACCGCCCACGAGGATCGTGTCGCCGTCATAGACCCGCGCCGACGTGGTGATCGCACGTTCATTGAAGATCGGCATCTTGTAGTATTCGCCGTCGTCGTAGGTGCCGTCGACCTGGATCCGGCGGGCATCGAAAACCATCCAGTCGACGAAGGTCTTGATGGGCGGCAGCTTGACGTCGACGTCGATCACGCGCTCGTCGATGATCTTGGGCTGGAACTGGATCTTGACGCCCAGATAG
>JAFTDL010000328.1 GCA_017454215.1 Lentisphaeria bacterium | reverse complement strand
CTTGACCGTTTCTATCAGGCCCGCACCGCCGATTACGGCGCTCTCAAGGCGGCGAAACAGCGCCTGAAGGAGAAATTCGCCCGGAAACAGGAGCCCTCCGGCACGGTTTGATGGCGGAGAGAGACGACAGCACGGCTTTCCGGATCTCCGGCGAGGTGAAGCGCGTTCTCTATGAAAACGCGGAGAACGGGTTTGCCGTCATCAAACTGGTCACGCCCGAAGGCAACCGGGTCCAGGCCTGCGGCACGCTGGCGGGCATCCGGCCCGGCCAGTTCGTCGAGCTCACCGGCGTCTTCGAGGATCATGCCGATTTCGGCGAGGAATTCAAAGTGTCGGGCTTTTTCGTGCGCCCCGAACTCACCGCCGAGGGGATCCGCCGTTTTCTCGCTTCCTCCGTTCCCGGCGTCGGCGCCCGGACCGCGGCGCTCATCGTCGACCGGTTCGGCGAAAAGACGCCGGATATCCTGCAGAACAGTCCGCTGCGCATCGCGGAGATCCCCCGCATCGGCAGGAAGAAGGCCGCCGAGATCGGCCGCATCTGGCGGGAATCCTCCGGCCGCCGCGACTGCCTGATCTTCCTGCAGGGACTGGGGATCACGCCCGCTTACTGCTCGCGTCTCATGTCCTCCTACGGTTCCGGGGCGGCGGAGATCGTGAAAAAAAATCCCTACCGTCTGGCCGAGGAGGTCTCCGGGATCGGTTTTCTCCGGGCGGACGCCATCGCGCGGACTCTGGGATTTGCCGCCGACTCCACCGAGCGCCTGACCGCGGCGGCGGTGTTTTCGCTCAACACCATGGTCTCCGCCGGACACGTCTGCGCTCCCCGGGCAGAACTCGAATCCCGCACGGCCGAACTGACGGGACGCACGCCCGCCGAGGCTGCCCGCGGCGTCGAATCCGCCCTGCTGCGGGGCCTTCTGCGGCTGGACCGCGACATGATCTACACTCCGCTGCTGCTGCGCGCGGAGAAGCGTCTGGCGGCCAATATCGCCTCTCTCGCCCGCGCCGGGGATTTCGCCTGCCGGGGCCTCGACTGCGGCAGGATTTCTCCGCATCTGGCGCCTGAGCAGCGCGCGGCCGTCGCCGCGGTGTCGTGCTCCCCGCTTTCGATCATCACCGGCGGTCCCGGCGTCGGCAAGACCACCGTCATCGGCGAACTGGCCGATCTCGCCGCGGCGAAAAAACTCCGGCTCATGCTCGCCGCGCCCACGGGCCGGGCCGCCAAACGCCTCGGCGACGCCGCGGGACTTCAGGCCAAGACCATTCACCGGCTCCTCATGTACGATCCCGGGACCAACAGGTTCGGCTTCAACGCGGACAATCCGCTGGACTGCGATCTGCTCATCGTCGACGAGTGCTCCATGCTGGACATCGTCATCGCCGACGCCCTGTTCGACGCCGTTTCGCCCGGAACCGGCGTGGTCCTGGTGGGGGACGCCGATCAGCTTCCCTCGGTGGGACCCGGACGGGTGCTGGCCGATCTCATCGCCGGGGGCTTCTTCGCCGTCACGGCGCTCACCCGGATCTTCCGTCAGGCCGAGGGGAGCAGCATCATTTCCAACGCCCATCTGGTGAACCGGGGCCTTCTGCCGCGGCTTTCCGCCGGTTCGGGCGCCGGTGATTTCTACTGGATCGACCAGGAGGATCCCGGCCGGGCCGCCGAAATGATCTGCCGCATGGTCTCCGAACGCATTCCCCGCCGCTTCGGCTTCGACCCCATGGAGCAGATACAGGTCCTCGTGCCCATGAACCGGGGCGTCTGCGGCGCCGAAAATCTCAACCGTCTGCTCGGGGAGAGACTCAATGCCGGGGGCGGAGAACAGATCGTTCAGGGCGAAAAGACGCTGCGCCGCGGAGACAAGGTCATGCAGATCGCCAACAATTACGACAAGTCCGTGTTCAACGGGGACTTCGGCCGCATCGTTTCGGTCGACCCCGCGAAACGCCGTCTGAACGTGCGCTTCGACGCCGCGCGAAACGTGGAGTACGCCGGAGACGAACTGGATCAGCTGGCGCCCGCCTACGCCGTGACCATCCACAAGTCTCAGGGCAGCGAGTTTCCCGCGGTGGTGGTGCCGCTGCTCAATCAGCACTATGTCATGCTGCAGCGCAACCTTCTTTACACGGCCATGACGCGCGCGAAGAAACTTCTGGTGCTCATCGGCAGCCGCAGGGCGCTGGAACTGGCCGTCGGCAACTCCCGTCAGGAACCCCGCTGGAGTCTGCTTCCGGCGCGTTTCGATGAAGAAAAACGGAAAAAAACGCCTTTTTTCACGAAAAAAGTCCAAAAAAGTTGATTTGAGGATTTGCATTGTTGCGGAGTCGGGGGTATATTAGGCAACAGTTCGGCTGTGTGAAACGGCGGACGAGGTTGTTTGGAATGTGTTGTTAGTGTGCTCGGGTGGCGGAACTGGCAGACGCGTATGGTTGAGGTCCATATGGAGTAATCCTTGGGGGTTCAAGTCCCCCCTCGAGTACCATTTTTTTGTATTCACTACGGTGGAGGAAGTGCCTACATAGCTCAGTCGGTAGAGCACATCCTTGGTAAGGATGAGGTCTCCGGTTCAAGTCCGGATGTAGGCTCCATTTTTTTTGAATAAGAGTTTTGTCACGGCAAATCGGAAAAGAAACAACAGACACCAACAT
>JAFTDL010000327.1 GCA_017454215.1 Lentisphaeria bacterium | reverse complement strand
GACGCATTTCGTGGCTGGGACCGGCACCTCGGGCACCTTCATGGGAACCAGCCGGGGACTCAAGCATCTGAATCCGGAAGTGAAATCGGTCCTGATGCAGCCGGATTCGCCGTTCCACGGACTGGAAGGCATGAAGCACATGGCCTCGACCATCCATCCGGGCTTCTTCGACGAGTCGATCGCGGATGTCAGGCTGGAGGTCTCCACGGAGGAAGCGTACGCGATGACCCGGCGTCTGGTCCGCGAGGAGGGGATCCTCGCAGGGATAAGTTCCGGGGCCAATGTCGCGGCGGCGCTGAAACTTGCGGAAACCCTGCCGGCCGGTTCCGTGGTGGTCACGATCCTGTGCGACAACGGCAACCGCTATCTTTCGCAGGATTTCTGGAGGGAATGACCGTGCTGAACCTTACGGAAAAGACAGAAAAACAGATCCGGCGGGCCGGGGCCGAGGCGTATCCCGATGAATGCTGCGGCATCCTGCTGGGGACCGAAGACGGCGACGGCCATGTCGTGAGATCATTGCGGCCGGTCGTGAACGCCCGCGAGAGCGGCGAGCAGTATCACCGTTTCCTGATCACGGCCGAAGAGATGATGCAAGCCGAACTGGAAGCGCGCCGGCTCGGGCTCGACATCATCGGGTTCTACCATTCGCATCCGGACCATCCCGCCGCGCCGTCGGCGTATGACCGCGACCACGCATTGCCGTTTTATCACTACGTCATTCTGCGGGTCGCGAACGGCAGGCCGGAGGATATGACCGACTGGCGGCTGCGGCTCAGCCGCGAGGCGTTCGATGCCGAAAATCTGAAAATCGAACCGTGAAAACAACCAACATAAGGAGAGTATGATCATGAGCGTGTCGATTCTGATCCCGAGTGCATTGCGGGCGTTTACGGACCGCAAGTCCGAAGTCGAGGCCGAGGGCGCCACCGTCGGCGAGGCCCTCGCCGCTCTCGCCGAAACCTATCCCGACCTGAAACATCAGATCTACGAGGACGACACGAAACTGCGCGGCTTCGTGAACGTGTTCGTCGACGGGAACAACATCAAAAAGCTGAACGGTCTCGATACGCCGGTCAAACCGGATGCGGTCGTGACGATCGTGCCGGCCATTGCGGGAGGTTTCTGAAATATGAGCGAACTTGTTTCGGGGCTTGTTCCCGCGGACCGTCTGCAGGACCTGACCCACGACGACATCACGCGCTACAGCCGCCAGCTTCTTCTGGCCGAGATCGGCATCGAAGGGCAGAAGAAACTCAAGGGAGCCAAAGTGCTGATCGTCGGCACGGGCGGTCTGGGCGCGCCGCTGGCCCTCTATCTGGCCGCCGCGGGCGTCGGAACTCTGGGACTGGTGGACTTCGACTGCGTGGACGTCTCGAATCTCCACCGGCAGATCATCCACGGCAGCCGGGATGTGGGGCGTCCCAAGGTCGCCTCCGCCCGGGACCGCATCCGGGCGCTGAACCCGCTGGTCGACGTGGTGACTTACAACGAGCCGTTGAAGAGCGACAACGCGCTGGACATCATCCGCGAATACGACGTTGTGGCCGACGGCACCGACAACTATGTGACGCGTTATCTGGTGAACGACGCCTGCGTACTGCTGGGCAAGCCCAACGTGTACGGTTCGGTGTTCCAGTTCGAGGGGCAGGCCAGCGTGTTTTACGCCAAGCACGGTCCCTGTTACCGCTGTCTCTACCGCGAACCGCCCCCGCCGGGACTGGTGCCGTCGTGCGCCGAAGGAGGCGTGCTGGGCATCCTGCCCGGCGTGATCGGCATGATCCAGGCCAACGAGGTCATCAAACTGCTGGTGGGCGGCGGCGATCCCCTGATCGGCCGTCTGCTGCTCTACGACGCGTGGAAGATGAAGTTCCGCGAGCTCAAACTGGAAAGGGATCCCGAGTGTCCCGTCTGCAGCGAACACCCGACCATCACGGAACTTGTCGACTACGAGAGTTTCTGCCGGATCGGCGCGAAGCCGGACGAGGCGCCGGTGGAGTCCATCTCCGCAACGGAACTCAAGCGCCGCTTCGACGAAAACAAACCCGTGCAGGTGATCGACCTGCGGGAGCCTCACGAACGGGCCTACTTCAAGTTTCCGAACGCGAAAGTGATCCCCCTCGGCCAGGTGATCCGCCGCATGGACGAGCTGAATCCCGCCGTCGACACCGTTTTCGTCTGCAAGATCGGCCAGCGCAGCATCCTGGCCATCCGCAATCTGCGCGGGGCGGGGTATCAGGGAAAGATGATGAATCTCCTCGACGGCGTGCAGGGGTGGATCCGCGAGGTCGATCCCTCCGCAAAACAGATATGACGCAGAAAAAATTTCACAACGGAAAGGAATAACACCATGTCGGAAGAAATCAAATTCAACGCTTTGGGAAAAGCCGCGGCTTATCAGCTGGCGGATGTCACGAAAACGAAGCCCCAGTTCGGGATGCTCACCCCGCGGTGGATCACGAAATTTCTGGAATTCAAGGGACTGGACGCGGGCATCTACCGGGTCAACCGGGTGAAAGAAGGCAACACGCCGCTGGAAGTGCTCTGCAGTTCCAAACCCAAACGCGACGTCATTCCGCAGGGCTTCGTCGATTACGAATCCAAGCCGCGGGAGTACATCCTGAATTCGATCTCCACCATCATCAACGTCAATACGCAGGTGGCGGACGTCTTCAGTTCTCCCTACGATCAGGCCAGGGAACAGCTGGCGCTGGCCGTGGAGAGCCTGCGGGAACGTCAGGAGAGCCAGCTCATCAACAACGATGACTACGGTCTCCTGAAAAACGTGCCCGATTCCCAGCGCATCCAGCCCCGGAACGGCGCGCCGACGCCCGACGATCTGGATGAACTCATCTCCAAGGTGTGGAAAGAACCCTCGTTCTTCCTCGCGCATCCCCGGGCCATCGCGGCTTTCGAGCGGGAATGCACCCGGCGCGGCGTGCCGCCCGTCACCGCCGACATCAACGGCGGACGGTTCATCCTGTGGCGCGGCATCCCGCTGGTCCCCAGCGACAAGATGCTGGTGGACGGCCTGAAGAATCCGAAGTCGCAGAGCGGCCGGACGAACATCCTGCTGATCCGCTCCGGCGAAGCCAAACGCGGCGTGGTGGGGCTCTATCAGAACGGTCTGCAGGGCGAACACTCGCGGGGCCTCTCGATCCGTTTCCGCGGCATCGACGACCGCGGCGTGGCGTCGTACCTGCTGGCGCTGTACTGCTCGGCGGCGATCCTGGCTGACGACGCCATCGCCGTGCTGGAAGATGTGGATGTGGGAGAATACCATGACTACGACCGGAACTGATCTGACGCCTTCTGCCGCGGGTCTGCCAAGCGAAGCGCAGATGCTGGCCTGGGCGTCCGAACTGGGCGGAGGTCCGGCCCCGGTCCCGGCGGGAAACGCGGGGAACGACTGGGCGCGTCTCGCCTCGGATGTGGTCCGCGGAGAAAGTGCCGCGGCATCCTCCGAAGCCTATTCGCCGACGCTGGTCTCCGCCTCGAAAGCGGGAGCGGCGTCCGCGGTTGACGAAGGAGAAAAAGCAGTGCCCCGCTCCCGGGCCGCAGTCGGAACTGTCCCCGTGGACACGATCCGCGCGGATTTTCCGATCCTCTCCGAGCGTCTCGACTCCGGCAGGACGCTGATCTGGTTCGACAACGGAGCGACCACCCAGCGCCCGCGGCAGGTCATCGACCGCATTTCGCACTACTATCTGCACGAGAACTCCAACGTGCACCGCGGCGCCCACGAGCTGGCCGCCCGCTCGACGGACGCGTATGAGAACGCCCGTTCCACGGTGGCGAAATTCCTCGGCGCGGGGAATGCGAAAGACATCGTCTTCGTGCGCGGCACCACCGAGGGGATCAACCTCGTCGCGCAGAGTTACGTGCGGCCGCTGCTCCGGCCCGGCGACGAGATCATCGTTTCCCTGCTGG
>JAFTDL010000326.1 GCA_017454215.1 Lentisphaeria bacterium | reverse complement strand
GATCGTAGAAGGCCCACATCATGTGCTTGCGCCAGACCATGAGCTTGTCGGTCTTCCCGCTGGAGTACTTGATGGGGAAGTCGACGATGCTGTAAGGCACCTTGACGGACGCGGGGTCCTTGGGACCGACGGGGGCCGTTCCCTTGAACCTGTCGGTGTGCACCACTCCGGGGCCGGAGGGGTAGGTGGCCTTGTAGACGCTGCCGTTGCGCATGACGTAGTCGCCGCGCTTGTAGACCTTGTCCTTGGACCACTCCGGCACGTTCACGGGCTTCTTGTAGTCGAAGGCCGATTCGGGAAAGACCGCGCCCAGGGGGCTGATGATCTCGAAAACGTCGTTGGGCTCGTAGGTGTGGTCCTGATTGTTGACCTTGCGTGCCGTGAAGAAATCCGTCGAATAGAGACACAGGGTGCCGCCGGGGGCCAGATCGATCGTTCTGCCCGGTTCGTTCTTGACGGGGATCCCGGTGTATTTCGGCAGTTTGAAATCGTTTTCCTTTATGCCGTAGAAGGGTTCGGGATCAAGAGAGAGCCTCTCCTGGTCGGGCTTGACGAGGATCCCGCCCGTCTTGACCGGGGGGAACTGGGGCACGTAGTGGGCCAGCGTCTTCTTTGTGTAATCCGGCTCGATGGGGACCACCAGCGTGCCGAAGCAGTCGATGCTGCAGCAGACCTCGATCCTCTGTTCGATGCGGTAGCGGCCCTGGGGAATGTTGAGTTTTCTGTTGCGGGTGAGTTTGGCCATGTCGGCGGCCGCCTGCAGGGCGGGACCGTCGTCATTGCGGTCGTCGCCCCTGGCGCCGAACCACTGGGGAAAGACTTCCGGCACATCGGGCATCCCCGCGAACTTGACGTCGCCGGAGAAGATCTGCTTCAGCGGCGCGTCGATCCGGCCGTTGAGGGTCATGACGGTGCCGGGCAGGAAATTGAGCTCCGTCCGGGGAGCGAAGCGGAGCGTGACGCCCGCCGGGATCACGACGGAGCAGATGTTCATCTTTTTCCCGGGCAGCCGCACGACGCCGTCGCCCGCCAACGCCTCGGCGACGCTCTTGTTCAGAGTCTCGGTGTCGGGCGAGGTGCGGTCGTCGGAGACGCCGAAGCGGGCCAGTTCCCAGTTCCCCGCGGAGAAGGCGATGTCGAAGAGACACGTGCCCACGTCCTTGCCGTTGATTTTTGCAGGGATGGTGAATTCCTTTTTGATCGTCTGCCGCCCGGACACCTTGAAGGCCTGAGTCATCCGTCCGCTGAAGAGATGGGTCTTGCCGAAACAGTAGACCGTGAGGGTGACGGTGCCCTTTCCCGAAACGTCGGCGTCGAGGGTGAACTTCTGCCCCTCGCCGACGCTTATGTACTTGAGCGAGCGCAGATAGAAGTTTTTCTCCGCCTTGATCCTGAGGATGTTTTTACCGTCCTTTGTTTCGACCGAGATCTGACCGCCGGAGGCGGGCATTTTCAATCCGGCGGGCGCAGAGCCCTGTTTTGCCGTGAGGAACCCGGGATCGGGCAGAAGCTCCGCCGCGCCCAGCAGAAGAGCGCTCCCGAGGAGCGTGAGAGTGAACAGTTTTTTCATATTGACCGATGCTCCTTGTCTTTTGTCTTATTTTGCACTGCCGTCCGTGACGCCGAACCGGGCGACCTCCCACGATCCGGCGGGGAAGGCCAGATCGAAGAGACACGTGCCCACGTCCTTGCCGTTGAGCTTGGCGGGAACGGTGAACTCCTTTTTGATCTCCTGTCTGCCGGACACCTTGAAGTCCTGACTCATGCTGCCGCAGAAACGGTGCTCCGTGCTGAAGCAGTTGACCACGAGCCGGACCGTGCCCCTGCCCGAAACGTCGGCGGCAAGGGTGAATTTTTCACCCCCCTTGACCGGGATGTACTTGACTGAGCGCAGATAGTAATTTTTCTCCGCCTGAATTTTGAGGACGTTTTTACCGTCCTTTTTTTCGACCGTGACCTGACCGCCGGCTGCGGGCATTTTCAATCCGGCAGGGGCCGCGCCCGGTTTCGCCGTGAGGAATCCGGGATCGGGCAGAAGCTCCGCCGCGCCCAGAAGCGAAGTCAGGACCAGTGTGAGAGAAAACATCTTTTTCATATGACGGGACTCCTCTTCTTTTTTACTTCGCCAGCAGCGTGAAGTAGTAGTATTTGTCGTGGCTTGCGTCGTTGTCGAAGTGCTTGCCCTGCTTGATCTCGCTGTTGGGCATGGCGCTGGTGTGGCCATCCACCCAGAGCAGGCCCATCTTGCTGTAATCGCTGTGACGTCCAAGCACGGGGGTCACATCCGATGTTCCGTAGAACAGCGAATTTTTCAAGTCGGTGGAGAGATCGACCTTGTCGTTGGGTTCTCCGACGGCGATGGTGATCGAGGGGCGGCGCACCTCATTGGCCTTGGTCGGGACGCTGTTGTAGCCCAGATTTTTGTTGAACCCGCTGCTTCCGCCTCCGGTGTAGGGATAGCCGTAACCGCCCGCGGCCCAGAGAGTCGACACCTTGTCGAAGGCGGTGTAGTTGGGGCAGTGGAACATGCCGGTGTAGAGAAGTTTTCTCCGGCTGTCGTTGAGGGGGTTGGGGGAACTGGTCGACATGCCCATCATGATCGCCAGCTGGATCTTCCATGCGTACCAGCTCTTTCCGATCAATCCCCCGCTGTACGGAACCTGGATGTTGGTGTTGGGAAAGTAGTCGTACTGACTTATGTAAAAATTCATGGCGTTGCCCTGTTGCTTCAGGTTGTTGAGACAGGTCGAGAGCTTCGCCGTCTCCCGTGCCTGCTGCAGCGCGGGCATCAGCATCGCCGCCAATATCGCGATGATGGCGATCACCACCAGGAGCTCGATCAAAGTGAAGCCCTTTTGAGCCGCCCCGGGCGCGAAGCATTCGGATTTTGCGTCTGTCATTCTCTTACCTCCTTGTTTGCGGTCGATGTTATTTGCATGACGTCGTGTCATCAAATGAAACTAACCGGTTGGTTATTGTTTCTCCAAAATCAACCGTTCCCCGGGCCCGGGGAACGGAAAAGTGCTGTCTCACTTGGCGATCATGGTGAAGTAGTCGTATTTGTTGTCCCCCGCGGACTTTCCGGCGATGGGTTTCCCCGTCCTGATCTCGGAATTGGCCATGGCGCTGGTGTGGCCGTCCACCCAGAGCAGACCCATTTTGGAGTAGTCGCTGTGGCGGCCCATAACGGGGGTGGCGTCCGAAACGGCGTAGAGATAATTGGATTTCATTGTATTGGTGGCGATGTCGGAGGCGTGATCGTTGTTTTCGCCGACGGCGATGGTGGCCGAGGGACGCATGACTTCGGTCACGTGGGAGTAGAGGGCCACGTTCTTGCCGGTCGTGTCGTCCTTGCCGAAGTAGCCCAGGGCTTTGCCGATATTCCCCCTTATGCCGCTGCCGCTGATGTACGGATAGGCGTACCCGCCGCCGTAAATGAGGTAACTGGCGGGGAGCCGCTCGAACAGGGTGTAGTTCGGGCAGCGGAACGCGCCCGAGGTGATGGCCTTTTTCTGCTCGTCGCTGTAGCCTGTGGTCGTGCCTTGGGGCATCCCCAGCATGATGGCGATGTTGGCTTTCCACGAAGTGATGCCGGCATTGAGGAGGGAGCCGTGGGGGATGGTGACGCCCGCGCAGGGGAAGTAATCGTACTGATTGGTGTAGAGGTTCAGCCCGTTGCCCTGCTGTTTCAGGTTGTTGAGACAGGAGGAGAGCTTGGCCGTCTCCCGGGCCTGCTGCAGGGCGGGCATGAGCATCGCGGCCAGTATGGCGATGATGGCGATGACGACGAGGAGCTCGATCAATGTGAAGCGCTTCCGCGCCGCTTCGGTCCTGTTGTGCTCAGAACCTGTGTGTTTCATTTTCATGTCTCCTTTGGGGTTCGATTTTATCGGATGAAGTTGAGTTTTTCTTATGAACGGAACCAATCGGGTGGTCTCTTTTTTCTTCGGGGATCAGCCGTTCTCAGCGGGAACGGAAAAATATCATCTCATTTTGCTATCAGCGTGAAATAGTAGTATTTGTTGTAACCCGCCGATTTGCCGGGAATGGGCTTGCCCGTCTTGATGTCGGCATTGGACATGGCACTGGTGTGACCGTCGACCCAGAGCAGGCCCATCTTCGTGTAGTCGCTGTGACGTCCCAGCACGGGGGTAGCGTCCGAGACGGCATAGACGTAATTGGACTTCATGCCATTGGTAGCGAGATCGGACGCTTTATCATTGTTTTCTCCGACCGCGATGGTTGCGGAGGGACGCTTGACTTCAGTCCCGTGGGAATAGAAGGGCACGTTTTTGCCTGTCGCGTCGTCCTTTCCGAAATAACCCAGCGATTTGCCGATATTCCCCCGGACGCCGCTGCCGGAGATATAGGTGTAGGCATAACCTCCGCCAAGATGCCTGTTTGACTCCGCGAGTTTATCAAACGCGGTGTAATTCGGGCAGAGGAACGCTCCGGAGGTAACGGCCTTCTTCTGAGCGTCATCGAACCCTGCCGTCGTGCCTTTCGGAAGTCCCAGCATGATGGCGATGTTGACTTTCCATGAAGCGATGCCGGCATTGATGAGAGCACCATGGGGGATCGTGACGCCCGCGCAGGGGAACCAGTCGTATTGGTTCACATAAAAACTCATGCCGTTGCCCTGCTGCTTCAGGTTGTTGAGGCAGGTCGAGAGCTTCGCCGTCTCCCGGGCCTGCTGCAAAGCGGGCATGAGCATGGCGGCCAGTATGGCGATGATGGCGATCACCACCAGCAGCTCGATCAGGGTGAAACAACGTCGCGTAATACTGATTATGTAAAATGTGTGCGCATCGCTTATTGCATGACAGAGCAGACGGATACTCGACAGGGAGGTCGGAATGAAGGAAAGTTCGCATGGCG
>JAFTDL010000325.1 GCA_017454215.1 Lentisphaeria bacterium | reverse complement strand
TTTTTTTCACGTCAAAAAAAGTTCTTCCCTTTCCCCCGGAACCGCCGCCCTCCCCTTTTTCAGGAAACGAAGAAGGGGGTGGAGGCCATGAGTTTTTTCGGGTCGTCGCCCTGAGCTTCGACGCGGACGAAGGGAGCGCTGCCGATGTCGGGGAGCGGGATCTTGAGCGTGACGGAGGCGCTGTCGGGAGAGCAGCGGTAGATGACTTCGCTTCCTGCGTAGACTCTGACTTCGCGGACGGTGCCGGAGGAGATCTTTGCGGAGACTTCGAGGACGGCGTCCTTGAGTTCGGTGCGGGGGACGATGTCGCCGGGGAGATGACCGTTGAGGGTGACGTCGGCCTCGTCGAACCAGGCGGCGGCGATGGTGTGGTGGGCGCGGATGGCCTTGACGACGCTGTCGCGGCAGGGTTTTTCGCCCTGCAGATAGACGAAGTTGACGGCGGGGTTGTCGAGGATCCGGCGGAATCCGAAAAGGTCCACGGAGTTCATGACGGCGATGCGGCCGCCCTTGAGCCAGAATTTCTCTATGGGGCCTCCGTCCAGCGGCAGGAGGGGCTCGTGGTCCACGGCGTCGAAGTCGTAATCCATCCAGTATTCGATCTCCTGCGGATGGGTGGCGCAGACGGCGCCGTGCTTGTCATGGACGTACCTGATCGCCCGTTCGAGGTAGCTGTTTATCTCGTCGTCGCCGTAGAAGCTGCGGGTGAACTCCCCGGTGTAGGCGTCGGGATCGATGCCGATGGGGAGCATGTGGTAGGTGTTGTGGCTGCGGGCGTCGTATTTATCCTTCCAGTTGAAGGGGTGGTACTCCTGACCGTCGAGGAAGAGGACCTTGTCGTCGGAATATTTGGCGGGATCGAGTTTTCCGGCGTAGGGGCCCACGTCCTTGACGGCGAGGGCGCAGATGTCGAAGTTCATGTAGCGCATCATGGCGTTGATGGTGCCGGGGGCGGAGTCGCAGCCGTACCAGTCGAGGGAGTGCATGTGGATGGCCAGCTTATAATTTTTCTTTTCCGCCATCGGTCCGGGGGCGGGGACGGCGGGCTCGGGGAGACCTGCCTTGAAGCGGGCCATATAGGCGTCGAGGTTGCGCAGATACTTTTTCCAGAAGGCGAGACAACGGTCGCCGGGGGCGGGCTCGAGTTCGGGGAAAAGGAGCTGATTGATGAAGTACATGCCCTTGCCGTATTTCGCGCGCAGGATGAGGGCGCCGTCGCGGACGGCGGGGTCCATGTAGGAGCCGAGGATGTCCCACGCGGGATTGGCCAGGAAGCAGGACTGGGCGGCGGTGCGCAGGACTTCGGGCGGTTCCTCCTTTTCGTTGAAGCGGACGATGCGGAAGCTGTTGGAGGGCACGTGCCAGTCCAGCATCTCGTCTGGCGTGATCTTTTCGGGCACGTTGAAGAGGGCCTTGCCTTTTTCCTCGATCCACGGCATCATGTAGCACATGTAGACGGGGCAGTCCTTTGCGACGCGCACGGTGGGGATATGGCGGTGGATGAGCTGGGTGTAGCCGACTTCGGAGGGCAGGAAATAGGGCGCCCAGCGCTGATAGTCCTGATGCATGAAAAGCAGGATGCCGCCCCGCTTCACCCAGTCGGCGATGTAGGGTTCGTCGTTTTCGATGTAGTCGTTGAAGCCGTTCTGTTCGATGATGGCCACGTCGAATTTTTCGAGATATCCGGGCAGGGAGTAGTCGATCTGTTCGATGTCGAATCCCTCATTCTTCATGTAGTCGACGAATTTCCAGGCGGGCTGGAGCCAGTGTTTGAAATAACCGTAGCGCATGATGTCAGTCCTTATTTCTGTTCGGCAAAGGTGATTTCGGAAAAGACGAAGTAGTGGTCGCTGGGCCAGACGCCGTTGCGGGAATCGCGGACGATCTCGGTTTTTCCGGCAGCGGCGGGACCGCGCAGAAAGACGTAATCCATCCTGCCCTTGCCGCAGATGCCGTAATCGACGCGGGACTCGGGACCGTTGAACTCGTGACAGGTGAGCGCCCAGCGGTCGTCGCCCAAGAGCGTGTCGCGCCAGCCGGCGGATTCGAGTATTTTGATGGCCTGATTGTCGGGGTCGCAGTTGAGGTCGCCGGTGAGGATCTGCGGCAGGGCGGGATCCCAGACGGAAGAATCCTCGTTGACCATTTCGGCGGACTTTTCGCGGGAGAGCTGGGAGGCGTGGTCGAAATGGGTGTTGATCACGCGGAACTGCCGCCCGGAGCCGTCGCACAGCAGGAGCCAGTTGACGAAGCGGACGCATTCGCTGTTCCAGCTTTTGGAGCCGCAGACGTGGGGCTTTTCAGAAAGGTGCCACGCGCCGCAGCCCAGGTTCCGGAACAGGCTCCTGCGGTAGAAGACCGCGTTTTCGGGGAAGTAGTCCCCGGGGTAGGAGTTGCCGTGAAAGGCGTCGTACTCCGCGCCGAAGGCCGCCGTGAAATCACGGAACTGGTCGTTGTGACACTCCTGCAGGCACAGGATGTCGGGATCGCGGCGGGAGATGGCGTCGAAGCAGAGTTCTCTGCGGTTGGCCCAGAGCCGCGGTCCGGAATCGCCGCCCATGGAGGAAAATCTGATGTTGCACGTCATTATTTTCATGGAACACACTCACTTTCCTATTTGGATCAATGCGAAATTGTATCCGGGGATGTCCAGCGTCAGAGCGCCGCCCTGCGGAAGCTCCCTGCCGGTGCGGGCGTCCTTGAGGGGGGAGTCAGCGGAGAGGCCGAGGGCCTTCCAGTCGATGTCCACTCTGACGGAGCGCTGAACATTGCGCCGGTTGACGACGACGGCCATGACGCGGCTGTCGAGCCTGTAGTAACTGATATAGACCTCGTCATCGGGAGAGGAGAGGGCTTTCTGCTTACGGTAGGAGTGGAACTCGAGGCGCGGATCCCTGTACCCGAAGTCGTCGAGGATCCTGTAGAACTTGCGGATGTAGTCGGTGTGACACCAGCAGACCCAGAGCATGGAGTCGTGGAGCAGGACCAGCGCCATGATCTGGTCGTTGTACTTGCTCTGCCAGCGGGCCTTGGGCGAGCCCACGCGTCCCAGATTGGGCAGCAGCATGGGCACGACGCCGGAGGAGTTGAGATAATAGCACAGATACGCGTCGAGATCGTAGAGTTCCAGATAGTTCTGGTTTTCGGTGATGACGGTCTCGAGTTCCTCGCCGGAGGCCTGAAAATCCACGAAGGCGTTGATGGGGGCGCAGGTCCGGGCGGACATGTGGGCCCAGAGGAAATTGGTCCTGCGGTCCGTTCCGGGGGCGTGGAGCAGGGAGTAGAGCCGCTTCATGTAGTTGCGCACGGCTCGGACCGGCCACGTCAGCTTCTGGGCGCCCGTTTCGTCGATGTAGCCGCAGCCGTGGAGGGGATTGGCGCAGTTGACGGCGCCGAGACTGTCCACGTAAACGCCCTTGAGTCCGCCCTCGCGGATGAGCTGGTCCACCTGCCAGATGGTGAGGTCCGAAAGCGACGAGGCGGGACACTGGGGGTAGACGTTGTAGGGATTGCGCCACTGGCGGCGGAAGATCTTGTATTCGGTGGTGTCCGGAGAGGTCAGGGTCGGATTGAGGTAGAGGGACATTTCCATGCCCATGTCGCGGAAGCGTTTCACTTCATCGCGGAAGGCCTGCATCGAGACGAATTCCGGGGTGAAGCCGCCGTTGTAGCCGCTGTACTTGCGGATCTCGCGCTTGACCTGCGACGGATGGCAGATGTTGGCCGGCTTGTGGGCGTGGACCCGCCACGAGCGGAAGTCCGCGGGAAGCGGCTTCACCGGGTTGGCCTCGAACCCGAACTCGAGTTTGAGGGGCCGCTTGGCAAGTTTCGTGTCCCGGTCGACAAAACGCACCTGCCACACGGTGTTGCCGCCCCGCGAAAAGAGGCGGAAGGCCTTCAGGGGGTCGCGGTTGGACCAGTACTGGAAGGACTCCGTCACCATGGTGAGCCCGACGTCCTCGCAGCCGCTCCACAGGGAGGGGACGCGGCGGATGTCAAGGGGCGGTTTCACCTTGCCGACGTAGTTCTCGCGGGAGAAGAAGTGGCCGTTGTAGAAGGCCGCGACTTCGGAGGGCATTTCCATTTCGAGGAAGAGTTCGTTCAGCGTCACGTCCTTGCGCGCCGTTTCGAGGGTGTACCAGAGGAAGCCGTCGAACTCCATGCGCATGGTCCCCCTGAGGTCCAGTCCGCCGGCGGAAGCAGTGAAGGCAAGTTCGACAACATCATCGGAGGCCTTGACGGTCCTGGACTTAAAGTTCCGGAATTCGACGTTTTTTCCGTCGATCCTGCCCTTCAGCACGGGCGGCGCGGCAAAGAGCTTCACGCCTGCGGAAACGATCTCGTCGGGCAGGAGATCGGAGCCGAAAACATGGTCCCGCCCGATGACCGAAAGGGTGCTGCCCTTCCTGCGGATGGGGGTGTAGGGCGGCACGACGCCCGCATTGGCTCCGGGCTTCTCGGTGAGCCACGCTGGACGGCCGATGTGGTTGTAATACTGCTCGGTCTTGAGAAGTTCCCGGCCGTTTTTATCCAGAAAGCGGAAAACGAGGGTGCAGTCGCCGGGGGGCAGAGAGGCCAGATCGAAAGAGCCCCGGGCCGCGGGTTTTCCCTCCGCCCGGCAGTGAAGCGTTTTGCCGCTTTTGGACTTGAGCGAGACCTGAACGCGGTCCGTACCGGCGAGCCGGTAATGGCTCTTGAGATCGATCTCGAAGGACAGACGGGCCTTTTCGAGATCCGTTTCGGTGGAGATCGCGACTTCATCCTTGAAGACCAGGGGGATATCCTGACTGAAGATCCGCTCGCCGCCCTCGGCCGTCGCGTCGAGACGCACGATGCCCGCCCGGAAGCCCGTCAGGGGATCCTCGAAGCGGAAGGTATGGGTCTTTTTTCCGGGGACCGTCGCCTTCAGGACCTTTTTGCCGGTCTCCCGGCCCGCGGCGTCGAGAAAGGTGACTTCCAGCGTCGTGTTTTTGTTTTTTTCCGACTGGTTGACGACCTCCAGATCGAGGGCGAGTTTCCGCTCGAAAAGGCGGCTGTAATCGAGGGTCAGCCGTCCGAAGGCCCCCTCGCCCGTGGTGCGCAGATCGGCGAACCACGCCCGGTAGGGCATGGCGGCGGGAGAGACCGAAGAGAAGATGATGTCCGGCTCCTGCTGCCGGTCGCGGCAGAAGTTGAACTTCCACCGGGCGTCCTCGCGGAAGGCGGTGCCGAATTCGGCAAGATCGATGGCGATCTCGCAGATCCAGTGTCCTTCGTAGATGCCGTTGCGGACGGTCCACGCGCCGTTCCACTTCTTGTCGGAATTGCGGGTGTCGAAGATCGCGTCGCCGTAATTGAAGATCGCCTGATAGAAGCCCTTGTCCATTTCGGGCGGACGCAGGTAGATCTCGAAGGCGTCGTCGGCGTAGACCTCGCTGTCACGCCCGGTCTTGCGGTTCACCAGCTTGGTCGAACCGGGGATCTTGCCTACGAAGCAGAAGTAGATTTTTTTTTTATCGCAGCCCACGTAGGCCTGCGTGTCGGGATCGGTCTGAAGCCGGGGGTTCCTCAATTCGATGAAGCCGCCCATCTTGGCGGCCGAAGCCCACTCCGCGGCCTCGAAGTTGCCGTCGATCCTGGGCGGAGCCTTCATCAGCGGCACCGAGAGAAATGTCGGCTTCGCCGCCGAAATGGGGATCTCGAGGGCGGGTCTGGACTCCTCTTCATAAATTTTGGTCAGTTCCTTTTCGGTCAGGGGCTCAGTGTAGAAGCGCAGCATGTCGTACAGCGTCTCGTAACTGCGGTCCGCCGGGCGGAACGGCGGCGGATTGAGAAGGAAATCGCCGAATTCGTCGAAGAACACGGTGTCTTTGCACTGGCCGGAAGCGACCTCTTTGCCGTTGATATAGACCCGCAGTATATTGGCCTTTCTGCTCCACGCGGCGGCGAGGAAATACCACTTGCCCTGCTCCATATCGGTCTTTTTCCGTGTGCAGACGTAGGTGTTTTCCTTGCTCTTTTTGCCGTCGGGGTTGCCGAACCAGAGGGTGGTGCCCAGTCCTGCCGCGCCGGAGTATTTGTAGAGGATCAGCCGGCCGTTGCGGGCCTTGTTGAGGCTCTGGAGAAAGAAGACGAACTCCTTTCTGGAGCCGTCCCAGTTGACGGGTTTGAGCCAGAGCGTGACGGTCCCCTCCTGCGGCGAGAGTTTGGCCGGACGGGGGATCGTCAGGACGGCGTCGGCCATTTTGAGGGCCTTGCCCCGCACGCCCTCATCGTAGGAGACCTTTCCTTTGAGGGCCTTGTCGGGCAGTCCCGTGGCGCCGTCGAAATCGTACCGGGCGACGGGCGTCGCCGCGAAGAGCGCGGACGAAAAGCCCAGCGCCCCCAAAAACGCGATCGTTCTTTTCATGTCAGAAACTTCCTGTGTTGACGAAAGTGCTGGTGCTGGTGTCGCTGTCGTACTGGGGATGCCAGAAGATCTTCTGCTTGATCTCGGGATATTTCAGGGTCCCGCCGTGACCGTCGAAAAAGGCCACGTTGGCCGCCAGATTGTGACGGACGCTGATCATGTGGTAGGCAGTGGTCCCGTTGATCTCCATGATGCCCTGCCCCACGCTGCCGTAATACCCGTTGCAGTGGGAGGCCTGGGACTTGAACGGCACGTCGACGAAGGTCACGAGTTTGGAGTTGTTGTGGTAGCGGGTGATCTCCGATTCGCGGACGTAGTAGCGCTTGCCGTTGTTGTTCTCGGTCAGGCCGAAACTGCGGTAGTTGAGCCCGATGCCGTAATTGCTGCCCGAACCCGCGGCGGGATCCTCCCGTTCCGGACAGAGAAAGATCTTCTTGTTGCCGACCAGTTTGGCGTTGACCAGTCGGTCGCCCCAGCTGCCGCCGAGTTTGCCGTGATAGGTGCACAAGAGCCAGCCGTCGCTGCCGGAGGCGTACGAAAGATAGGCGAAAATGATCTGCTTCTGCTGAGAAAGGCAGTTGGTCGACTTGGCCCGTTCCCGGGCCTGCTGGAGGGCGGGCATGAGCATGGCGGCCAGTATGGCGATGATGGCGATCACCACCAGCAGCTCGATCAGCGTGAAGCGGCGGACCGTCTCCGGCTTCCGGAATGAGGCCGAGGATTGGAGTTTGTGTTGCGACATGATCATTTTCCTTTCTGTGATGGAATGGGGAATTTTTTTGCGAAATCTTTGCCGGAAGTGTCCGGGAGAAACTGCAGGATCGGCTCCAGGGTCCGCCGGAAGGGCTCCATGGGACCGATGCTTTCGTCCAAAATGTAATCCATGGCCATGCGCACGCTCTTTCCGTAGTCGAACGAAATGCAGTTCATATCGCTGTGCCGCCAGTGGGTGTCGGACATCGAGAGCAGAAAGGGGCGTTCCGCAGGGGGGATGCCCGCGGCGTCAAGGTAGTTCCCGACGGCGTGAAGCACGGCGCAGTTGTCGGCGAGGACGGCGGCATCGCGGAGAGGCCCGCAAGTGTCCAAAATCCGTTCCAACTGTCCAAATTCTCCGGCCGGATCGCCGTCGCAGAAAGCCAGCGCCGCCTCGGGAAGACACTCGACGCCGAGGGCGGAGGCCATGGCGGAGACGCCTCCGTTGCGCAGTCGGGTGCTGGGAGGGCATGAGTCCTCCTGCCGGAGGACGAGGATGCGCTTTTTCCCCCTGAGCGCGGCGGCGGCGCAGGCGGCGGCTCCGGCCATCCTGAAGTCGGGCAATATGGCCGGTTCGTCCGACATATCAGCTTTGTAATGAACGAGATGAATTATTTTCATCCCCGTCCGGCGCAGGGACTTGTACAACTCGGTATTCAGGGGTTCGAGGGGCGTTCCGGTGAGGATGACGCCGGCGAAGCGCTGTCTGGCGGCAAGGTCGAGAAAATGCCGTTCGGCGGCGGGGTTCTGAAGATCGTCGGATGAGCAGTAGAGCGAAACGAACCAGCCCCGTTTCAG
Source organism: Lentisphaeria bacterium (assembly GCA_017454215.1). GTDB lineage: Bacteria > Verrucomicrobiota > Lentisphaeria > Victivallales > Victivallaceae > UBA1784. Next base: position 9,256 of record JAFTDL010000325.1, on the reverse strand, counting down.
ATATTCGTCGCGGAGTTTCTCCATGGGCTCGAACCAGCTGTCCCGCAGGAGCACCGCGCCCACCATGCGGGCGGCGGGGACGGGATTTCCACCGCGGAGACTGCCGAGAAAGGTGCCGCGGCCGTGCTCCATCCGCAGGACGCCCTGATGTTCCAAGGTCTTCAGCGCGTTGGAAACGGTCCCTCTGCTGCAACCGTAGCGGGCCGCCAGCGTGCGCAGTCCCGGCAGACGTCCCTCCTCGGGATACGCTCCCGACGTGATGTCGCGCTGAATGGCTTCTCTGATACGCATGTTGCGCCCCCTCATCTGACCAACTGTCAAAAACTGTCCATTTTTGATAATATATCTCTCCTTGCCGGAAAAAGCAAATTTTTTTTCATCCGAGAAGGTGCAGCAGCAGAACGGCGGCCCAGCCGGAGAAGAAGGGGATGCCGAAGTTGTCGTCGATACGGATCTTCTTTTCGAAGAACTCCGCCAGCGCGCCGACCGCGGCGGCGGCCAGAGAGACGGGAACGAGACGGCTCAACGGAATGCCGCGGAACGAGAGGAACACCGCGAATCCGATCGCTCCGACCGCGATGAAGGCGATGACGCCTTCGAGGGATTTGCCGTTGGCGAAGCGCGTCTTGCCCCAGCGGCGGCCGACGAGGGCGGCGGCGGTGTCGCCCAGCAGCATCAGCGCCATGGCGGAAGCGGCCAGTTCTGGCGGGAAGCAGAGCAGGACCATGCACGCCGCGGCCAATACGGGCGGCCCGCCGCTGATGACCCAGTCGGAGGGCTCCGGCTCCTTTCTCAGCATGCCGCCGAAAAAGACGTCGTACGCGCGCCGCACCCGGCGATTGCCCCGGGCGTAGGCGTGTTCCACCAGCACGCTCGCCGCCGCGAGGATGCCGAAAAATGCGGCGAGATACCAGCGGTACGGCGAAAAAACGATCATGACGACCGGCATCCACAGCGAACTCAAATGCACGGCCTTGCGTCTCAACTCATCCCGAAAGGATATGTCGCCCATACTGACTCCTTTTTCCCTCGGCTCTGTTCCCGGTTCCAAAACACCCCGCTTTTCTCGAAAAGGATGGGGGCGCGGGGGAAGGGAAAACCTCTTTTCACGGAGAAAAGAGGTTTTCCCTTCCCCCGGAACCGGCAATCCTTATCGGAAACAGCGCCTTCTCCTCTTACTATACACGGGCGGGGGCGTTTTTGCAAGCGGGCATACGACGGGGGGCCTTGGTCAGGAAGGATCTTCGCGTTCCGGAGGAACGGAACGGTTCGAAAACTGCTTCTGCCACTTGCCGGGAGAGATCCCGCAGTACTTCTTAAACGCCTTGGAGAAGTGATAGCGGTCGGAGAAACCGCAGGCCTCGGCCACGGTTCCCATTGGCCAGCCCAGAAGAAGAAGCTGCTCCGAATTGGACAACCTCGTCTGAAGACAGTACTGCCGGGGAGAGACGCCGACCTCCTCCTTGAAAAGATGGGAAAACCGCGTGGACGACAGGTGCAGTTCTTCGGCGATCCGACCGTTGGAGACGTTTCCCCGCTGCTCCGCGATAAAGCTCAAAGCCTGCTCGATGACCTTCAACCGGACCGCGAAACGCTTTTGAAAGAATGTCTCCGGAATGCTCAGGAGAACGCTGGAAATCAGGTTGATGAGGCAGACCTTTTTCCGCTTGCCCGAGACGATGGCCCGGTGCAGCTGCCCCAGAAAGGGGCCGGCGGGAATCTCCAGGATCTTCCGCCCTGGCGAATCGAAGGGCGCTTTTGTTTCGAACCATGCGTAAAAATGGGGCGTCGGCCGGTGGAGCCGCCCCGTGTAGACAGTGTTCGGCGGAATGAGGACGATCTTCTCCGGCGTCAATTCGCAGCAGTAATCTCCCGAGATGCACGAACATCCCGGCCGAAAACAGTACCACATCACCCAGAAATTCTGCATGCAGTTAAGCGCGTTCCATGATGAGAGATCCGGAATGAACCCCGCGTTGAGCAAAACGATTTCCGTCAGCAGGCTGTCCGCGGAATACAAATTCCGCCAGCCTTTGGTTTTTTCGACAGGATTTGACATTTTTTCAACCAACTGCTCCATTTTTTTACGGGAGAAATTGACTACATTATAATATAGTCGCGCCAAATCGGTTTGCAAATCCGGAAAAAATTACACAAGCGCAAAGGTCGAGAATCGGAGGTTGAAAAATGGTCAAAAAGATATTTCCGCTTTTGTTTGCGGTGCTGACCGGCTGCCAAATCGGCGCTGCGGAACTGCTTAACGGGGGGTTCGAAAAAGCTCTGCCCAAGCCCAATGGTCGTTCTTTCCGCCTGAAACTTGCCGAAAACTGGGAAACGCTTCTTCAGTCCGGCTCGACAAAACTTGAAGCCTCGTTGAGCGAGCAGGCGCACAGCGGCAAATATTCCATGCGGATCAAGGCCATCGTCCCCAACAGTTTCGGAGGCACGTACCAGACCGTCGCCTGTACGCCTGACAGTTCTCTGGAGTTGTCCATGTTCGTCAAGGGGACGGCCAACACGAGAGTTTATTTCCGTATCCGGTTCTTCGATGCCGCCGGGAAGACCAGCGGCAAAAAATATCTGATGCCCGGCTGGGTCATCCGTGAAAATGAAAAGGATAAATGGATCGAACGCAGATATAAGTTCAAAGTTCCCTCCAATGCGGTCAAAATGACCGTCGGCATCGAAACGCTGGGTAACAATTTCCCCGATGCGGAGATCTTTATCGACGATGTCAAATTGACCTCGGGCGCCTCCACGGTCCTGAGGAACAGGTATCTGCGCGCGGAGATCGATCCGCTTTTCGGCGGATGCATCAAAAGTCTCGAACTGACCGCGGACGGCAAGCCCCGTCAGTTCACCACACCGCGCACTTTGACAAAAGAGGGCGGAATGGCTTTGGAGATCATTCCCGGGAAACGCAATCCCGGCCTCTTTTCAAGAAAGAGATACGAGTTGTCCTCCCCCGTTCCCTCGCGGAAAATCATCGTCACCCGCACCGAAAACGGCGGCAATCACGACGGATTGCGGGTAAAAAAGACCTTTGCGCTGGAACCGGATTCCACGAAGATAAAGGTGACGGTCGAGCTGTTCAATACCGGCAAAAAAACGATCGACACCAGCTGCCGTATCCAGAACTGTCTGCTTCCCCGCGACGGATTCCTCACCTCTCCGACCAAAGACTGGCTTCAGGTCTTTGAGAAAAACGCCGAAAACATCAAAACGACCAACGCGGTCCACTCCAACAATCTTCAGCGGGGATTCCTCGCCAGAAGCACACCGGACGCCGCTTTCATTCTGGGGTTCGATCCCGCACAGGCAAAGGGCGGTTACTGCTGGGTGGGGACCGGCATCGACACCATGGAGCTAACGTACACCGACATCAAACTTGCGCCGGAAGAAAAGTACACCATCACCTATTTTCTCGGCGTTTCCGGCACCGGCGCTCCCGTTTTCGCCGTCAACGGCGATCTTGTCCTTGGCGTGGATTCTCTGAAAGCTCCCCGGAAACTGATCGTTTCCCCCCTGAAAAAAATCAATGCAAAAATCGATATCAACGGCGAAAGCAAAGCCGTCGAACTTCTTCCGGGCGGCAAGGCGGAATTTCCGGGAAAAGAATTCACGGTCACCTGCAGCGGACAGAGCGACAAATATACTGCAAGCTACAAAGCCATGTTCATCAAGGGGATCAAACTTCCGCCGCCGGCAAAAACCTCGAGCATATCCCGTTTTGACAACTTTTTTCCCGTCATCGTCAACGGCGACGTTGCGCTGACTTGGAAAGAATCCAACGGCGTGGATGGATACGCCAACCGTTTTCTCCGCAATCTTGAAACCAATCTGCGCGAATGCGCCGCGATCGGCATCAATGCCAGTATGCAGTCCCGCACGCTCCAGAAAAGCGTTCTTCCCGCCGCCAAACTGCCCGACGGACGCAATCTGCTCGGCGAACTCTGTCTCAAATACGATATCTCCCTCTTCCCCAACACCTTGCTATTCAACAGGGCTGATGTGGATGTGGATAAATTCCGTCCCGTTCTTGCCAGACGCATGGCGCTTTTCTGGCACAAGGACACCATCGACCTGATGAAAAAATACGACAAAGTCGTCAAAGCTGTCCTTACCGCCGATGAAACGACGGCTCAGAATATCCCCTGCATGCTCGAAGCACACGAAACGCTTGCGAAAAAACTGCCCCATGACGTGCCGCTCTACCCCTATTTGAATATCCACGCGCGGGTCTACATCCCCTATGTGCCGGTATTCTGCGGCGACTGGTACCCCATCAGCCGAAAGAATGCCTCGGGACGCAATCCCTGGAACATCGGAAGAGTCACCGCCGAAACGGTGCGGATCGCCGGAGAGACCCCGGTCCACGTGATCCTGCAGTCCTTCGGCTACTTCAAGGAGGTCTACGGTTTCCCGACCGTCGAGGAATTCCGTCTGATGAGCAATCTTGCCGCCGCCAACGGCGCAAAGGGGTTCGAGATCCACGAAGTCAACAATCGCGGATTGCCTTGGCGCTACAAATACGGCTACCACTACGCCGCGAGGGGAAATGCCGGAGAATACACGCCCCTGTGGTTCGAGATCGGACGCTGTGCCCGCGAATTTACCGCCATCGGGACTCAGTTCACAGGGACTTTCCCCGGCAAAAATCCGGCGTATCTCGAAAATATCAAGACGCCAGACTACCGCAGTAAAAACGGCTTCTACGCCGGTCCGCAGGTCAAATTCTTCACGCTTGCAAGGAAGGACGGGACCCTCTTTGCCGTTGCAGTCAATCACTCTCTCGAAAAAAGCATCCGGCAGGAAGTCGTCTTCGACAATCCCGCCGGAACGAGCGTCTGGTCGCTGACAAAAATGGCACCGGCAAGTCGAGCCTACACCATGGATCTTGCCCCCGGCAGTGCCGAATATTTCGTCATCGGCAAAGAGGCCGCAGTCGGGAGATCCGTCAACATGGTCGCGCTGGAACGCGCAAAGCGCCTGAATGTCTCCTGGCGGATCGCGGCGGATCGAGCTGCAGGCAACGGCGTCGATATCGCCGTCGCCGCCGCGATCTACAAGAGATCCGTTCAGGCCGTAAGAGAGGACCGGGGACTCGAAGCGCTGGCATTCAGCAAAGAAGCCGGGAAGGTCCTGAAAAAAACTGTTGACGCGAGCGCGTTCGGCCAGTTCGATGCACGCTGGGACAAGGCGCGTCATGCGCTCTCCGATGCCTGTTTCATGTTCCTGACCCACTTCGACCTGGTCGTTCCGCCCGAAATACGCAAAGCGACCAAACGTTACGAGCAATACCGGAACACCGCCGATCCCGAGATGCAGAAACTGGTTGACGACGTCGCCGACTGCTGGATAGAATACTGGCAGATCGAACAGCTGATCGTGACGGGAAAACTCAAAGACCGCTCCGCCGCCGAAAAACTCATCGCGAAGGCACATGCCTGTGCCTCCGCCGCAACGGCGTATTTGAAAGCCAATGCCCATAAAATCGAAGTCGATGATCCCTACGGAGATTGAAAAAGGAGGAATTTCTCATGATGGAAAGAAAAAATCTCGGACGCGGTTCCGCCGCCTTCACCCTTATAGAACTCCTGGTGGTCATCGCGATCATCGCCATTCTGGCGGCAATGCTGATGCCCGCTTTGCAGCAGGCTCGGGAAGCGGGCCGCAATGCCAACTGTGTCGCGAATCTGAAAACCCTGGGCAACTGGTGGCAGCTTTACACCGATGACAACAACGGCGAATTGATGGCGGCACGGCTGCAACCGGTCTGGAACAACGGCGAATATCTCCAGTGGTATGAATATATGTTCGTCACTTATGTCAGAAACGCCGCGAGCCGGGCCAGCTTGGCGGCGGCCGGACGGGCCTGCAACAACTTCTGGTGCCCCGGTGACGGGATGAGGAGAGAACGTTATTCCTCGATCCCGATCCACCTCTCCTACGGCTACAATGTCGGGCTGGGAGTCACCGGAGTTCCTTTCGCGTCACTGAAATGGCTGCGCAAAGTCAGACCGGGGCTTCCCAACATCAGCAAAGTCGTTTCCGCCGGAGACGCCTGGTCCTATTTCCGTTTTCCCGGAAATGAAAGCCAGTTCGCCAGCGGGGCCAGCTCCGTCGAATATCTGCACAGCAGCAACCGGGCCTGTGTGGGCAGATACGGTGCGCACAAGGACCGCATGAACCAGCTCCATCTCGACGGGCACGTCGAAGCACGCAATTTCTTCTACAACACCGGCTCCGCCAACGGTGCCGATTTGTGGAACACCACCGTGACGAATGTCTACCGGAAATTTCAGCTGTGAAAACCGAAAGACGGCCCTGAAATCATTTGGGCTCTTCCGTGCCGCGCCGGAGGCGGGCGTTCTGCCGGAGCCCCTCCGGCGGGGAACGGGATCGGGGGGACGAACTTGAAATGCCGTTGAAAGATGCTATAGTAAGGGATCGTCCGCCAGTTTTAACCGGAGAGCAGCAGAGAAAACATTCATGAGCATTCACGTCAGACCCTTCCGGGAGGCGGATGCCGCAGCGGTGTCCGTCATCCAGTTCGAGAGCTTCAAAAGCTATCTCAAGGACCGCATGGAGCTCAAAGAGCCCCGTCCGGCGGAGTACTGGCTGGAAAATGCCCGGTCCTCGACGCCCGACGCCGTCACGGAGACCTTCGTGGCCGAGGATGAAAACGGCCGGCTGCTGGGATTCGTGACCGTCAGCATCAGTCTTGTGCGGCGTCTCGGGTATCTCGTGCGCATCGGCGTGCTTCCGCGCTGCGCCCACGCCGGGATCGGCTCGCAACTGTTTCAGGCCGCGGACGGATTCTGGCGTTCCCGCAACGCCCGCAAGGTCTGCACCTGCGTCTCCTCCATCAATCCCGGCGCTTACGCCTTCTATCTGAAACACGGCTTTCACCGGGAGGGAATCCTGAAAGACCACTTCTTCCCCGGCGTGGACGAGTACCAGCTGGCCTTCTTTTACTGACGCTCTGTTCCCGATAAGGGTCGGTGGTTCCGGGGGGAAAGGAAGAACTTTTTTTCACGGGAAAAAAAGTTTTCCCTTCCCCCCGGCCCTCCTGTCCTTTTCAAAAAAAGCGGAGTGTTTTGGACCCCGATCCGTGCGGGGGACAGAACCTTCCGAAAAAGGATCGGGGCCGGGGGATCTGAAGAGAGATCAGTCGAATTTGCCCTTGGTGGAGAGGGGACCCGAGACGCGCGGATCGTAGGCAGTGGCGGCGTCGAGGGCTTTGGCCAGACCTTTGAAAGCGGCCTCGAAGAGGTGGTGATTCTCACCGGAGGCCAGCTGGCGGATATGAAGATTCATGCCGCAGCGGGAGCAGAGAGCCTGAAAGAACTCGTGGAAGAGCCGGGCGTCGAAACCGGCGACCAGTTCCGAAACGGGCGTGACGTCGTAGTAGAGTCCGGGGCGGCCCGAAAGGTCGAGAGCGACGAGAACGAGGGTCTCGTCCATGGGCAGGATCATGTTTCCGTAGCGGCGGATCCCGGCCTTGTCGCCGAGGGCCTTGGCGATGGCGTCGCCGAGGACTATTCCCAGATCCTCGAGGGTGTGGTGGCAGTCCACCTCGATGTCGCCGCGGGCGGAGACCTCAAGATCGAAGAAGCCGTGGCGGGCAAAGAGGGTGAGCATGTGATCCATGAAGGGGATCCCGGTGCTGACGGTGCTTTTTCCGGAGCCGTCGATATTCATTCTGACGGAGATCTCGGTTTCGGCCGTCTTGCGGCTGACTTCTGCGATGCGTTCACGTTTCATAAAAAGATCCTCCTGAAATTTTCACGCCAGGCTCGGTTCCCGACAAGGGCCGGTGACGGTTTTGCCGATGGACAAACCGGACAATACGGACTGATTCAAACAGACGGTCCGCCCATCTCCGCCCCGAACACCCCGCTTTTTTTGAAAAGGATGGGGAGGGCCGGGGGGGAAGGGAAAACTTTTCTTCTCGTGAAAAAAAGTTCTTCCTTCCCCACCGGAACCACCGCCCCTGTCAGGAACGGAGCTCTTGCGATAATATAGCACCTGTCTGAAAAATTTTCCATCAGAATTCCCGGCGGAAGAAGTACAGAACGGTCGAGACGCACTGGTCGAAGAGGCGCTCCCGGTTTTCGACCAGAACGCGGAGCGTCCTGCCCGGCTGGAAGGCAAGAGGCCTGTCCGGCACGATGCGGACGCGGAACAGGGGATGTTCCGGGGCGAACTCCCCCGGACGTCCGGGCACGGGAAAAAGTTTTATTCCGCTTCCGGAAGCAGTGACGGGGGAAAACGAAGTGAAGGTCACGGGAACGGGATCTATCGCCGTGATGACCCCGGCCGCATCGCGGGAGCTGTCGCGGAGCCTGAGGAGGACCTTCATGCCGATCCTGATGCGGCGGAGCTGATCGTCCCTCGCATAGGCGTCCACCACGGTCTCTCCGGAGTTGACGACCCCCAGAAGCGCGCCCGCGGGCAGAACGGCGCCCTTCGAGAGCCGGGAGTAAACGGGGACGAAATCGCCCTTCCGTGCGGGGGATATGCGCAGTTTGTTCCTGCGCTTCTCCAGTTCGGCGATGCGGGCCTTTTCGCTGCCGATGCGGCGGAGCGTGAGCAGACTGTCGCCCGCGGTGAGGCCCGAGGTCTGCTGCTGGGAAAAAAGGATCTCCTCTTCCCGGAGCGCCGCCCGGCGGCGGGCGATCTCGAAGTCGAGCAGCGGCGAGGAAAGCGTGACGACGGGGGCGTCCGGAGTGACGGCCGCGGGACGATCCGGCGGCGCCGAGGCGGCGGCTCCCGTTTCAGGCACGGTCACGAGAAGATGTGCGTTCCTGCGGCTCTCTCCCGGCAGCCGGGTGCGCCATGACAGCGGCATGAAAAGCACCAGCGCCGCGGCGAGAACGAGGACGGCCGCGAACGCAAGATACGCCCGGTGTCCGGCCCGCTTCGACAGCGCGCGGACGATCCGCGCTTCGTTGTAGAGCGGCATGACGAAAATGGTCAGCACCTCCAGTATCAGCAGCACGACGGCGACGGCCTTGATCATGCTGTTGTAGATGACGAGGATGATGGAGGTGTAGAGCAGAAACCGGTAGATGAAGGCCGCGATGCCGAAAGAAAACAGCAGAAGGGGCCGTTCCTCCTGCGGCGCCGGTCCGACGCCGAAAAGGTAATGGCGGCTGAGCTGTTTGATGTAGTCAGTGGAGCGCTGCATGAGGTTCTCCTCGCCGAGAAGGTCGCAGAGGATGTAGTAGCCGTCGAAGCGGATGAGAGGGTT
>JAFTDL010000324.1 GCA_017454215.1 Lentisphaeria bacterium | reverse complement strand
AGGGCTAAAAGGTAAGGAAGATCGTCTGAGATCCCGGGAAGGCCCTCAGGCCCGTCCGGGCGGGGGCAGGGTGATATGGCACTCTTTGAGAACGGCGTGTATCACCGCCATGACCTGCGCGGGTGTGACGGCCGTCATGCACTCGTGACCGCGGGGGCACACGTGCCTGAAGCAGGGCGCGCATTCCGGAGGATCGCTCAGCAGGCTCCAGAGGGGAGATATGGGACCCGTCGCCGTCCAGTCCGTGGGACCGAAGACGGTCACGCCCCGGGCTCCCGCCGCCGCGCCGAGATGCATGACGCCCGAATCGTTGGCCACGATCATCAGCGCGCACTGCAGAAGCCTGAAAAGTTCATCCAGCGCCGTTCCGCCGCACAGGTTGAACGCCTTGTCCGGATCGAGGCCGCCGATCACCTGTTCGCCCGTGTCGTATTCGTTTCTTCCGCCCGTGACGGCGACGATGCCGCCGCGGCGGATCCAGTCGGCCGCAATTTCCCGGAACCCCTCCGCCGTCCAACGCTTGGCCGAACCGTAGGCCGCACCGGGACAGAGGATCAGAAGCTGGCTGTGACTGCACAGCGCCCGCAGGGGGTAACTCATTTCGTTGAGCACGTCCACGGGAACGAACTCCGGCAGTTTTCCGTCCCAGTCAGGCGCGCCGAGCGCGGCGGCGACGGCCAGATACTGGTGCGTCATGTGGCCGGGGCTTGCGCCTTTCCGCAAGGGCACGAGCGGTTCGGTCAAAAGCAGATTCCGCAGTCCCTTTCCCGGAATGCCGTAAAGACGTTTCACCCCGGCAAGGCGCATGAAGAGCGCGTCGCGGAAGGAGCGGTTGAACATCACTCCCACGCCGAACCGTTTGCAGCGCAGAGCCTTGAATTCATTTTTTTTCCACAGCCTGTGGGCTTTCGACAACCCGATGAAGCCGTCCACGCAAGGCAGCATGGAAAAGAGTTTGCGCAGGTACTCGGGCGCAATGACGTAAAGAGCCATGTCCCGGGGCAGACGTTTTTTCAGCGTTTCCAGCGCCGGGAGCGCCATGACCGTGTCGCCCAGATGGTTGGGCATGCGCACGACCATGCCGTTGCGCCACGCGTCATCGGGAATGGATACGGGCGCAAGCTCCGGAGAGGGAAACTCCGTCCGCACATCCAGATGTCCGATCTTGAAATTGCCGGACATGCCGGATCATCCCTTCTGAACATTTCTGCGGATCGTCGCGGCCATGGCGTGGGCGTCGAGCCCCTCCATCATGCCGAAACGCTCCACGATCTCCGCTTCGCGCATGAGCGCGCTGCGCGTGTACCTGACGATGCTCGTGCGGCGGAAGAAACTTGCGGTCTCCAGACCGTTGAAACTTCTGGCGCTGGAGGCCGTGGGCAGCACGTGCGACGGACCCGCGCAGAAATCGCCCACGGGCTCCGGGGTCCACGGACCCATGAAGATCGCGCCGGCCGCGGCGATCCTGCCATACCATTTTTCAGGCGAGGCGATCTGCAGTTCCAGATGCTCCGGCGCGTATTTCCCGGCCAGTCCGCAGGCTTTTTCCAGATCGGGGACCCAGATCAGAAACATGCCGCGCTCCATAACTTTTTCGATGGTCTCCTGCCGCGACAGCAGGGCTTTCTGGCGCAGGATCTCCCTTTCGGCGTCGTCGATCAGTTTTTTCGAGGTCGTGACCAGCACAGCCTGCTCCAGACCGCTGCCGTGTTCGGCCTGACTGAGCAGATCCGCCGCGACGAACGCCGGATCTGCCGTTTCATCGGCGACGACGAGAACTTCGGAGGGGCCCGCCACAAGGTCGATGGCAACTTCCCCGTAGAGCAGTTTCTTGGCCGCGGTGACATAGGCGTTGCCCGGTCCGGCGATCTTCTCGACCCTGGGGATCGTTTCCGTTCCGACGGCGAGGGCCGCCACGCCGTAGACGCCGCCCAGACGGTAGACCTCGCTCACGCCCGCGCAGTGCATGGCGTAAAGCGTCGCCGGATGCAGACGCCCCGGCGGCGTCACCGCGACGACCTCGCGGACGCCCGCGGCTTTGGCGATCCCCGCCGTGTGGATCACCGTCGAGACCAGCGGCGCGGTCCCGCCGGGGATGTAGACGCCGACCCGGTCCATGGGCGTGAACTTTTCTCCGACGACCACGCCGGGACGGGGGGAACTCTTCCAGCTCTTCGGACGGGTGAGGCGGGCGAAGGCGCGTATCTGGGAAAGCGCCGTGCGGATGGCCCTGCGGTCTCCGGCCGGAAGTTTTTTGCCGGAACCGGCAAGTTCCTCCTTCGTCACTCTGAACTGTTCGGGGACCAGATCGACCTTGTCGAATTTCTTCGCGTAACGGACCAGCGCCGCGTCGCCGTCCCTGCGGACGCCCGCGATGATCTCCGCCGCGGCCTTTTCCGCTTCGGGCGGAAAGGCCGTCCGGCGGTACAGTGAGGCGAGGCCTTTGTCGAAGCCCGGTGTTCCCCAAAACAATTTTTTCATTTTTCAGACAGATTCCTGCTTTCTGAATTCGATGACTTCGTTGTCGATCAGACGCGTGGCGCCGTAGAAAACGGCCGCAGCGACCAGAAGTCCTGCGGATCGGCTCGTCGGCGCTTCCAGCGTGTCGAGATCCAGCGCGGTCACGTAGTCGATCTTGCCGCCGGAAGCGGCGATGGCGGTCCGGGCGTCGGCGAGGGCTTTGTCAAGGACGCCGGTGTTCCCGGCTTCCTCGATGCTCCTGCGCACGGCCAGAAGCGATCTGTGGATCGTCAGGGCGCGGGCGCGCTCGTCGTCCGAAAGGTAACGGTTGCGGGAACTCAGCGCCAGCCCGTCCGTGTCACGGACCAGCGGCGCGCCGATGATGGTGACGGGGAAATCCAGATCGCGCACCATGCGGCGGATGACCAGCAGCTGCTGGGCGTCCTTCCAGCCGAACACGGCGAAATCGGGCTGCGTGAGGTTGAAAAGTTTCGACACCACCGTGGTGACGCCCCGGAAGAAACAGGGGCGGCTGGCGCCGCACAGGGGGCCGGAGAGTTTTTTCTCTTCGACCCACGTGGTGGCGTCGGCGTCGTACATCTCGTCCTTTTCAGGCGCGAACACGGCGTCGGCGCCGTGCTCTCTGCACAGCGCCATGTCGCGCTCGAAATCCCGGGGATAACGGTCGAAATCCTCTTCCGGTCCGAACTGGGTCGGGTTGACGAAGACCGAGACGATCACCGTGTCGGCTTTTCCGCGGGCGATGTCGATGAGCGACATGTGTCTGGCATGGAGATACCCCATGGTGGGCACGAAACCGATGGT
>JAFTDL010000323.1 GCA_017454215.1 Lentisphaeria bacterium | reverse complement strand
CTGCTGGGCAACAAGCCCGGTCAGGTGCTTCTGCAGCGGACAAAGGAGCATCTTTACATCGCCGTCAGGACCGCGACGCCCAACGACAGCCCCGGCGGCGGACTGGTCTGCACCGCGACGAAACGCGACGATCCCGCCATCGCCGGCGACGACGCGGTGGAATTCACATTCCACAACTCCCGGCAGCCGGACACGGTCCTGCAGATCGTCTGCAATCCCGCGGGAGCCTGTCTGGATATCCGGCGCGACCTTTCCGCCGGAAATTCCGACGCGAAATGGAACTTCGCAGGCGTTTCCGCGGGTTCCGCAGTCGAGAGTTTCTGGTGGGTGACGGAGATGAAAATCCCCCTTTCGGAACTTTCTCCCGCGGGGGGCGTGCTCAAGTTCAACGTCGCCCGCAACTGGTGCGACACGGGGACCTTCTCGACGCTGAACAGGGTCAGAAAGTATTTTCTGCCCGCCGACATGATCCGGCTCGACTTCTCCGACGCCCCCGTGACCGTGAAACAGAACAGTCTGGGAAATCCCGACGACGGGAACTGGGATACCGAAAGCACGGCGCAAAACAGCTCCGGCAGGGAGGTGATCTTCGCCGTCATGCTCCATGAGTACGCCTTCAAAAAAACGGACGGAAAGGTCAGACGCAGTCACACCGTGCACGGGCTGGAGAAGAAGCTACTTGCTCCGGGGGAGACGGGCAAACTCGTCCTCCGGCGCAGGGCGGCCTCCAATGCCCTGATCTGGTTCGCGACCGCCGTTCTGGACGCGAAGACGAAAAAGGTTCTGCACCACAGATTGATCCAGGGCAGAAAATCCCTCTTCACGGGACGCCGTCCCGTGTACGCGGCGGGAGAGATCAAAAAAACGGGCAGGTTCCGGGTCTATGACTATCCCGGTTTCGGGCACGCGGCCTTCTTCTTCAACTTCACCTCCCCTGCCCCCGCGCATCTGCACATGACGGGACCGGACGGCAAGGCGGCCGATTTTCCGATCACCGCCCGCGGCGGGGAACATTACTGCCGGGCGGAGATCCCGGCCGGTCCCGGCGTCTACACCTTCACACTCCCCGGCGGACGCGTGGTGTGCCGGATCACGCGCAAGAATTTCCCGTGGCTCGGGAATGATCTCGGCAGGGAAAAAGTGGTCATCCCGCCCTTCACGCCCGTCCGAACAAAGGGGAACGAGGTCGAAGTTCTGTTCCGGAAACACCGGATCAATCACTTCGGCCTGTGGGACTCCGTCGAAAGCAAGGGCACGGAACTGCTGGAAGAGCCCATGTCCTTCGAACTTATTTCCGAAGGGAAGACGATCCCATGGCGGGGAGAATTCAAAAAACTCGAACTCCGCAACGGCGGACACGACGCCTCCTACCGGGCCGAAAGCGCAAACGCCGCGGGCATTTCCCTTGCCGTCGCCGGATACGCCGAGTACGACGGATTTTTCTGGAACCGCTTCGAACTGGAAAATCCCGGCAGACGCCCCATCGACCGCCTGACGGTGCGCATTCCTCTCAAAAACGCGGAGACGCCGCTGTTTCACGTCATATCCAACACGATCCGCACCAATCCCGCGGGGGCCCTGCCCGCCGGAGAGGGAGAACTGTGGAACGGCACGAAACTTGTCCGTCAGCTCCACTTCGGCCGGCCCGTCATGCACAAACAGTTCGTGCCCTATGTCTGGCTCGGCGGCATCGAAAAAGGCGTCTGCTGGTTCATGGACTCCACCTTCGGATGCCGTCTTTCGCAGACCCTTCCGCAGGTGCGGATCAGCCGCAAAGGCAAGACCGTCCTCCTCGAGATCGACATCATCAACGTTCCCGACCGGGAACCGAAGCGCGTATTCGAATTCGGGCTTCAGGCGACGCCGGTCAAACCCGTCGAGCCCGCACTTCTGCCCATGACCCGCGACGGACGGGGCTGGGTCTCGGGCAAACTCCCCAATCTGGGCGACTTCAATCAGGTGCGCGGCGGTTTCGCCAGTCAATGGGCAGTCATTCCCCTCGCAAACGATTACTCGCTGTATAAAAAGGTGACAAGCATCATCTCGGGCGACGGAAAATATTCCGGAGACATCAGAAACGACATCAAAACCTTTTTCGACAGGTATCTGCCCATCCTCCGGCAGACCATCGACAAGGACTACCCCGGACAGTCCGCAAAGATCCTGAAAAGCGCCTGCGACGCCTCCTCGCTGAGCGACAAGCGCCGCCCGCCCTCGCGCCCCATCATGTACACGGATCCCCGGCTGGTCTACCGCTACGACGAGGGGGCGCAGGCCTTCCGGTCCGAGTGGTGGAACCCGGCGCGGATCAACTACACCGGGGTATGGCGGAGCACCCTGACTCCCAGTCTGCAGGATTAT
>JAFTDL010000322.1 GCA_017454215.1 Lentisphaeria bacterium | reverse complement strand
TCTCCGATATGGACGGCGTCGTTTATCACGGCAACAATCTTCTCCCCGGCGCGGCGGATTTCATCCGGCTCATGGAGGAGAGAGGCCTGCGGTATCTCTTTCTCACCAACTCCAGCGAACGGACGCCCCGGGAACTCGCTGAGAAACTGGCCCGTCTGGGGGTGAGCGTTTCTCCCGAACACTTCTACACCAGCGCTCTGGCCACGGCCGATTTCCTCGCCCGCCAGAAAACCGGATGCTCCGTCTTCGCCGTCGGCGAGGCCGGACTCATCAACGCCCTCTACGAACAGGGCATCTCCATGAACGACACCGATCCCGATTACGTGGTGATCGGCGAGACCCGCACGTACAGTTTCGACCGGCTCGAAAAAGCCGTCCGTCTCGTCCTGAACGGTTCCCGGCTCATCGGGACCAATCCCGACCTCACCGGTCCCACCGAAAACGGCATCGTTCCCGCCACCGGCGCCCTGATCTCCCCCATCGAACTTGCCACCGGCAAAAAAGCCTACTTCATCGGCAAGCCCAACCCCTTCATGATGCGCCGCGCCGTGAAACACCTCGAGGCCATGTCCAGAGAAACCGTCATCATCGGCGACCGCATGGATACCGATATCATCGCCGGCGTCGAAGCCGAAGTCGATACCGTCCTCGTCCTCTCCGGCGTCACTTCCCGTGAAGACATCCCCCGCTTCGCCTATACCCCCAAATACGTCATGCGCGGCCTCTCCGAACTCGTCGAAATACTGAAATAAATCCTCTCCGTTTCCCGATAAAGGCCGGTGATCCCGGGGGAAGAAAAAACTTCTTTTCTTGAGAAAAGACGTTTATTCTTCCCCCGGACCCCCAACTTTTTCAAGAAAACGGGGGCCTTTTCGCGGGGGGCGCTTGCGGCGCGCCCCCCGCACCCCCTGCCGCCCCGTAAGCACGGGGTGGCGGGTGACTGCGCCTTGCCCTTCGGGGAGGCGCAGGAAGAAGAGGTCGGCACCGGTATGTCGCGGCGGCTGTGCTTCTTCGCTCGCGACTCGCCTTGATCGAAGTGGCACCCGCCGGCGGATAACTGCGCGCTGCCCGGAAACGCCTGTCGGAAAAGAACCGGGATCAACTTCGTTCCCCGGACGGAAACTGTTCCCCTCTGCCGGAGAGGGGCAGCCGTATTCCGAAGCGGCATCCTTTGCCGTTTTCGGAGAAAAGTTCGACACGGCCGCCGTGAAGTTGGGTGATGTGCTTGACGATCGCCAGACCGAGACCGGTTCCGCCGAGTGCACGGCTGCGCTCCTTGTGGACGCGGTAAAAACGCTCGAAGATGCGGGGCTGATTTTCCGCCGGGATCCCGCAGCCGTGGTCGGTGACGGAAAGCACCGCGAAACCGTTTTCGCCGGAGAGCGACAATTCGATGTCGGGACTCCCGCTGTACCTGAGAGCATTGCCGATCAGATTCGAGAGCGCCTGTTCCAGAAGCCGGGCATCGCCGGGCACGGAAAGCGCTTCCGATCGCGTGATCCTGATTTCGATCCCCCGCCGTTCGGCCTCCTGCCGGAACGCCCGGGCGGAGGTTTCCAGAAGCTCCCGCAGATCGACGGGCAGAAATTCTTTCCGTCTCCGGTCCGGATCGTTTTCGAGGGCCGCAAGGCTCAGGATATCTCTGATCAGGGCGTCGAGCCGGGAGGATTGTTCGCCCAGCATCTTCAGCAGCCGGTCATGCTGTTCGCGGGGAAGGGCACGTTCCTCCTGAATGGTCTCGACCGCGCCGATGATGCATGTCAGCGGCGTTTTCAGTTCATGGGAAACGTTGGCGATGAAATCACTGCGGAAGGACTCCAGTTTTTTCATTTCGGCGAGCTGTCTTTTGAGCTGTTCCGTCATCTTCGAGAGCATTTCCGCCAGCGGTTTCACCGGACCGCCGGACGGGATGGGGATACGCGCCTCGGATCTTCCCCCGAAAATATCGCCGGCGCAGCGCCCGACGTCGACCAGCGGTCGGTAGATCCTTTTCAGCAGATAAACCTGCAGCCAGCCGAGAAGGCCGGTCGAAACGGCGATCAGCAAAATGATCCCTCCCGTGATCCATGGAAAGATCTTCATGTAGGGCAGGTCCTCCTTGGCGAAACGGATCACATAGAGACCGTGAGCGGTCTGCACCGGAACGGCATAATAGATCATCTGCTCTTTCAGGGTGTCGCTGTATCTTCTGGCGAATCCGGTCTTTCCGCTCTGGGCCGCCCGGAATTCACTGCGCCCGGCGTGGTTGTCGAAAGCAAGATGACTGGGGGTCGTATCCGCAAGCACGGTCCCCTGCGGAGCGATCAGAGTGATCCGGAAAATGCGGTTGTCGAAACCGCGGCAGAATTCCATGGCCGAACCGGTGTTTCCCGACAGAAGTTTTTCCCGGATGACCGCGGCCGTCAGATCGACTTTCTGCGCCAGACCGTCCATGACTTCGCGGTCGAGGGTCTTCATGAAATGGTGCTCGCCCCGCCACGCGGCAAGCAGAAGAAGATCCATGACGCACAGAAGGATCAGCGGCAGACGGACAAGAACGTATTCTTCGAACTTGCGGGGAACTGAAAAAAACTTCCTTTTCATCGGACGGGTTCTTCCTGCGTGAGACGGTAGCCGATCCCGCGGATCGTTTCGATGTGCGCTGTCCCCCATTCCCCGAGTTTTTTCCGCAGATTGACGAATTGCACATCCACCGCCCGGTCGGTGACGGGGTAATCTTCGCCCTTGATCTGACGGATGATCTGTCCGCGGGTAAATACCCGCCCTGGATGAGCGGCCAGAAGGGAAAGGATCTCGAATTCGCTGAAGGTGAGGACGATGTTTTTTCCGCAGAGCGAGACTTGCCTCTGCTCTTTGCTGATGGCCAGTCCGGCGATCTGAAGCACGGACGGTTGTTCCTTCTGTTCGGCGATGCGGAACTGCGTGCGGATCCGCGCCGTCAGGACTTTGCGGCTGAAGGGTTTGGTCACGTAGTCGTTTGCGCCCATTTCCAGACCGACGACGATATCCGATTCGTCACTTTTCGCCGTCAGCATGATAATTGGGATATGGCGGGTATCGGGCGAAGTCTTCAGCCGGCGGCAGAGGCTCAGACCGTCCATTCCGGGGAGCATGAGATCCAGCAGAATGAGATCCGGGTGATGCCGGACGGCAAGCGCCAGTCCCTCCTCGCCGCGGGACGCTTCCAGAACGGACCCGAACCCCGCGGACTGCAGGGTGAGTTTCAGCAGTTCCCTGATAGGCTCTTCGTCGTCTACGATCAAAATCGTCTTTTGAAGCATCTTTGTCTCCTCATGCGTTATTATAGCATTTTCCCCGTCTTTTTTCAATCGGCGCCGGGCAGTTTCCCGTAGAAATTTCCGGCACGCTCCGTGATATTGAAAATATGTCTTTCGATTTTGCGGATCTTTTCCAGCAGTTCCATGAAAAGCACGCCGTTTTTGATGACGCATCTGCCCTCATAGAGTCGGGTCATGTGGGTAAGTTCGGTCCTGTCCAGCAAATTCCGCATCTCGGCATGGGCCGCGTTGGCCGTTCGGGCGTTTTGCGTATGATTTTCCTTCAGGAGATCGACGGCGTTTTCCGCGAGGACCGCCAGTTGTCTGTGCAGAGTCTCCAGTTCTTTTTCCGCCTGTTCGCTGAACCTGACGCCCTCCGCGCCGATCCGTTCCATCAGACCGCCGAGTTCCATGGCGTAGTCGCCGATCTTTTCGGCGTCGTTGGAGCAGTGGAGCAGTACGGGTATCTGACGGCTTTCATGCGGCGTCAGCGGTTTCAGCATGAGGGCGGTGAGGTAATCGGCGATGCCGCTTTGCCGGGCGTCGATCTCGTTTTCTCTCTGCGGCAGGGTCCTGACCCGTTCCCGGTTGTGTTCGTCGTTGCGGACATAAATATTCAGGGCGATGTCTGTCATTTTCCATGCCCGTTTCAGCATCTTCCGCAATTCGGCCGCCGTTTGCGCCAGGGCGATCGCGGGCGTATTCAAAAGATGAGGTTCCAGTCTGACGTACCGGACGGCGTCCGCTTTCAGCGGGATGATTTTTTCGCAGATCGCGGCCAATGCGGAAATGAACGGGATCAGCAGCAGAGTCGTTGCCGCGTTGAAGAGCGTGTGGGCATTGGCGATCTGGCGCTGCAGCGACCCGTCGGCCGAGACCGTCCGGATCAGATGAAAGAAGGCAGGTTCCTTCCCCCACGGAATCAGGAAGGAGACAACGGCAATCAACACGCCGATGGTATTGAACAGAGTATGGGCCAGCGCGGCTTGCCGCGCCACCCGGTTTGCGGTCAGCGCCGCCAGCTGTGCCGTGACGGTCGTTCCGATATTGGTTCCCAGAAGGATCCCGACAGCGGTATAAAGATCCATAACGCCGCTTGCACTGAGCGCTATGACGATACCGATACACGCGGAACTGCTTTGGACGAGCACCGTGGCGGCCATGCCGATGCCGATCGCTCCCAGAAGGGGACCGGGGGGGAGGATCCCGTCGGGGCCGGGCGTGCATTCGAATATCCGGAAGGCGGCAATAAATGCCGGATGAGCCGCCAGTGTTTTCAGTTCTTTGCCCATGATCTCCATACCGAAGAAGAGAATGCCCAGTCCGAGGACCGTTTCTCCCAGCTGCTTCACTTTTTCGTTCCTGAAGAAACTTGCGCCCAGCCCCAGTATGATGGCGGGCATGATGATCGCGTTGATTTTGAACGCCACCAGCTGCGCCGTGACGGTCGTTCCGATATTGGCGCCGAAAATGATCCCGATGGATTGTTCGAGCGTCAGGAGACCGGCGTTGATGAAGCCGATGATCATGACGGTGGTGACACTGGACGACTGGACGACTGACGTCACCACGGTTCCGGACAGGATGCCCGCAAACCGGTTTTTCGAAAAAAAGCGCAGGATCATTCGCATTTTCGCCCCTGCCGCCTTCTGCAGTCCGCCGCTCATGAGTTTCATTCCGAAGAGAAACAGCGCCAGACCGCCCAATGCGTTGACAAACAGCATAACCATTCCTTTCCTGTCTGTTGTTCGTCATACAATGTACACGCTGTTTGTCAGGCCGGAGTCAGGAGAGTGTTAGTTTTCTGTTAAATTTTTCTGCGGGGCGGCGATATCGGCGTTTTTCGCCTTTTTTCCGGCGCCGGAAGCCGTTGTTAGTATTGTATATAAAGTTCTGCAAAAACAAAGAGGTCATGGTATATTAGTTAATCGACAAACAAACTAACGGCAAAGGAGCCAATACCATGACCAAGGACAAAGTAGCACCGAAGTTCGAAGAAGTCAAAGCTCTTTTCACGGAAAATTCAGACGCTTTGCGGAATCTGCTCCAAAAGATGGTGCAGGATATACTGGAAGGCGAGATGGAAAACTTTCTTGAAGCGGGGCCCTATGAGCGGACGGAGACCCGGCGCGGATATCGAGCG
>JAFTDL010000321.1 GCA_017454215.1 Lentisphaeria bacterium | reverse complement strand
CGTTCTCGGCAAAGCTCCGGCTTCCGGCGTCGATTACCAGAAGCGGGTGGTCCGATTCCTCGAGAAGGAGAAGAGCGGAAAAGTCCAGAACTTCAAGACGATCTACAGTCAGATGCTGGCGCCCGTGGCGATCAAGCACATGCTGCCCGTGGGCATCACCGGGATCTTCTGCGCGATCATGCTGTTCCTCATGATCTCCACCGACACGACCTACATGCACAGCTGGGGCAGCATCATCGTGCAGGACGTGATCCTGCCGTTCCGCAAAAAGGCCTTCACGCCGCACCAGCAGCTGCGGCTGCTGCGGCTGGTCATCGCGGGGGTGGCGGTATTCGCCTTTCTCTTCAGTTTCTTCTTCTCACAGATGGATTACATCCTGATGTTCTTCTCGATCACGGGGGCGATCTGGCTGGGCGGCGCGGGTCCGTGCATCGTTTTCGGACTGTACTGGAAGCGGGGGACCACGGCGGGCGCCACGGCGGCGCTGCTGTCGGGTTCGATCCTCGCCGTGGGCGGCATCGTCATGCAGCAGCTGTGGGAAAAGACCTTCTATCCGTGGCTGGTCGAACTCGACATGGTGGAAGCCGTGGATGCGGCGCTCCGGACGGCCTCAGCCCCCTTCGATCCCTACATCAAGTGGCAGATCGATCCGGCGAAGTTCCCGATCAACTCGCAGGAGATATTCTTCATCGCCATGCTGGTCTCGATCACGCTCTACGTGGCGGTTTCTCTTCTCACCTGCCGGAAGCCCTTCGACATGGATAAAATGCTGCACCGGGGCATTTACAGCGCCAGCGGCAAGCCGGTCGAAAAAACGCCGCTCACGCCCCGCCTTATTCTGCGCAAGCTCATCGGCATCGACGAAAACTACACCCGGGGCGACCGGATCCTCGCGTGGTCGGTGTTCTGCTACAGTTTCGTCTACAGTTTTCTGCTCATCTTCGTCGGCGTGGTCATCTGGAACAGGATCAGTCCGTGGCCGGTGGAGTGGTGGTCGCACTATTTCCTCATCACCAAGATCCTGGTGGCGGGGCTGATCGGACTGGTCTCCACGGTGTGGTTCAGCATCGGCGGCACGCTCGACCTGATGAAACTCTTCAAGCGCCTCGCGGAGAAACAGGACAACGTTCTCGACGACGGCCGCGTCACCGACAGCGCCTCAGCGGAGAAAAACTGACGCCCGCCGCGGCCGCATCAGGCCGGCAAAAAACAGGCCGCCCCCCGTCTTTCACGGTCGGCGGCCTGTTTTCTCTGCTCAAAACATCTCGTTTCTTTCGGAAACGGAGCTTACTTGCGGGCGGCGCGGCTCCTGGCGAAGAGGACGGCGATCTCGTCGGCGGTCAGGACTTTCTGATCGACGGAGAAATCGGCCATTTTTCCGGTGAAGGTCCAGGGGCCGGCCCAGCCTTTGCCGACTTCCACGGGACCGCGGCCGACGGCGGGGGAGAGATTTTCAACGGTCTTTTCGTGTTTCAGTTTACCGTTGACGAAGAAGCGCATGATCCATGCGTCGGTCTTGTCGGGAACGGGTTCGAAAACGAAGGCGAGGTGGGTCCACACGCCGGCTTTGGGCTGGAAATTGCAGCGTTCGATAACGTATTTCCTGGTCCTGTTGTTGTAGACGCGCGAGGAGATCTGGGGAGCCCAGCGGCAGATGGTGAAGGGGGCATTGTTCTTGGAGAAGTAGGAGTCCAGCTTTTCGCTTTCCTTTTTCTGCACGTCGAATCTGGGGTTGACCGAACAGGCGAAGGTCGCGCCCGGGGAAACGATGTTCACGCTTTCGGTACCGGGGATCGCCGCATACCCTTTGCCGTCGAGGACGAGGACGCCGTCATTCACGGCCGCGGTCCCGACGAGTTTCAACTGATCCGCGCCGTATTCCGCAGCGGACACGGCCAGACACGCCGCCGCCAAAGTGGAAAAAAATGCTTTCATGCCGTCAACTCCTTTTTTTATTCCCGGCGCCGGTCCGATTTCCGGCGCTTCATTAATTTGCGGGCACTTTCCGGAAAATGCAAGCGGCATGCCGCAAATTTTTCCCCGATTTGTCAGAAGAGAAGCCGTTTCATGGGCCACGGCGCTTTCTTGAACGTGCCGTTCCCGGTAAAGGTCGACGGGGCCCTCCCCCCCGGTCCCCACCCTTTTCGAGAAAAGCGGGGTGTTTTGAGCAGAGCCCGGCGGGCCGCCCGTTCGAATGGATCCGCATTGCCCGTACTGTCCGCTCTGCCCGTCGACAGACATGCCGCCGCCCCGTGCCGGGACAGCGCTTTCTTGAAAAATCGCATGAAAAGTGCTACGTTAGGCGGGCAACGGCAAATTACGGAAAGAGAAACACGCCGCGGGGACCGCATTCCGCGGCCGGGGGGGAGCGAAGTTCCTTCCCCTGTGAACGCTTCCGGCGCTCGCGCCGGGGTATGAGAGGAGCTTTTCATGAGGATACTGACGGGGATCTTGTCGGCGGCCTGCTGCTTTTTCGCGGCGGGAGCGTGGGAGATCGTCATTCCGCGCGAGGCGCTGCCCGTGACGGTCACGGCGGCGGAAGAGTTGAAAACCCACCTCGACCGGGCTCTCGGCAGGGAAACCGCCGTCGTCCGCGAGGACGGCGCGGGACCGGGAAGAAAGATCTATCTGGGAAATACCCG
>JAFTDL010000320.1 GCA_017454215.1 Lentisphaeria bacterium | reverse complement strand
TACAGAATTAGGAAATAATTCAATAGAAGAAAGTGATTTTTCAAAAGAAGAAATTATAGAATGTATTCCGCAACGTAGATTTGTTACTCCTAAAGAAATTGCAAAACTTATTAGATTTTTATTATCAGAAGATGCAAGAGGCATAACCGGACAATCGATAAATGTTTGTGCCGGATTATCTGTTGGAATTTAGATTTAAAAACTAAATATAGGATTTTGTTTTTGTTCGAAAGAGTCCAGCCCGCAAGGTCGGAAGGAATTTTGATTTCCTGTGCGGCAAGAGCAAAGGCGCAGCACGACAGTAAAATAAATTTTTTCATAATGATCCTTCCTTGAAGATATTCACGGTTTGAGAATAACATAATTGTTGCGGTCGAACCCGCACTCGGTGACGACGGAACTGGTGAACGCCGCATACATGTTCGACTTCGACGGCAGATCGCGGATCCCCCTGCTGGCGACATGTCCGTCGATATAAAGCACGTTGGCCGTCCCCGTAAGGTAGTAATAGTATTCGGGGGAACCATTGGTCACCGCAGGCGATGATTCCCTCCTGGGATCACCCGTGCCATGGCGATACCCAACCTCCACAACACGGGTGATTCCAAAGTTTCCCGCGAAAGGCATGCGCTCCGTGACAAAAATCGTGCTTCCGGCGTATTTGACCACGTTGATTTTCCGCACACCGCCGCTTACGAAATTGTTGTTGACAAAGTTTCCGGAGAGACCGTAATTGATGTCATAATCCGTAAAGTTCCAACGGATCGGCGTTCCGTCGCTTCCCGCCGCATCATTGCCGCTGGGACAGTGCATCATGCCGCCCATATAAACATGCGGACTCCACTGATGCCACTTGCCGGTGATACCGTAATTGGTTCCGCCGCCGACACCACCCAGAATACGGTACCAGACCCCCTTCCGGTCGGGACTGTTGTTGTAACCGAAGGGCGGCATCGTCCCGGGAACGATCCAGCCGTCATTGGAGTCCGTATAAAGCGCTCCCGCAAGTCCGACGCTCTTGAGATTGGTCTGGCAGGAACTGGTCCGCCCGCGCTCACGGGCCTGCTGCAGGGCGGGCATGAGCATGGCGGCGAGGATCGCAATGATGGCGATCACGACCAGCAGCTCTATGAGGGTGAACGCCTTGCGTCCGTCCCTCGAAGCGGCATTGAAATGTTTTCCCGAAAGTTTCATAATTTCCATGATGTCACCTCCCGTGAGTTTATTTGTTGAGCTCTCACTGCCGTCCCGTGATTTCACCGGACGGCAGTGATTGGCAATGTGGTCTGCTTTTTGAAAACAACCGGCCGCAGATGCGGAAATCGGGAACGATCAGATTCGTACGAAGCCGCCGGTGGATTTCTCTGGCCCGCTCCGCCTGAACATCCAAACGGCTTATCGTGACGCAGCCGAGTTCACGTCCGGCAGCAATTTCGCTGCGCCCGTCGCCGATGACCAGGATCTGCTCAGGAGACAGGTTTTTCCTGCGGATCAATTGCTTCATGATCTCGATCTTCGGCAGTTTTTCATTCCAGGCGGACCCGCAGAACTCTTCGATCAGTTTTCCTTCCCCGACCGCATATCCCAACGCCCGGATCTCCTCGCTCATCGTTCCCGACGCTTCGCCGGATGCGTCATACTCCACGACGGCGCCGGTGATGAAATAATTTTTCACGCCGTTGTTTTTCAACATCCGCAAAAACGCCATGCTTCCGGGGATCCGCCAGTCCCGGGGATTTTTCCGTGCCGCCGAAAGATTTCTGTTCCGGCTCATTTCCAGAAGCAGGATCTCATAAGCTTTGAAAAGCATGGATGCCTGTTCCCGGAGGCGCCTCCGGTCTTCGGGACCTTCCTCCATGTCATCGAATATTTCCCTGCCCTCCCAGATCGCGGCAATGATCTTTTCATTCACATCATCACTTTTGCCTTCCGGCCGCCGGGCCATCCGCAGAGCCCATTCCATTTGAGTGAGGGCGGAAAGTCCGGCCGACTCTACCGCGAACCGGTATGCTTCCGGAAAAGATTCCGTTTGATGCTTCCGGATCTCTCCGGCAATTTCAATGGGCGTCCCATGAAACATGCCGTAAGCGGCAACAGCTCCCGTGACCAGGGTCATGACGGGGACCCACTCCCTGATTCTGGAATGGGTCCCGTCGATATCGTGAAACGCACAGGATATCTCCCGAGGCTCGAACGGCGTGACCAGTTCAAACCCCTGCGAGAGCAGCTCCGCCGGATGAATCCACAACACAATCCACCTCAATGATAAGACTCATAAAGATCCATAGTGCTCAACCGCTCCCGCAATGCCTTTGCCGTGCACGGCGAGTCGGGGAAAAACCGAATGACCCTTGTTTCCTGCGGCATGACCGAAAAATCGTTATCCGAAAATCTGCCGGGAACACCGGGTGCATCCAACGCGACATGGAATGCCGGCTTTTTTGCCCGGAGCCGGACTTCCCAGTTGCCTCTTTCATCGGAAGTGACCGTCGTACGCAGTTCCGGATCACGAAGCTCACATTTCTTTGCAGGAACGAAAAAGTGCGTACACCGCAACGGTTCCCCGTTGTTGACCGCCGGATCCGGGGCGGAATATATTTCACAGAAGACCTCTTCCGGATCGTCCGCTTTTTCTTCCGGGATCTCAAGTGTCCCCAAATTCAGGCAGGAGCCCGCGGGCAGATCGGCGACGCGCCGTTCCGATTTCAAAACCGCTCCTTCAAAAGTACGATATTCGATCACAAGCTCGAGAGTCACATCCGTCAGAAGGTCACTGACTGCCGCAAGAACGGTCCGCGTGCCGGTTTCGGCTGTCGCTGCAAGCAGGACAGGGGCGTAAAAGCGTCTTGCCTGATACATCAGCATTTTCCATTTTCCCGAATACTCGACCGCCGACCAGGAAACAGTCGGCCAATCGTCATTCAACTGCCAGAAAAGAGTGCCCATGCAGCGGGGCTTCAGACTCCGCCAGAACTCCACCCCCGCTCTGATGGCTTCCGCCTGCTGCACCTGAGAGAGATACAGCGTTTTTTCAAAACCGGACGGCATGCGGAACAGGCTTCCGAACATCGTCAGGATCGGCGCGCTTCCGGAAGCGCATTTCTGATGCAGATCCATGACCGGAGAAAAAAGGTTTTTCTGCTCCGGCGGGCAGAAGGAATCGACCGTTTCCAAAGAAGGAAAACTTTCGAATCCGAATTCGGAGCAGAAACGCGGTTTTACCGTCCGGTAGGCATCGAATCCGCGTCCGCCGTGCCACACCTCCCAGTAATGCATATCCCCCTGTGTATCATCATGCCATCCGTCGCCGACCGCATCCGGTCCGGCACTGGGAGAACTCGGCCAGAAAACTCTGTCAGGATCCAGCTTGCCGACTTTTTCGGCCAGGGTCCTGTTCAGGCGGTCATACTGGATATGATTGCGGACCAGCAGATCCGTTTTTCCGTTGCTGCGCCAGCGCACCGCCCCGCTCACCTCATTGTCACCGCACCAAAGCGCGAGGGAAGCGTGTTTGCGCAATCTGGGGATCTGGTATTCCAATTCCATTCCGACGCTGTCGAGAAAATCAGGACCTGCAGGATAAAGACAGCATGCGAACATCAGATCCTGCCAGACAAGCAGTCCCTTTTCATCGCACAGATCATAAAAGCACTCCTGCTCATATTGTCCCCCGCCCCATACACGAACCATGTTCATGTTCGCCAAGCGCATCGCTTCCAGCATCTTTTCGTATCTGTCAGGAGTTTGTCTCGACGGCAGGGCATCCAGCGGGATCCAGTTGGCTCCTTTCGCAAAAACATCGATCCCGTTGACGCGGAAAACAAAACTTCTTCCCCAGCGGTCCTTCCGGTTGATGATCCGGATCTTCCGCAAACCGACCCGCGAGGTCATGATCTGCCCGTCCGCCTCCGCTTCCAGACGGTAGAGACAGGGTTCTCCCAGACCGTTGGGCCACCACAACTTCGGCTCCGCCACGAAAAAATCCGTTTTCACGTAATTCCAGCCAGGAACAAGTTTTGCCCGGAGTTTCCGGATCTCGCCGTTGAACCTGAAGATGAATTCATGCTCACAGGTACGGAACGCCTCCACCCGGACGCCCGCCTCGACACGAACGGCATTTCCCTTGAAAAACTGTCTGGTTTCAGGCTGTTCCATCAGAAAATCATCCACGCCGCAGAGCCGGATCGGAGAATAAACGCCGGATACCAGAAGCTGGATCCCCCAGTCCCATCCGCCGTGACACAGCGTCTTTCGGATCAGGTTGAGATGCGGCGAAGGACAGCAGCCGACCATCGGGGCGGGTACAGGAAGCTTTCTGCTGCGTCTTGCGCCTTCCGGGAGGACGGGAAGGAATGTCAACCTTATCAGATTTTTTCCCGGTTTCAGATATTTTCCGACGTTTTTGCGGTAACGGCAAAACATATTGTCCGTATCCAGAACCTTATGCCCGTTGACGAAAACCGAAACGAGCGTATCCAGACGCTCGAGCTCCAGCAGAATGTTCCTGTATCCCAAAAAATTTTTTTCTATCGTGAAACTCCGCTCAAGCTCCCAGCGCATCCCCGCATATTTCTGGACCTGCTTTTCATTTGTTCCCCAATAGGGATCGGGAATGACCCCGGCATCGAGAAGCGCGCTGTAGTTGTCGCCCGGAACCGCCATTTTGACTTCCACGCCCGGCATATCCGGCGACGAGAGACGCCAAACACCGTCCAATACGAGTTTCGAGGAAATCATTTTGGAAAATACCCTTTAATTTCTTTCACCGCAGACATCAATCGAATTTTCCCAGACAGGCTGCGACAAGATCTTCGACATCGGCCGTCGCCAGACATTCCACCGTATCCGCCGCTCCGTAATAGATCTTGACCTCCCCGGAATCCTCCAGGATCATTCCGCCGGGAAAGATCGCGCCTCCGCGGAAACCGTCGTTTTCGTAATCCATCACCGGTGCGAGCATCGGCGTTTTGGCAAGGCCCAAAACTTTCCCGGGATCATCCGGATCCAGAAGCATGATCCCGGCGGTGTACAATTTGCTCCACCCGGCCGGGTCCCACGATTTCAGAGCGTTTTCTCCGAGTTTCTCGACCGCATGAAACGTCGTCAGCCAGCCCGCCTTCGTCTTTACCGGAGGTGCGGCCGGACCGCACTTGCTGTTGCAGAACGGAATATCTTCCGCCCGCAGGAGCCTTTTGTGATCTCCCCAATGCCGGCAGTCGGGAGAGCGGGAAAGCCAAAGATCGAAAAATTCTCCATTCTTTCCGTAAACGGGCATCGGCCGATCCAGACGGAGAAACTCTCCGTTGATCCTTTCCGGAAACAGAACCATGTTCCGGTTGTCCGGTTCCGACAAACAGAGCACTTCGAATTTTTCGAAATCGTCGGTCACGGCGATCCCGCCGCAGACACCGCAATCGCCGTCGGCCGCAAAACAGAGATAGCACCGGCCGTCAAGAACGGTCAGGCGCGGATCGTAGGCCCGCCGGCAGCCGCTGTCATGGTACTCGAAGACCGGCTGCGGAGCGACCTCCCAATGAAGTCCGTCATCACTGAAAGCCAGCCCGATGTTCGTCTGAAAATGCCCTTTTCCGGAAACGAACTCCTCCCGCGTGCAGCCGTAATCATTCCTGAAACACATGACGTACTTGTTTTGAAACTTACAGACGCCCGCATTGAAAACAAGTTCCGCCGGATAGGGAACATCCTCTTTACTGAGGATCGGATTCGATCCGCAACGCTGAACAAACGAAAACCCGCCGACAGCCATCTTATTTCCTCCAGTCCGTTGTGCGGCAATAAAGAAATCCCAAACGTCACCACGCTTCTAAACATACCACAAAAAAACTCCCGCGGCAAGGCCGATTCGTCTCAATGAAAACTGCAGAATCGTCTCAAAAGAACAGATTTTCACCTTGAAAAATGGCCTTGCGGGTGATAAATTATCCAAAACAGGAAAAGATTTCATGGAGTGGTTCAATCATGACATCGCGGACATCCCCCGGCAGGAAAAATTTCCCTTCCGGGTCGTGATGCTTTACGTCTGCGGCGATCTCGTGCTGACGCGGAACACCCGCCGCATGCCGGAGGATTCCTTCGAAGTGAGCATCAGGCTCACGGGGGACGCCCCGGTCTGCGGCGACACGGCGAACGGCACGAGCGTCAACGTCCCGTGGCCCAACGCCGCCTTCAAACTTCCGGGAAGCGTCTGGCAGCACGATGGAAGCGCGAGGGACACCGTCGCCTTCGCCTTCCCCGCCGAAGTCCTCGAACTCCTCAGGGAACTGGGCATGTATCCCGCCGCCCCGTGCAAAGCCTTCGTCATGACGCCGGAGATCGAGACCCTCATCCTCCGCTTCCGCAAAATGCGCACCCGGCTCTACTCCCCCGGCGTCGCCGACGAGATCGACTGGCTCTGCTTCCGCCTCTACCGGGAACTGTTTTTCTCGAACACCTTCACCTCCCCCGCCAGCGAGGACCGCGAAAAGATCAAGAACATCTCCCTGTGGCTTCAGGTCCACCTCCCGGAAAACTTCAGCATGGAGGATATCGCCCGCACCCACGGATTTTCACGCGCCTCCTTCTTCCGCAAGTGGAAAGAGGTCTTCGACGTCTCCCCCCTGCAGTACATCCTCGACCTCAGGATCGAAGCCGCCGCCCGGCTGCTCCGCGAAACCGATATGAACATCGACGCCGTCTGCCGCCATGTCAACTTCTCCGGCCTCTCCGCCTTCTACCGCCGTTTCGCCGAAAAATACGCCTCCACTCCGGAAACCTACCGCAGAAAATACAAGGCGTGACAAGGGCCGGAGGAGCCTCGGGAGAAAGGAAAAACTTTTGGTCCTGTGAAAAGCCGAAACGTCGGCTCCGGTGTGACTGCGGCGTGCCCTTCCACCTTCGCCAAGGCTACGGCGGACAAGGTCGGGGAGCCGCAGGGCTCCGTCCCCCTCCGGCGGCGGCAGAGGCGGAGCGGCGATGCGCTGCTGCGCTTTTCTTTGTCCAACTTTCTTTTCACGGGGAAAAGAAAGTTGGTGCCCGGAACGGGACTCGAACCCGTACTCCTTTCGGAAGCAGATTTTAAGTCTGCTGCGTCTGCCGTTCCGCCCCCCGGGCGCCGGGGGAGGAGAAAAAGAGAATGTGTAAAAAATAACCGGAGTTCGTCGAAAAATCCAGTAAAAGGGCAAAAAAAACGCGGATTTTCTCAAAATCGTTGCAAAGGGGACGGAATCGTGCTATATTTGGGCAATGCCTGTTGAGACGGAGAGAACCATGAAAAACATGTTGAAAAAGACGATCAGCCTGTTGGTCCTCGTGCTGGTTGCGGTGCAGACGGTCCCCGCGGGGGATCTGGCGCCGGAAGAACTGCGGAAACTGGAGAGCGGGGCGACGAAACAGAAGTACCCCGATTCGGACACGGTGCTGCTGTACGACTTGGAAAACATCCGCTACGAGGAGAACGGCCTCTCGGAATCCACCGACGAATACTATCAGAAGGCGCTGACGGAATCCGGCCGCAGACAGCTGCGCAGTTTCACGTTTTACTTCAATTCGACCTATGAAACGGTGACGGTCGAAAAGGTCCTCGTCCTGCGCGGGGGCAAGGTAAAGATGCTGGATCCGGCGAAAAACACGAAGGTCTCCATTGATCCGGGACAGATGGGCAGCAACATCTACGATCCGGCCAGCAAGGTGCTGACGCTGACGATCCCCGAGGTCAGGATCGGCGACGTGGTCGGGATCAGGACCCGCAGGATCGTCAAAAAAGCCCGCATCCCCGGGTTCTGGGGGGACTACATCGCCCTGCAGGGAAACATGCCGATAAAAAAATACGTCGTCATGATCGACGCTCCCCGGTCGAAACCCCTGCGGTCCAAGGTGATAAAAGACAGCGCCGGAACGGGGGTGAAGTTCGGAGAAACCATCGCGGGCGACAGGATCCGTTACAGATGGGAAGCAGCGGACGTGCCGCAGGCGATCCCCGAGCCGGACATGCCGCCCCTGTACACGGCGGTGCAGCGGCTGCTGGTGGGGACGGCCGGGAGCTGGGAGGAGATATCAAAGTGGTACAGCGCGCTGTGCCGTCCCCGGCTGGACGCGGCGGACGACGCCATCCGCGCCGAAGTGAAGAAGCTGACGGCGGGCAGGAAGACGGATGACGAAAAGATCCGGGCGCTGTTCAAGTTCGTTTCGCAGAAGATCCGCTACATGGGGATCACGCCGGAGTCGGAGGCGCCGGGCTACGAGCCCCACGACGTGACGATGACGTTCCACCGGCGCTACGGGGTATGCCGCGACAAGGCGGCGCTGCTGACGGCCATGCTGGAGATCGCCGGATTCAAGGCGTATCCGGTGCTTATCATGGCGGGAGTTCCCAAGGACGACGACGTGCCCAACGGCTACTTCAACCACGCCGTCACGGCGGTGGAGGGCAAGGACGGCAAGTACATCCTGATGGACCCCACGGATGAAAATGCGGGAGAACTGCTGCCGGCGACGCTGGCCAACTGCAGTTATCTGGCGGCCCGGCCCCAGGGGGACAAACTGCGCCGGACTCCCTCGCCTGCGGCGGAGCGCAATCAGCTGAGGATCAGGAGCGATTCCGTGCTGGAAGCCGACGGACGCCTGACGGGACCGGTGGAGCTGGATCTGACCGGAGTGAACGATCAGATCTACCGCAACGCCCTGTCGCGGTGGACCCGGGAAGAGACGGATCAGTACTTCGCGCGGCAGATGACAAGAGCGATCCCCGGCGCGGAGATCCGGAAACTGGAGATCTTTCCCAAGCCCGTACGGGATACTTCAAAGCCTCTGCGCATCGTGCTGAACTACACGGCGGACGGCGTTCCGGTCAACGCGCACAGTCCGGTGGTGCTGCAGCTGCCCGAACTGGGAGACGTGCTGGGGGCCTCGGGACTGCTCATGGGGTCCTTCGCTCTCGACAGGCGCAAATTCAAGCTCCGGATACATTCGACGTTTTCGGTCAGAGAGGATCTCACGCTCAAGCTCCCGCGTCATCTGCGTCTGCAGGGGATCCCAAAGCCGGAGTCGGAGAACGGCAGGGGACTGCTGCGCTGGTCCCGCAGGATCGAAGAAAAGGACGGTGTGATCAGGGGCAGCCGTTTCTTTGCGGTGGATTCTCTGGAGTTTACGCCGAAGGAGTACGCCGCGGCCCGGGAGCTCCTGCAGCGCGTGGATACGAAAAAGCGGGCGGATCCCGTGGTCATCGCCGATTACGCCCGGGTCCGCGAGAACGAAATGAGCACGGTCTTTCCCGGAGCCGATACCGCCGTGCTGAACGACGATGTAAAATATACGCTCAAAAATTCCGGAACGTGGACCGAGGAACGCAATCTCACGGTCAAGGTGCTGACCTATTCCGGTCTGAAAAAATCGGGCGACCTGCGGGTGGAATTCAACCCGGCGTTCGAACAAGTCGAGATCAGCGGTCAGGTGGTCTCGCCCTCGGGGCAGGTCCGCAAACTGGGCAGGGAAGAGCTCAATCTCATGGATTCCGGCTGGAACTCCCGTGCGCCGCGCTATCCCGGAGCGAAAGTGCTGGCGGCGAACTTCCCGGGCGTGGAAGTGGGCTCGAAACTGCAATTCTCGATCAGAAAGACCGTGACGCGGCCGTTCTTCGGAAAGATCCTGACCTTCGCCGGTCCCGCGCCCGGAGTCAGAAGGAGCCGCACCATCGACCTGCCGGCGCAGCTGATACTGCACCGCTCGCAGCTGCCCGGCGGCATAGCGTTCACGGAACGTCTCGAGGGGAACCGGCGCATCCTGTCGTGGACGGCCACCAGCACCCCGAAGGTCCCGGCGGAGCTGGGACAGCCGCCGCTGTGGTATTTCGCGCCGACGGTCATGGTCTCCACCGGCCGTCTCTCGGACTACGCAAAACTGCTGAACGACACCTTCACGCGCCTGAGCGCCCCGGAGCGGAACCCCGAGGCCGCCGCGCTGGCGCGC
Source organism: Lentisphaeria bacterium (assembly GCA_017454215.1). Classification (GTDB taxonomy): domain Bacteria; phylum Verrucomicrobiota; class Lentisphaeria; order Victivallales; family Victivallaceae; genus UBA1784. Next base: position 20,642 of record JAFTDL010000320.1, on the reverse strand, counting down.
AAACTGACCGGGAACGTTCCGAAAGACGCGACGACTGCGGAGAACCTGCGGCGTAAAGTGAAGATCATCCGCAACTATGCGGCAAAACACATCCGCGCCGCCGGCCCCGGTCTGAAGGATCTGCCTCTTTCCGCACTCTCGAACGCCGACGTGACGCTGAGATCCGGTTACGGCAACTCGGCCGACCGGGCCATCCTGCTGGCGGCCATGCTCCGGGCCCTCAAGATCGACGTGGAGTTTTACCCCGTCTCCGGACTGCTCTACACCATGTACGCCGCGCGCTTTTTCGAACGTTATCCGCAGCAGATTTTCAGCGGCGTTCTGGTCGCCGTGCCGAAACTGGACATCCTTTTGAACGACACCTCGCAATACGCCGATCTGGGCGCGATCAACACCGCGGACAGGCTGGCCCTGTCGCTCAGGAGCCGCCGGCTGGAGGCGCTCCGCGAGACGGGGAAACACGAAAGCCGCACCCAGCGCCGGATCCACGTGCAAATCGCTCCGGACGGTTCCGCGGACATCACGATAACCGATCACTGTTACGGAGCCTACTTCGAAGCGGGCAACCGGCTGTACTCGGAACTGACTCCGGAGCTGCGAAAGCGGCACTTTGCGGAACTGGCTGCCGAACTCTCGCGGGCGGCCCGCATAACCGGTGAACCCGAAACGGATTTCAGTTCGGTCCCGGGGGTGGTGAAATACTCCCTGCACTGCCCCGGTTTCGCCTCGAAAACGGGGAATTTCCTCGAGTTCGACCTGCCGTATTTCCTCTCGTTTTCCGAGGCCGCGGGCCTCGTGAAAAAGGTGCGCGGCACGCCCTATCTGAGGGACACGTCTCTCAACACCTCGATCCGGTACGAGATCACCTTCCCGAAGAATTTCTCGGTCAGCGGCACCCGCACCGCCCAGCTGGCTCTGGGCGATTACGGCATCGGGACCTTCTCGCGGAGCTACGCCGTGTCGAAGGGCAGACTCGAGATCGAATGCCGCCTCAAGCTCCCGTCGGGCATCGTTCCCGCCGACGACTGCGACAAACTCTTCCGGCTCCGCCGCCGCCTCGCGCGGCCGGAGTCCCGCAAGATCATACTCATCCCCAACGGATAAAAAAAATGAAAATCGAAATACTGCCCACCGGCCCCCTTTCGACCAACTGCTATCTGGTCTGGCTGGAAGACGTCCGGCATCTCTACATCATCGACCCCGGCGCGGATGCCGGCGTCATCGTCGATCATGCGAAAAAGTATGACGCCCTCGAAACGGCGATCCTGCTCACCCACGCCCACGCCGACCACATCGGCGCGGCGGGCAAAGTCGCCTCCGCTCTGGGCGTGAAAAAAACTTTTCTCGGGGAAGCCGACAGACCGCTGTACGACAGTCCCGACAACCAGATCTTTCCCTACTACGCCCGGGCGGTGGACCGGCCGGAAGTGTCGGAGTTCGATCCGCAGGGGGATTTCGTCATTGCCCGGATGCCCGGTCACAGTCCCGGCGGCACGGGATTTCTCTTCCGCCACGGCGGGCAGTCCGCCTTCTTTGTAGGCGACACCATTTTCGCCGGTTCCGTGGGACGGACCGACCTCTGGGGCGGCAGTTACGACGTGCTGATCGACTCCATCCGCCGGGAGATCCTCTCCCGCGAGGAAGATCTGATCCTCTTCACCGGCCACGGGGAATCCACCACGGTGGGAAAAGAACGGGCCACAAATCCTTACATATCCTGAGGTTTTTTCATGAGCACCTGCGGTGAGATACTGAGCAACACGAATCTCAAGAACGACTACTTCGCCGTGGAGTTTTACGCTCCGGAAACCGCCGCTTCCGCCCGGGCGGGCCAATTCGTCCACGTGCGGATCGACGACACCCGGGGCGACTGGATACTCCGCCGCCCCTTCAGCATCTGCGACACCGATCCCGCCCGCGGCACCGTCACCGTGGTCTACAAGGTCGTCGGCAAGGGCACCGCGGCCCTGAGCCGCCTGACGCCGGGACACCGCTGCGACGTCATGGGCCCCCTCGGCAACTTTTTCGCGCCGCCCGACGACGCCGTCCCCGTCGCCGTCTGCGGCGGCTACGGCGCGGCGGCGACCTTCATGCTGACCCGAAATCCCCGCAAAGGCCTCCTGCTGCTGGGCGCCCGCTCCGAAGCCGACGTCATCCTCACAGAAAAGTACGCGCGCGCGGGCTTCGAAGTCCGCGTCGCCACCAACGACGGCAGCGAAGGAGTCCGCGGCTTCGTCACCGGCCTCATTCCTCCCCTGCTCGCCGAAAGGCCCCATGAGAAATTCTGCTTCTGCGCCTGCGGTCCCCATCCCATGCTCATGGCTCTTGCGAAACTCCTCCGCGAACTCGGACAGGAGGGACAGCTGAGCATCGACCACCGCATGTGCTGCGGCGTGGGTTCGTGCTTCGCCTGCGTCGTGAAAGTCAACGATCCCTCCGGCCCCGACGGCTGGCGCTACGCCCGCTCCTGCGCGGAGGGCCCGATCTTCAACCTCAAGGACGTCTATACCGGAGAATAGAACATCATGGCTGACCTTTCTGTGGATCTGGGTAAATTCCAGCTCAAAAACCCCGTGATGACCGCATCGGGGACCTTCGGATACGGATTCGAATACAATCAGTACTACGACATCTCACGCCTCGGCGCGGTGGTGGTCAAAGGCATCCGCATGACCCCCTCGCACGGCAACCCCACACCGCGGGTGGTCGAGGTCACCGGCGGCATGCTCAACGCCATCGGACTTCAGGGCCCCGGCGTGGAGAAGTTCCTCCATGACCAGCACTACATGCCCTTCCTGCGCAAAACCGGCGCTGCCGTCATCGTCAACATCTGGGGGACCACCGTCGCCGAATACGCCGAAGTCGCCTCGCGCCTCGACGCCGAACGTCAGGGCATCACCGCCCTCGAGATCAACATCTCATGCCCCAACGTCAAAGCCGGAGGCGCCGCCTTCGGCACCGATGTCAGACTCGCCTCAGAAGTCGTCTCCGCCGTCCGCAAGGCCACGACCTTGCCCCTCATCACCAAATTGAGCCCCAACGTGACGAAGATCAGCGACTTCGCCCGCGCCGCCGAGGACTGCGGCAGCGACGCCGTCTCTCTCATCAACACCCTCTCGGCCATGGCGATAGACATCGAGACCCGCCGCCCCGTCCTCGCCAATAAGACCGGCGGCTTCTCCGGTCCCGCCGTCAAACCCGTGGCAGTGAAGATGGTCTACGATACCGCAAAAGCCGTCAGGATCCCCGTCATCGGCATGGGCGGGATCATGAACGCAGACGACGCCATCGAATTTTTCCTCGCCGGCGCTTCCGCCGTCGCCGTCGGCACCGCCAACTTCGTCGATCCCTTCACCCCCCTCAAAGTCATCGAAGGCATCAACGCCTACCTCGACCGCCATAACTTCAAGTCCGTCCGCGACATCATCGGCGCCCTCGAAGCCTGACGGGAAGGGAAATCCTCTTTTCACGGGAAAAGGCCGAAGCACGGGCTCCGGTAAACTCCCTTCCCCCGGGCCCTCATTTCTTTGCGGGAAAAGCTGGGCGTTCGGGAACTTGATCCGCCGCCCCTGTCAGGAACAGCGCCTTTCAAAAAACGGGGCTTTTTGCCTTTTTTTTTTTTTCGGCTTGACATGAGATAAAAATATGCTATTTTATGTTTTTGTTAGCCGAAACTAACTTTCTCGACGCGTGTTGTCGTTCGCGTTCCATGGGACGGAGCGGACGAGGACCGCGGCAACGGATTTTGAGGGTCTGCGGAAGATGACTGGAGTTCGTGCGATGCCGTCCGGTAACGGCACAGGTTCTTTTATGGCGGAAAAGTCGTTTCAAGGGGTGGAAGAGATTGTGTTTGTCAAGTTCTGCAAAATAAAAAGTCAGATATTTTAGTTACGCTCTCCGAGTCCGGGCCGCTTGAAATCGCCTCGAAGGACCGGGTATGGACACCGTGTTTTTTGCTTCCATGGAGAAGATATTTTTTTGAAAAATTAATTAGCCTAACCTAACAAAAAAAGGAGTTTGGGAACATGAAGAAGAAAGTCATCCTTTTGACCGTTCTGGCGGCCGTTGCGACAACAGTCGTTCTCGCGAATTCGAAAAAAACGGTAAAAGCGCCGAGTGTATCGCCGGAATTGGAAAAACAGGCCGTTGCCGTGACGGTCCGGTATTTCGAGGCCCTCGGGAAAAACGACTGGCGTCAGCTCCGCAAGTTATCGCCCTCGATGGACAGAGAGGCGATCCGAGATGCCCGGTCGCTAACCTTCGGCGACGCCAAGGGAGGCAAGCTGGAGTGCTGCGGTACCGATATGGAGGCCGGAGATGCTGACCGGCTGGTTGTTCTGGGAGCAGTTCCCTCCGGAACCGTTCTGCGTTTTTCACTCCGCCGGAGCGGCAGCGGCTTTGTCGTCACTTCCGTTTCCATCTGAAAGGCATTTCCCGATTTATGTGTCGATCGGACGCTTCAGTCAAAGAAAAAGGAATTTATCATGAGCAAAAACAATGTAAGGAAAAGTTTCGTGGGGAAAACCTCCTGCCTTTGTGCGGAAATGAGGCTCAAGAAGTTCACATTGATCGAACTTCTTGTCGTCATTGCCATTATCGCCATTTTGGCCGGAATGCTGATGCCGGCATTGCAGCAGGCCCGGATGAGAGGACAGGACAGTTCCTGCAGGAACAATCTCGGACAGATGTTCAAGGCCATCTCCTTTTATTCCGGCGATTTCGACTCGCGCTATCCCGATCCCGGAGCTTTCGGAAGCAAGGACAGTTCGGGAAAATACGTGGGGACATCCGTGTATCGCCGCCAGATCGGCATGGATGGTGAGAAATACGGACTCGGCGATGCGTTGAAGCGTTATCTGCCTGCGGACGGAAAAGTCTATCAGTGTCCCGGAGCGAAACCGATTTTCTCGAAATGGGGGCAGACCTATCGGCCTCATGTTGGCAATTTCATATGGTTTTCCGAAAAGAATTACTTCAAGGATCTCGGAAGAAACAGGGTCGGCAACACGAAGGTCGATCTTTTCATACTCATTCAGGACGAGTATATGTACGCGCCGGCGGACGCGGGGGTGCCCGGCGCGAAATCGACCATGCTGGCCGAATATCTAAGGAAGCCCAACGACGTGGTCAGGCCGGCATTGAGCGCCCACGGCGGTCTGCGTCCGGCCGATACGGCCGGAACAAACGGCACCAACGTCCTCCTGGCCGGAGGGCGGGTCTGCACCTATCAGGAGTATCAGATCGCGAGCAAATGACCGACGTCGGAACATGACGCGCGACCGCACAGCCTTCATCGCGGGACTCCGCCGTTTGAGACGGCGGAGATTTCTGCATCTGCTGCCCCGGGCGGCGGCGGATTCCCTGACATGGGCGATGGGAGCGGGGGGAGCCGCCGCGCTCCTGCGCCTGTTCCGCGGGAGCATGCCCGAGCTTCCCGTTGTTTGCGGAACGGTTTTCATCGCGGCATGGGCATGTTTGGCCTGGAAACGTTTTCCGGGGCTCAGGGAAACCGCCCGCGCCGCCGACGGCGACGGCAAAACGCAGGTCCTCAACGCATGGGAGCTGATCGGACACGCCGTGCCGGACTCCGATTTTTCCGAGCATGCCGTTCGGCAGGGGATCGCCGCTCTTGACCGTTCGGACTGCGCCGTCGTCCGTCCCCAGATCCTCTGGAAACGGCTCGGACTTGCCGCGCTTTTCATGGCCGCTTCCGTTTCTTTGCCGTCTCCGCGCCGGAGCGTTTCCGGCGCTCCCCTCCCCCCGCTGCATCCGCGTACGGAGAAAACAGCCGGAGATCGCCGCGGCGCGACGTCCGCCGCTTCCCTCCGACACGTCGCCGCAAGGCGCGGAGAGGGAGGAGCCGACGGAAACAATGCCGCCGACGGGCGATCCGGTTCCGGACGGGGAAATCGCGGAGAGGGCGGCGGACACGGTCATGCCGCGGCCCGCGCCGCCGCGTCCGGTTCGGAGGGAAGCGGCGAGAGCGCCGGGGGCGGCATGACAAAGCGGCATGAGGAGGAGTCCCCCGCCGATCCCCCGGACGCGTTTCCCCGGAAAACCGGCGGAAAGTCTCCGGGAGGCGGCGCGACCGGAACCGGAGGAGGAGGAGGAGAGGACGAAAACCGGGAATTTTTCCGCATGACGGCCGGAGCTTCCGGTTCCGGGGGAAAACGCAGCGGCGGCGAGCGCCGCAGGAAAAACGTTTCCCGCCGCAGGGAGCCCGCCCGGGGCGGCTTTCAGATCCTGCTGCCGGACACCGCGCCGCAGGCGGGGCGCAAGCCGGCCGACAGGGAGGAAAAGGGGGATCAGCCCGGCACCGGACGCGGCGGTGAAAGCGGCGTGAAGAAATCCCGCGGCGCGGCCGCGGCTCTTCCCGTCATCCCGCAGCCGGACTCCGTCGCGGGGCGGCTCGGCGCGGGCGAAGATGTCACATCAGTCGAACACGCCTCCCGCGGCGGGACCTCCCCGGCGCACGCCCGGGGGCCCGCTCCGGGCGCGGAGGAGCTCCCCGGAAACGGACAGACCGCACCGGCTCCGCTCAGACGGCGGGTGAGGAATATCTTAATTTCACCAGAACAGGAAAACAGGAAATGACACAAGCGATCAGTGAACCGGAAAAAGTCACCGCCTTTCGGGCGAAATTTCAACGCATCAGAAGTGAATTGAGCCGGGTCTTCGTCGGGCATGACGATCTGGTGACCGATCTTCTGGCCGCCGTCGCCGCCGACGGCCACGTGCTTCTGGAAGGCGTGCCCGGACTCGGCAAGACCCTGCTGGCCAAGAGCCTCGCGGGAAGTCTCGCCCTGAAATTCTCGCGCATCCAGTTCACTCCCGACCTTATGCCGGCGGACATCACCGGTTCGCTGCAGCTTCAGGAAGATGAAAAGGGCGTGCCGCGTCTGTCGTTTCATCCGGGACCTCTGCTGACCAATTTTCTGCTGGCGGATGAAATCAACCGCGCCACGCCGAGAACTCAGTCGGCGCTCCTTGAGGCCATGCAGGAACATCAGATCACCGCGGGCAAGAACACCATCGCGATCCCCGAACCCTTCACGGTCATCGCCACCCAGAACCCCGTCGAGCAGGAAGGCACTTATCCCCTTCCCGAGGCGGAGCTTGACAGATTTCTCATCAAACTCGAACTGGGATACCCCGACGAGGACACCTGCTGCCGCATTCTCGATCTCACCACCGGTCGTGAAAACGGCTCCGTCGACGCCGTCTGTTCCGGCGCGGACATTCTCGACATGCGCAAGACGGTCCGGGAAGTTATCGCCGAAGAGAGCGTCAAACGCTACGCCGTTCACCTGGTCATGGGGACCCAGCCCGATTCCGGCCGGTGCCCGGCCTCCTGCCGCGACAGGCTCCTGCGCGGCGCGGGACCGCGGGCCGCTCAGGGACTGATGATGATGGGCAAGGTCTACGCCCTGCTGGACGGCCGCACCGCTGTCGGCATGGCCGATGTCGCCCGGGCCTGTCTGCCGGTCATGCGCCACCGCATCGCCCTCTCCTTCGACGCTCAGATGGCGCGGGAGACGCCCGACGGAGTCCTGACCCGTCTTCTCGGAGAAATCGACAAATGACGTCCGATCCGGTCCTCTTTCCTCCTGAGCTTCTGGCCGCGGCGGGCATGTTCCGCGTGACGCCGGCAAAGGGCGGTGCGCCTTTTTCTTCCGGGCGGCACCGCTCTCCCCGCCGGGGAGAGAGTGCCGAGTTCCAGGATTTCCGGAGCTACGCGCCCGGGGACGATCTGCGCCGGGTGGATTGGAACATCTATCGCCGCTTTCACCGGCTTCTGATCCGGCAGTATCGGGACTTTCCCCGGATGAAGCATCTGGTGATCCTTGACGATACGGCGTCCATCCGCTGCCGCCCGGCGCGGGCCTTTCTCGCATGGCGGCTGGCGCTCCTCATCTGCGGAACGCTCCTCGCCAACGGAGACTGCACGGCGCTTCAGATCGGGGAAAAGGGCCGCCGCCGGATATTCGCGCCGGGGAGCGTGCCGTCGGCTCCGCTCGTCGCGGAACTGCTGGAGTCCTTCGGCCGGAAGACGCCGGGAGACGCGCTCAGCTTCGGCATTCCTCCCGGCGTCCGCGCGTGGGTGATCTCCGATTTCATGGATCCCCGCGGCCTGGATCATCTGGAGATGTGTCTGCGCCGTTCCCGCGGATTCACGCCCGTGCGCGTTTTCGAACAGTCGGAGATCCATCCCGAACCCGCGGCGGAAATGCGCCTCATCGACGCGGAAAGCGGAGCGGAGGTCACCGTTTCGCCCGGTCAATTCCGTCTTGCATCCTATCGGGAACGGCTGGCGCGATTCGAGCGGTTGCTCGCCATCCCGGCGCGGCGCGCGGGGAGCCGGGTCCACGCCTTCGACGCGGCGCTGGGAGCGCCGGAACTGCTCCGGCAGTGCGCGGACACCCTTTTTCAGGGAGGCGGAACAAAATGATCTTTCTGGGTATTTCCTTTGCCGCTGTCTGCGGAACGGCCGCGGCCGGAACCGCGCTTCTGACATTCCTGCATTTTCTCAAAGTCCGCAGTCCGGGGGTCGTGGTCCCTTCGGTCATGCTGTGGCGGGACACGGAGATCAGACCCCTTCGGCGGGTCCTGCTGGAAAAACTGGCCCGGCTGCTGAGTTTTCTGCTGCCGCTCATCGTCATTCTCGCCCTTTGCGGCGCCCTGGGGGAACCGGTATGGGACGGCGGAAACGCGGAGAAGCTTGTGATCGTCGCGGAACCCGCCGCGCTCCCCGACGCCGTCCGGCTGCTGAAAAAGTCGGATCCTCTGCGCAGCGCCCTGATCGTCGCGTCAGGGAGCGGAGTGATCCTGCATGATTTCGGCGCCCCGGGGCAGCCCGCCGTCCTGCCCCGGCGTCTTGTCCCCGCGGAACCGGATGCCGTTTCGGCGCTCGCCGAACGCATGGCGGGAGCCGACGGCTTCGTCTGCCTGATGGGAAAGAACCTTCCTCCGTGGCTTCCTTCCCGTGCGGTCTTTTTCAGAAGCGGAAGCGCGGCCGCGGGGCATAAGACGCCGCCGCGGGTGAAACTGGCTTTGCCGGGGGCGCCGCCGCGATTCCGGCTCGCGGCGAATGAACTGCCCGGCGTGGAGATCGTCTCCGAAAACGGGGAGCCGGATCTGATTTTCCCCGTCGTCCCGCCTCCCGGCGCCTCGGTCGAAGAGACGGAGCTTCACATCGACCGGATCCGAACTTTTCTGCTCCGCTCCGGACTTCTGTGCGCGGAGTCGCGGCAGATGCCGGTCAAAACGCCGGAAGCGCGTCCCCTGCCCCGCCGCGGCGCAACGGCCCTTACGGGACTGCTGTTCGCGCTGGCTTTCGCGGCACTGGCCGCCGATATTCTTTTGTGGCGTCTGCGTAAAACGGTGTGAGGCAAGCATGAACGATCTGAACATCTTTTTCCTTGAACCGGCCATTCTGCCGCTGCTGATCCCCGCCGCGGGATGCGCCTTTTTTCTCCGCCGCATGACGGGGGCGTGTCAGGTGTCGGCCGCGGTGTTCCTGCTGCTGGCGGCCTCCGGTCCGGTCCTGCGGCTCTCCGGAACCGCTCCGGAAACAGTCATTTTGAAGGAACAGGGCGCGGCGGGCACGGGACTTCCCCCGGGGCGGCTCGTGACCTTCTCCGGCAGTACGGCCCACGCGCTGGCGGACGCCGGCGCGGGGATCCGCGAAGGAGGCGTTCTTCATCTGGCCGGCTCGTGCCGCGAGAGCGACGGCTCCATTTCCGGCAGCGCGGCGGCGCTGGCCCGCCGGGGCATCCCCGTCGTCATTCATCCGGAAGCTCCGGCCGCGCCTGGAAAAAATCTCCTCCGCGATCTTCGCTATCCGCCGGTGGCGGGCGCGGGGGAAACGCTTCTTTTCGATCTCGACCTGGCTGTCGGAGGACCGGAAAAAGTCACGGCCGTCCTCAGGGAAGACCGCACGGCGCTCCGGAAAACTTTCGAGTTTCCACGTGCCGGAAACTTCACCGTGAGGCTCAGGAGAACGTTCACACGAGCGGGACTGCACGACATGACGCTGGAACTGAACGGACGCCCCGTCGCGCGGCCGGTCGTCACCGTGGAACCTGCCTACAAGGCGCTCGTGATCTCGGGGCGGAAGGAGGAGGCGGCGGCGGTGAAACGTCTGCTGGGAGCCGCCGCCGACGTGACCTTGTGGGAGTCCGGCGCCGATTTCCGGAACTGCCCGCTGCTGATCCTGACCGGTGACGGAGCGTCCCGCCTCGGCAGAACCGGATTCGGCAGGCTCTCGGAGGCCGTGCGCCGCGGAGCGGGACTTGCCGTTTTCACGGGGAAAAACATCCCTTTCACCGAATCCGAACTGCCGGAAGATTTTTCCGAACTTCTGCCCGTGCGTTACCGGGGCCGGATCATGAACCGCATGCCCGTCACCGCCCTCGTGGTCATCATCGACACCTCCGGCAGCATGCGGGGAACGCGCATCGCCCTGGCCCGCGAGACGGCGCGCCTGGCTCTGAACAAACTTCAGGATCACGATCTGGCCGGGATCGTCGAATTTCACGGCCGCAGACGCTGGGCGGCGCCGCTTCAGAGCGCCGCGGACCGGCTGGAACTGCGCCGGGCGCTCAACCGGCTCAATGCCGGCGGGGGGACCGTCATTCTCCCCGCCGTTCAGGAGGCTTTTTACGCCCTCCGCAACGCGGACGCCCGGCTGAAACACGTGCTCATCATCACCGACGGCGGCGTGGAGCAGGGAGACTTCGAGGGTCTGCTGCGGCAGATGGCCCGCAGCGACATCACCGTCTCCACCGTTCTTGCGGGCAGCGGCACAAGTCCCTTTCTGGAGCAGCTGGCGCTGTGGGGCGGCGGACGTCATTACACGGCATCCAGCCGTTTCGCCCTGCCGGAACTGACCTTTCGGCAGAGCGGACGGGAGGATCTGCCGCCCCGCCGCGAAGGGAGTTTCCCGCTGGAGATCCGAAGCCGCCTGCCGCTCTTCGCGTCCCTCCCCGCCGGACTGCGGACGGGCGGCGTGGTCGAGAGCGGGCTTGCGCCCGGCGGCGAAGAGCTGATCCGGGCCTCCGGCATGCCGTTCATCGCCGCGAAAAGATCCGGCGCGGGAACCGTGGCCGTCGTCAACTCCGAACTGGAGGGACCGTGGGTGCGCCGTTTGCGCGAAAGCCGCGCCTATACGGGAATGCTGGCCGCCCTGCTCCGCTCCCTGCCGGAACCGGCCGGGATGCGCCGTTTCGTCGTGCGCGATTTCTCCGTCAGACGCGACGTGCATCTTCAGATGGAAAGCGCCGAAGCCGGGAAGAAACTTTTCTTCGAGCTGACGGATGAAAAAGAAAAACCCTCCCTGTTTCAGCTGGAGCGCGAAGCGGACGGGGCATTTCATTTCCGCCGCGCCGGACTGCCGTCCCGCCTCTTCCGGTGCCGGATTTCAAATGTTCCGGAGATGACCGGCGCTCTGGCCTTCGCCATTCGGCCCTTCCGTTCTCCGGATACCGCGGGAAGCCGGGCGGACGCCGCGGTCGCGGATTCCGTCAATCTCCGGTCGTCCCGCATCGATCCCGGAACAGGATGCCGTTTCATCGGACTGCGCTCCGTCTGCGGCGCTCTGGCGTTGATTCTGTTTCTGACGCAGCTCCTTCTGCGGCGTCTGCCGCGATCGGGAAAGGCGCTTGTTCTTCTGTTGCTTGCGGCGGCGTTTCCCCTGCCGGGCGGCGAATACGCCGGGGCCTTGCGGGAGGGACTGCTGGGGTCCTCGCCCGCGGCATCATTCCGCCGGGCGGCCGCGCTGGCCTCCAATGCCGCCGACCGCAGATTCGCCCTGAGCCTTGAGCTTGAGTACGCACGGCGCACGGGAGAAGTTCCGAAGCTTCTCGATTCATGGAAAAAACAGCCGCGCCTCTCCCCCGAACAGCTGGAACTGCTGATCTGCGAACTGGAGGACTCCGGCGCGCCGAACGAGGCTCTCGCCCTTCTCGGGAAACAGAAACTTCCGGCGGACGGGAGATTCGTTCCGCACCTGATACGCCTTGCCGGGAAATGCGGCAGATCCGCCGGGCTCCGGAATTTTGTCCGCAGGAAGATGACGGATGACCCCGCAGACCTGTTCTGGTTCTCCACCGCGGTCCGCCTGGAGCTCCTCTCGGGAAACAGAGAGGAGGCCCGGCGGCTCTGCCGGAAACGCATCGCCGCCGAAAACGATCCCGAACGGTTGTCCGCCGTGGTCTCGATCTGTGAAAATGCCGCGCTTTACGACTGCGCCTTCTCAGCGCTGGACAGATGGGATTCCGTTTCCGGAGACGACGCCTGGCCGGCCCGCTTCCGGCGACTGGATGTACTGATCCGCCGGGGCAAACCGGACCGGGCGGCAGCCCTGCTCAAAAAATACGCCTGCGACGGGAGCGCCGCCCCGGGCGTCATGATGAATCTGGCCGACCGCTGCGAGCGGCTGGGCGATCCGGAGACGGCTCTGGCGCTCTACCGCCGTGCCGGCACGGAAGAAGCGGACATCCGTCTTGCCATGCTGCTGGACGGTCTGGACCGCCGCCGGGAGAGTTTCGGCGTCTGGCGCAAAATCGCGGAAAGCTCCGGCAATGAGATGCGTTCCCGGCAGGCCGCCGAACGCTCAATCGCCTGCGCGGCGGAAGAAAAAACCCTGCCGGCCCTGTGCGACGCTCTCCTTGCGGAACTTCGCAGGGCCCCCTCCGCCCGTCTGCGGTTTTTCGCCTGCCGCGCCCTGGCACGGGCGGGGAGACGCGAAGAACTTTACCGTCTGCTGGACGACGCGGGCGAACGGGAACTGAAATTCAGCTTTCTCATGGAGGAACGCAAATATGCGGAGGCGGCGGCACTGCTTGCCGAAGAGATCCGCCGGACTCCGAAGCGGCGGGACGATCTTCTGCGCCGGCTCACGGTCGTCGCCGTCGAGGCCGGAGACGGCGCTCTCGCCCGGAGCACGCTGGAGCGTCTGCTGCAAAACGCCGCGGACCCCCGGGCGGCGGCGGAATTTGCCGCAGGTGTGTATATGCTGCTCGGCGAGCCCCGTCCGGCGGGGGAGATGTATGACCGGTGTCTCAAGCTCGACGACTCGCAGATCGAAATTTTTTTGCTCCGGGCCAACGCGTGGAAGGCCGCCGGCGAAAAGGAAAAGGCCGTGAAGTTTTTCATGGAGAATGTCGGGAAGGATATTCCCGCCGATCTCTTCGGCGTCATGGTCGACGGACTGCTCAATATGGAGGCGCCCGCGCCGCTGCTCCGACGGGCTCTTCAGATCACGCTGCGGCGTCTTGAGGCGGATCCCGGACTTGTCTTCTGTTACAGGCTCGCCGAGGATCTGGCCGAGGAGCTGGGAGATCAGAAATTGTGGCGCCGCCTGCAAATCATGCAGCTGGCCGCCGCACCGGAACGCCGGACCCTGCTGCTCCGGGGACTGTATGAGGACGCCCTCCGGCGCAATGCGTCGGAAGAGGCCTTTTACTTCGCACGGCTGCTGACCGACTGGAATGAAATATACACGCCGGAACTTTATCAGTCCCTCGCCCGGACTCTGACGGACAACGGCTGTTACGGCGTGGCCGAACGCTGTATCCGTCAGGCCGATGCCGCGGAAAACACAACGCGTCACCTCTTCGCCCTGACGCAGGTCTGCATGGAGTCGGGCCGACTCGCGGACTCCCTCCGCATCTGTCGGGAGCTGATGAGCATGGAACCCGATTCACCCGATCTGCTCGTCCGCTGCGCATCCATCCTCGAGGCGCAGGGCGAATACGCCATGGCCGGAGAGGAAAATTTCAAAGCGCTGAGCATTCTCGCCGCCCGGCTGGGAGCTGACGTCAATCGGGGCAAAGGCAGCCGGAGCGCCGCCTTCGCGAAGTCCGTCCGACCTCTGATCCACGCCTTCGCGGGGCAGGTCTTCCTTTACCCCGAACGTTTCGACGCACGGGTGAAAAAACGGCTTGCCGCGGCCTCCCCCGCAGCCCGGCAGCGGGTCTGGCTCCCCCTGATGAAACAGATCGGCGAATTGAAAAGTCTGCCGGCGGATGACGGGGAGGAAACGCGGAAAAAGGCGATCCCCCGCGAAATTTTTCCGCCGGAGCCGGAACGCTTTGCCGCCGGGCTCTGTCTCATGGAACCGGCAAAAGCCGTCCGGCAGTGCCGAATGCTTTTCGACAGCCTTCCGCCTCAGCGCAGAGGCGCTTATCTCCTCCGGCTCACGGGCGCGTTCAATGCCGAGCCGCCTCCCCGCGTGACGGCGGAGCTCATGAAAATTCTTGAAACGGTGAAGATCCCCGACGTGCCTTCCGCGTGGTGTTTCCAGCCCCGGGCGCTGACATTGAAGCAGGCCTGCGCCGCCCGGATGCTCCGTCAGAACTCCCGCTCCATTCCCGCTCTGGCCCTGACGGCCCGTCTGCGCTGGCTTTCCGGGCGATCGTCGGCGGCCCGGATGCTGGCCGCCGAGTGCTGCGATCTTTTTACGGAAGCGAAAAACATTTCGTTTCAGGATGTCCGGGCGCTGCGGAGCCTCGGCGTTGTTTTTGCCGCCCGGCCCGGCGAGGCGGAAAAACAGGGAGCCGCGGAGCTGTCCGCGCTGATCGGCTCCGTCGAAAACGACCGGCGCGTCCTCGGGAGAACGCCCGCGCGGGATCTGCTGTACGCCATACTCCTCGAAGCCGACGGGAACGCCGACGGCGCCCTTGAGGTTCTTTTCGAACTCTGGCGCGGCGGCGAACGCTCCGTCATCGTCTCACGGATGATGGAACAGCTGACCGTCCGGACGGGACGTTACCGGGCGTATCTGGCGACCCTTGAAAAATTTGAACCCAAAGATCCCGCGGTGAAGATCCTTGCCGCGCGCCGTCAGGTCCAGCTGTACCGGGAATTCGGCATGCCGGACCGGGCACTGGCCCGAATGAGCATCCTTCCGCCGCTGCTCGGAAAGCGGGAAAAACTGCTCATCGAACGCGGAAAACTCGATCCGAAAACTTTCGCCGCCGCCCTGAGCGCGTTCCTCATCGAACAATGCCGGACGGGATCTTACATCGGTCTGTTTTCCGACAACTTCGGGACGGACGGTCTGAAAGGACTTCGCCGCGGAGGAGCCGTCCGCGAGGATCTTCTGCCGGAACTTGGGCGTTCCGCCGACGGCGGTACCCTCGGAAAAGTTCTGTCGTATCTCATCAGCGGCGTTCCCGTCACCCGGCGGGGCTGGGCGGTCCTCTTCCGGACGCGGCAGTCTCTCGGACAGAGGGAAGCGTTTTCCGCCGATCTCCGGGCGCCGCAGCTTCTGCCCCTGAAAGCGGCGGGGGGGGCCCCCCTGAATCTTCAGGAGAGGACGCTGCTTCGAAAAACGGTCCTTCACCCCCGTGTTCCATTGGAAAACGCGCTCATCTGCCTTGCCCTTCTTCCGCCGGACGAACGGGTAAGCGCGGCATTCCGGCTGGCGGAAAGGGTCGTGGAACAGTCCCGGTTTCTGCCGCCGCTTCCCGCGCTCGAATCGCTGCTGCGCCTGACCGACGCCTCACGGCGCGGAGAGCTCTTCCGGAAGCTGGCGGAGCGGAGCCGGAAAGAGGACCGGCCGCGGCGTCTCGAACTCCTCTGGCTGCTCCGGCGCTGTGCGCCCGGTTTGTTCGAAGACATCCGGAAAAAACTTCCCCCCGCTTTTCACCCCATGAATTCGGAGCTGTATCTGCTCGAAGGCAAAGAGTCTCCCGAAGAACGCTTCATCAACTATCTGACTTCCGGCGGAGGATATCCGGACTGGGAAAAAATCCTCACCGTCTCCGGCAGGGAAAGCGAGCTGCCCGTCTTTGCGGGGAAAGCTCTGGAAACGGCCTTCCGGCGGCATCTGATCCCCGCCGACGAGGTCGTCCGGCACTTCTCGCTTCTGGCCGCGGCGGACGCCTCCCGCAGGGCGTATTTCCTCAAATGCGCCGCCCGATATGACAAAACTCCGGGAGAAGCTTCGCTCTGGCGTCTGGATGCCGAGGACGATCCCGCAGTCAAAAAAGTGATCGAAAATGATTTGCGCCGGGCGGACCGGTTTGCGCCTGCACGGACAAATGGAGCAATACCCCCAAAATAAGAAAGAAAGGACAAACGTATGAAACACACACTTCTCGCAGTCGCCGCCGCGGTTTTCGCCGCAGTGCCGTTCGGGGCGCAAGGCCATGGTCACGGACATCAGCCTCCTCTCAAGTCCGCCGCCGTCGAAACCCTCAAAAAAGGAGACTTCGCAAAGGCTTCCGAACTGCTCGCCGCGGAGATCAAGGCCAATCCCGGCGAGCCCCGTCTGAAACAGATCTACGCCGGATTGAAATCCCAGATCCGCAGGGAAAAATTGTTCGAACAGGAAAACGATCCGGGCATGATCGTTCTCATCGGCAAGGAAATGCGCAAGTTTTACAACACTTACGGTCTCTACGCGAAATCGGTTCCCGTTGACCGCAAAATTTACGCCGCCGCCCCCACATTTCAGAACGGCGTCGCCCTCGGCGTGACATTGCTGAATGCCGAAATGAACGAGGAAGCCGCGCGGATTTTCGGAAAATTGGATCTCTCGAAGGCCCAGCCGGGACCGGCCCTCTGCGGCGCGCTGGCTTTTGCCCGCGTCGGCAAAAAGGCCGAATCCGAAAAACTCACGGCCCGCTTCGACGCCTCAAAGCTGGACTCCAACTGCCTCGGACTCCGCGCCCGCTGCGCCGCCCGCAACGGCGACGCGGAGAAAGCCGCCGCTCTCGCCGCCCGGATCCTCGAAAGCACGCCCGCTTCAAGGCATGGCTCGATCAAGCGGCATCTTTTCGGTTCGGCCGATTTCAAAAAAGTGGCCGCCGATGCTAAATTTCAGGCCGCCCTCAAGACGGCGTCGAAGGTCAAAGACGGATGCGCAAACTGTCCCAATCACGGAACCGACAAGTGCGACCATAAGCATTGAGGCGTGAATAAAAATGACGGCGGGACCTCCTCAGAAAACCCGGAGGAGGTCCCATTTTCGCCTTTTCCTTCGCTCCCGGCGCGCACACGGTCCTTCCGCCGCAGTCATTCTCCGCAAAAAATCCGCAGGCGGGATTGCAGGAATCTCACTGCCGTGGTATATTAGAGGGAAAACCAATCTGCCGCAGGAGCGTGTATCATGAAAAAAATTCTCGTTACCGGAGGCGCGGGGTATATCGGCAGCGCCTGTTCGGAATATCTGCTGGATCTGGGGTACGACGTCACCGTGTACGACGCCTTCATCACGGGACACCGCGACGCGGTGGACCCCAGAGCCAAACTGGTGGAGGGCAACCTCGCCGACAAGGCTCTCATCACCTCGGTCTGCCGCAAAGGAGAGTTCGACGCGGTCATGCACTTCGCCGCCTTCTCCCTCGTGGGCGAATCCATGAAAAATCCCGCCAAGTATTTCGACAACAATCTGGCCAACGCCATCAATCTGGCCGACGCCGCAGTTGAGGGCGGCGTCAAAACCTTCGTATTCTCCAGCACCGCCGCCACCTTCGGACAGCCCGAAAAGGTGCCCATTTCGGAGGACGACCGCCAGGTGCCCATCAATCCCAACGGGGAGTCCAAACTGTGCTTCGAAAAAGTCCTCGAATGGTACAGTCGGATCTACGGAATGAAATATGTGGCCCTGCGCTACTTCAACGCCGCCGGAGCGACGGAGTTCCACGGCGAGGACCACCGGCCCGAAAGCCACCTCATTCCCATCATCCTCGAAACCGTGCGCGGCAAGCGCGAAAAACTCATGCTTTTCGGCGACGACTACGATACCCCCGACGGCAGCTGTATCAGGGATTACATCCACATCCTCGATCTGGCGCAGGCCCACGAACTGGCCCTTTCCGCGCCCGAGAGCGGACACTACAACCTCGGCACCGGCAACGGACTTTCGGTCTTCGAGATCATCCGCGCCGCCGAGGAGGTCACGGGCAAAAAGGTCAATTTCGAGATCGCACCCCGCAGACCCGGGGATCCGGCGCGGCTCATCGCGTGCAGCGACCGCGCAAGGAAGGTCCTCAACTGGAAGCCCAAGTACGAATCCGCCTCATCCATCATCGAATCCGCGTGGAAGTGGCAGTTGAAATTCCCGGAGGGCTACGCCCGATGATCTGGCACGAACTGGGGCCCTTCACCGTCTTCGACGTGGAGACCACCGGCATGAGTCCGGTGCGCGACAGGATCGTCGAGATCGCCGCGCTCCGCATCGACTGCGACGGAAGAAAGTCCCGCTTTTCGAGTCTGGTCAATCCCCTCTGTCACATCCCCCCCGCGGTGACGCGGATCCATCACATCACCGACGACATGGTCTGCTGCGCGCCCTGTTTCGAAACGGTCGGAGAGGAGTTCTCCCGTTTCGCCGCGGGAACGACCCTCGTGGCCCACAATGCCCGGTTCGATCTGGGATTCCTGCAGGAGAGCCTCGCCCGGTGCGGCCTGTCTCCCTGGGAGGGCCGCACCATGGACTCCGTGCGGCTGGCCCGCAGCGTCTACCCCGGACTGCCCTCGTACCGGCTTCAGGACCTGCGCGTCACCCTCGATCTCGAGTGTTCCGACGGCACGGCCCACCGGGCCGGAAGCGACGTCGAATGGACCGCTGTCCTGTTGAGAAAAGCGCTGACGGTCCTCATCGAAGCAAAACAACGGCAACCCCAAACAAAAGGATGTTGAAACATGGCCATCACGAAAAATTGGCGCGAGCCCGGAAAAAAGACCTTTTCCATCACCATCGGCGGCGACTTCTGCCCCCGCGAGGAAAACAGTCAGTATGTGGCCGAACACGCTTCGGAGATCGTGCGCGACATGAAACCCGTTCTCAAAAAAGACGCCCTCAAAATCCTGCAGTGGGAATGCGCGGTGACCGAAGGCGGCGCCCCCATCGTCAAGCGCGGCCCCAATCTGCGCTGCGGCGAACCCGTCCTTGACGTGCTCACCGAGCTGGGCATCGACGTGGCGCTGCTGGCCAACAATCACACCGGCGACTTCGGTCCCTCCGAGATCCTCACCACCGAAAACGCCATCCGCGCCCGCGGCGTCATGACCGTCGGAACCGGCCGGGATCCCGAGGACGCCGCCAAGCCCCTCATGCTCGAGAAAAACGGCGTTTCGATCGCCATTCTCAACATCTGCGAAAACGAGTTCGGCGGCGCCCGCAAAAACAAGCCCGGCACCAACACCATGGACGTTCTCGAAAACATCCGGCAGATCAGGGAAGCCCGCAGACAGGCCGACGTGGTGCTGGTGCTGCTTCACGGCGGCCACGAGGTCGATCCCTACCCCTCCCCCCGCATGGTCAAGGTCTTCCGGGCATTCGCCGATGCCGGAGCCTCCGCCGTGTGGAACTGTCACACCCACTGCCCCGAGGGATTCGAGGTGAGAAACGGCGTGCCCGTCATCTACAGTCCCGGCAACTTCTATTTTCCCGGCGGGCCCACGGCGCACAAGACCTTGCGCACCGGCTACGTCACGGAGTTCCTCTGCGACGAAAAGGGTTCTTACGGCTTCGAGATCACGCCCTACGGCTCCACGAAGGAAAAGATGTTCCGCCTCACGGGCGGGACCCTCGCCGCCGCCGAAAAGTATCTGCTGGATCTCTGCGGACCTTTGGACGATCCCGACGAACTGCAGTCCCTCTTCGATTCGTGGTGCACCGGGGCGGGCATCGGCTATCTGAGCATGATCGCCGAGACCAATGAAGAGACCTGGCCGCCCGCCGACTGGACGGACAAGGAGGTCCACGACCGCTGGATCGGCGTGCGCAATCTCTTCACGTGCGAATCCCACGCCTATCTGCTCAACAACACCTGCCGTCTCATCGAGGAGTTCCGCGTGGCCGAAGCCGCTTCCGGATGCGGCCGCATCACCGAACGGATGGATCCGGAGTTCGTGACGTGGTAGACGACAGCAGAACACGCCTTCTTCTGGGGGACGCCGCAGTGGAGAAATTGAAGCGTTCCCGCGTACTCGTCCTCGGTCTGGGAGGCGTGGGCGGCGCCGCCTGTGAAATGCTCGCCCGCCTGGGCATCGGTCACCTGACGCTGGCGGACGGCGACGTCTTTTCAGCAAGCAATCTCAACCGCCAGCTGGGCGCGCTCTCATCGACCCTCGGCCGCAGCAAGGCCGAAGTCTGGAAAGAGCGCTGTCTCGACATCGCTCCCGACGGGGATTTCCGCGCCCGCAACGCCTTCATCCGCACGCAGCAGGACATCGACGCCCTGCTGGAAACGCCCTTCGACGCGGTCGTCGACGCCATCGACGATCTGCCGTCGAAGATCGCCTTCCTCACCGCCTGTCACCAAAGGAATATCTTTGCCGTCAGCTCCATGGGCGCGGGCGGACGCCGCGACATTTCACAGATCCGCACGGGGGATATCGGCAAAACTTTCGGCTGTCCGCTGGCGAAGATCGTCCGCTCGGGCCTGCGCCGAAACGGCATCACCCGCGGCATTCCCGCAGTCTTTTCCCCCGAACCGCCCGTCCCCCGTCAGCCCGGCCGGCCCATCGGCAGCGCCGGCTGGATCGTCTGCGCCTTCGGGCTTCATCTCGTCCAGCTCGCCGCCGGGCACCTGCTCAACACCCCCTCGCCCTGTTCTTGAAAAAAGTGGAGATTCCGGGGGGAAGAGAAGAACTTTTTTTCACGTGAAAAAAAGTTTTCTCTTCCC
>JAFTDL010000319.1 GCA_017454215.1 Lentisphaeria bacterium | reverse complement strand
CGGCGATCTGCTCTCCCTGCGCGGCAGGTGCGCCGCCATTTCCGGCGAGATCGCCGAACTGGAACGCCGCATCGCCGACTTCGAATCCGGTCTTCCCGATCCCGCTCTCGCCGACCGCCTCTCCCTCATGGTCGAAGAGATCGAGCGCGTCGATCCCGCCCCCGGCGAGGACGCCGAACTCGAAGCCCGCCACCGTCTGGCCGCCAACGCCCAGTTCGTCCTTTCCGCCGCCTCGGGCCTTGCCTCCGAACTCTACGAAGGCGAAAACTCCATTTCCGACCGCCTCGGCAACGTGGTCCGCCAGCTGGGAGATTTGGAGAAGATCGACGAAAAGAATTTCTCCCCTCTCGTCTCCCGCTGCGTCGATATTCAGGAGACCGTCTCGGACCTCTCCCGCGACATTCAGGACCTCGCCTCGCACATCGAACTGGATCCTGAAGAATTTTCCTCCCTCGAGGAACGCATGGCGGCTCTGCATACCCTCAAGCGCCGCTACGCCCCCTCCATCGAACTTCTGCTTGAAGCCTGTGCCGACGCCAGAAGCAAACTCGACGATTTCAAACGCGCTTCCGCCAAACGCGAGGAGTTTATCGCCCGAAGAAAGGAACTCGGTTCCCGCCTCGCCTCGGCCTGCGCCGCCCTGTCGAAGGCAAGAAAAAAGGCCGCTGCCGAACTGGTGAAGGAAATACTTGCCCGTCTGGAACTCATCGGTTTCGCCCACGCCAGACTCGAACCGGATTTTTCGACCGTCGAAAATTCTTCCAACGGCTGCGACCGCTTCGAACTGCTCTTCTCCGCCAATCCGGGCGAGGAGCTCCGCCCCCTGCGCAAGATCGCCAGCAGCGGGGAACTTTCCCGCATCATGCTCGCCTTCAAGATCGTTCTCGCCGATTCCGACGCCATCCCCACCGTCGTCTTCGACGAGATCGATATGAATATCGGCGGCGCCGCCGCGGAAAAAGTCGGTTCCGCCCTGCACCTCCTCGCCCGCAGCCGTCAGATCCTCTCGATCTCACATCTGGCTCAGGTCGCCTCCAAAGCCGACCGCCATTTCCTCGTCCGGAAATCCGTCTCCCGCGGCCGCACCTTCTCCACCATCCGGCCCCTCTCCGACCCCGCCCCCGAACTCGCCCGCATGTCTTACTTTCTTTCCGCCCCGAAAAGGCGGACGGCGCCCGCCGGCGAGTAACGGCGCCTTGCCCTTCGGGGAGGCGCCGGAAAGAGACTTGTCTGTTTTCCGGCAGCGGCAGTTCCCGCGGCCATTTTCCGCCGCTGTTGTTTTCCTCTGCCGCGGCGGCTGACGGACGGCAAGGTGAAACGGATCGGTACGGAGAAAAAACTCCTGCAGCCCTTCGGGGCCGTTTATATCCGTTTCCCTGCCGCCTGCTTTGCCGATCCGCAAGGGCGGCAGTGGACTCGACATGCGAAAAATTCTCCGCAATTTCCGGGGAATGCACTTGACAAACGGTTTCGGCGGGACAATATTCAGGAAAGGTTTTTATTCGGAGGCTCACGAAGTTTTGCATTTCCGGCGTCAGGAGTTGTTCTCATGTTGAAAAATGAACTCGATACTCCGTCTCTGATACTCGATCTCGATCTTTTCGAGCAGAATCACCGCAAAGTGAGATCCCTTGCCGAGGCGGCCGGCAAAAAACTGCGGCCCCATGCCAAGACCCACAAGTGCCCGGACATCGCGAAACTGCAGTCGGCGTCAGGCGGATGCGTCGGCGTCTGCGCCGCCAAACTGAGCGAGGCCGAAAAACTTGCGGATGCGGGGATATCGGATATACTCATAACCTCTCCGGTCGCCGCGCCGTGGAAGATCGCCCGGCTTCCCGAACTGGACCGCCGGAGCCCGGGCCTCATGATCACTGCCGACCATCCGGATCAGGTGAGGGCGCTGGCCCGGACCGCCGCGGGATCGGGGCGGCGGCTGCGGATCCTCGTCGATGTCGATCCCGAAATGGGCCGGACCGGAGTCGCCTTTTCCGAGGCGCCGGAGTTTGCCGGACTGATCGCCTCGTACCCCTCTCTGGAACTTGTCGGCATGCAGTGCTATGCCGGCCATCTGCAGCATATCCCTTCATGGGACGAGCGCCGGAAAACGGATCTCCGTCTGATGGAGAAGGCCGCGGCGGTTTTCCGCAGGATCCGTTCGGCGATCCCCTCCTGCCGGATCTTCACCGGAACCGGGACCGGGACCTTGCCGGCCGATCTGAACATTCCCGAATTGACCGATGTCCAGGTCGGATCATACGGTTTCATGGATTCGGAATATCTGGCCGTCGAACACGGGTGCGGCGCCTTTCTGCCGGCCCTCCGCATCGTTACGAGCGTCATCAGCGCCAATCACCGCAATTTCGCCACCGTCGACGCCGGGACCAAGGCCGTCTACGTCACGCCGGGGGCTCCGCCCCGGGTCATCCGCGGGAACGGATTTCTCCCCGGCTGGGAATATGACTGGAGCTTCGGCGACGAGCACGGCCGCGTCGTTCACCCCGAAGGGGAGGTCCTGCGTCCCGGCGACAGACTGGAAATGTGCGTTTCGCACTGCGATCCGACGATCAATCTCTTCGACGTCATATACGGCTGCCGGGGAGATGAAGTGGAAAGGTGTTTCCCCGTGACCCTCAGAGGCTGCTGCCGCTGAAAACGGTTTGAATGCGTCTCCCCGGTCGGCAGGGGAATAAGCCGGAAAAACGCCGGAAGGCGGTCTGATCTCATCTGTGACCCGGCCGCCTGTCCGGTCCGTTGCGTCCCGCCGGGCGCGGCGATCAGCGGAGCGTTTCGATCACGACGGGGTATTCCCGTTTGTCGCCGGGACGGAGCGTCATGACCGGGGTGAAGGGTTCCGCCGTGATGAGCGACGCGCTCTGCCAGAAGTAGACACCGGCAAAACCGCCGTCGAACCGGTAGATCATCCTGTCGGCAAAGGTGACGGCTTTGCCCTCCCACGGCGTTTTCCTGGGACGGGCCGCCCAGGGCAGATCGATCTTCTCACCCTGCTTCAGCAGGATCTCCGCGTCCAGTCCCGCCGGGACCTCTTTGACTTTCACCGGACCGAGCATGCTGCGGAGCCGGGCGCGCAGCGAAAGCGTTTCCCCGGCGCGGTTCAGGTTTTCGAAGCGGAGGGTCGATTTCACGTCTTTTCCCGAGACGGTGTACGTCTTGACGATGCGCAGTCCGTCCAGCCTGAAGCCGTGAGGATCGGTGCTGTCCTCCTTGCGCACGTCCGCCTGAAAGGCCGCGACCGCCCTGCCGTCTTTGATCCCCGTGAAGATCCGTGTGTACTTGAGGGGGTTCCCAAGACCGGAGTTTTCGAGAATGACGTCGCCGAAGCGCCTGACCGGCGTTCCGGGGATGGAAACGATGTCCCCCGTTTCGGGATCGACCGCGGCTTTCATCTGACCGCACGAGAGCATGAGCGCGGTCCCTTTGCCGCCCTGCGGCACGACCCAGCTGATGCGGCAGTTCCCCTCGGCGACGTCCTCGAAGGACTGTTCCTTCGCGAGGGCGGAAAGCGTTTTTTCGACCTCCCGCCTGAGATCCGCCTGAGAAACATCCGCAGGCGTTCCGGCGGATGCGGGGACCGCCTTCAGCACGGCGACGCTGTCGGGGGCGATCTGCGCAAGGATCCCTTCGCGCAGTTCCGCAGCGGAGAAACTGCCGCAGTTTCCGCCGCCGAAAACATCCCGGACGGCGTAGGTCCCCGGTTTCAGTTCGGGAAACGCGCATTTGACGATGACTTTGCGTCCGCTGTCGTAGTTGAACACGGTGACGACGGCGGCGGCGCCTTTCTTATGCGCGGTGAAACGGATCTTTTTGGTCGTTTCGGGGTACTCGAGCAGGGAGTTCCCGCCGATGTTCTTCTTGAGGCAGTTTTCGGCGGTGACCCGGAAATCCGCGGTCGCGTTTTCCCGTCCGTAAAGGTCCTCGGCCTCGGCCACGGCGGCGAAGGCCCGGGCGATCCCGATGAGATAGGTCCCGTCGAAGCACTCCTTGTGCCAGAACCCGATGCCGATGTTGTTCAGCGCCGCCGCCGCGACGATGTTCTGGGCTGTCTTGAGCGGCGAATATTTGCGGAAAAACTGTTCGGCGAACTCCGACGGGTCGATGATCGGATACTGCTTTTTGCCAAGAATTTCGGTGTTGGTCCTGATGACGTCAAAAAAATCGCTGCCGCCGATGTAGGGCATATTGTGAAAGACTTCGATCTGCTTCACCGAAAGCCGGGGATCGTTGGCGCACCACGAAGAGGGTTCCCCCGCCGCCGAAAGCGGGTCGCTGCAGTAGCGGAATTCCAGTTCGGGAAAATGTTTTTTGACGGCCGCGGCGAACCGCTGAAAGAGCAGTTCCGTCTGGTAGCGGCGGAACTGCGCCCACTTGGCAGCGTACTTGTAGGAGACGTCTTTCGAGGACGGCACGGAAGCAAGTTTCGCCCATTCTGCGAACCACTTGAGATTGTCTTCACAGCGTCCCGCCCGCGTGAGATAGGGCTCGTAATCGAAACAGATGAATTTCACGTCCGGCAGGGCCAGGGAACGGTACTTTATCTCCTCCTTCAGGGTCTTTTCCCAGATGAGATTGTCGGGATCGTCGATGACGTATTTGATGGACGGAAGGGGAGTTCTGCCCATTTTCATGACGTTCCCCGCCACATCTTTCAGATGAGGATATTTCCCGTCGAGTTTCATGACCCGGAACAGCGGGATGGAGTTGGTGCCTCCGATCATGTGTCCCGCCGTGTAATTTTTGCGGAAATCCCGCTGCAGTTCTTCGGCAAGCCTGTCGAACCACACCGGACTGTAGGCCTCGTTGCACCGGGTCAGCGACTTCCAGAAGGCGGCGTAGCCGCTGCGGACTTCCGGAAAGGGCGACTCCGCCGTCACCGGGTAGCCGATGACCGTCTTGAAGTTCCGCGCGGCCCTGCGGTCCGCGGGCAGGGGACCGCAGGTCCTGATGTCGAAGGCGTATTTGACGAGTTCCTTTTTCCCCTCACGCAGAGAAAAAACGGCCCGCCCCGTCTTGCCCGCGGGGGAGGCCGTGTTGAAAAAGACGTAAAGTTCGTTGTTCCAGTCGACGCTGTCACGCTTGAGCAGTTTCACCATGGCTTCCGGCAGGCGGAAGACAACAGAGGACCCTTTTTTTTTTACGGTCGCCAGCGCGGGGTAGTGCAATCTGCCGTTTGTCGTGACGGGACGCTTGTATTCGACGCCGATGAGTTCGACGAAACCGGGGTGCTCCACGACGAAGTCGAGGTCCTTCCCCGCAAATTTTTTGCCGTCGGCGCGGAAATTCACCTTGACCATGACCGGCATGTTCTGCACGAGAGAGGTGGTGTTTTTCAGCCACTCTGCGGGCAGAACGGAGATCTTCACCGGGGATTTGTCGAGGGCGTCCTTGCGCTTGACGGGGGTGATCATGGGAGAATAGATCTTCAATTCGCCGCCGTCGCCGCGCAGTTCGAACTTGACGTCGAGCTTACCGTCGGAAGGCACCTTGAACCGTCCCTCGACCAGAACTTTGCCGAAGGTGCCCTTCGCCCATTTCCAGGAACCGGCGGGGGAGAATGCCGAGGTCTGTTTGGGCAGCGGGGTGGCCAGATAGGCGCGGAACCCCTCCTTGGGGGAGACGATGTCCTTGCCCTCGCAGTAAAAAGAGAAATACATCAGTTTGTTGGCGGGCAGTCCCTCAATGGAGCATTTTTGCCTGACGCACTGCCCGCGGCCGGTGAGTGTGAGTTTGAGGACCCCCTCCTCCATCTCGAAAGTTCCCTTGTTGGCCAGCGGGAAATCGTTCGTCCAGTTCCTGGCTTCCGTTCCCTTGTTGAAGGTCGCGACATCCATGGCGGCGCACAGGACCGCCAGCGCGAACAGTGTTGAAGTGATGAACGTTTTTTTCATTTTTCCTCCTTTGGGTTAGGGTTCAGGGATCTTTGCAGTATTTTGAAATCAAGCTGCGACGGTGTGATGCCGCGTTTTGCGCACAACGCGGCGGCGGCTCCCGCGGCTTCTCCGGTCAGGGCCGCGGCAGGAATGACGCGGCAGACCTCCCACGCGTCGTCCAGCGCGCCGATGCAGCGTCCCGCGGCGAGGATGTTTTCGACGTCGCGGGGAATGAGCGAACGGCAGGGTATCTCCCACACGGGCGCGGGACGCCGCCAGTCGCCGATGCGGCCGACGGCGTCGTCGAAATGTTTGCCACGGTCATCGTCCCGCAGGATCTTTACGGCGTCGATGCACCCGATCTTGCGGAGCTGGGGCATGGCGGGCAGATGCACGGGGTAATTCCTGCGCCGGGCGCCGGGATCCCTGAATTCGTCGTAGCGGTTGCGCATGAGCCGCCATGCGCTTCGGACGAAGCCGGTCACGGCCTTGCCCGTGCTGCAGTCGGAACACACGGGAGCGCCCGCGCTGCTTTCGAGGTCCTCCGCGGCGGAGTTCTTCCATGCGCCCTGAATGTGGAGCGGTCCCGAGAAGTGGAAAAACGACGGATCGTCGGCCATTTCCAGCACCCACGGCGTGACGCGGTTTTCGGCGCGGCGGATCCTGCCGCCCGCCATTTGAACGGCGTAAACGCCGCCCGTGGCGTCGACGAAACACCCGGCTCCGAGTCTGATTTTGCCGGACGTGTTGAAGACGGTCACCGAAGAGACGGCGTCCTGCGTCTTTTTCACGTCGGTCACGACGGTATCGAGCCACAGATCGACGCCGGCTTCTTCGAGCATCTTATCGAGGGTCAGCGCAAAGCCCGCGGGCGAGAAGCCGCACTGAAAGCGCTCGGGGTGGAGCGTAACGCCGCTGCTGCCGTCCTCCGGACCGCCCCACTGCGCGGGCACGTCGAAGGGTCCGTACTCCGTACAGCGGCGGATCATTTCTTCGGCCAGACCGAAAGTGACCTGATGACCGTATCCGTCGCACAGCGGCAGAAAAACGTAGATCAGTCCCGAAGTGGCCAGTCCGCCCAAAAGGCACTGTTTCTCCACGAGG
>JAFTDL010000318.1 GCA_017454215.1 Lentisphaeria bacterium | reverse complement strand
TGTTTATGCTGGTGATCTTTCGCTCACGCTGGACTACCTGACGCTCAAGAAACTCGCCCAGAACGCCACGCCCGCCCTGCCGTGGAGCGAAAACACCGCGATCTTCGACCCCGAAACCGACGAAATCCAGTTTGCGGGCATTACCTACGCGATCCGCAGCATCATTCCGCAGGACTGGAAGAACAATCAGCCGGGGCAGTATCTCGTCATTCTCAAAGGCGTCGCGCCGGAGGCATCCCCGGAACCGGACGACGACGAACCGGCAGACCCCCCGGAACCGGAGGCTGGAACGGATGAAGTTCAAACTATCTGACCTCGGTGCAGTCGGGACGTTTCTTTCGCTTCTGGGCAAACGCGCCAACTACGTCAAGAAGATGGCCGCGATCTCGCTGTACGACCGCTTGAGCCGTAAAGCCCCGGTGCTGACCGGACGATACCGCTGGGGCTTCAACTGCTCCATCAACGGCATCGACTACACCGTGCCGCCTCCCGCTCCGCCGGAATACGCGAAAACCAAACAGGTCTACTACAACTTCGACGCGGAGCGGGCGATCAAGGCGTTCATGTCCGTCAACAGCGAAGACGACGTGGTGATCTCCAACAGCGTACCATACGCGGAGGCGCTGGAAAACGGGCACAGCAAACAGGCACCCAACGGGATTTTCCGGGTGGTGATTCCTGAACTCAAGGAAGATTTGAAGAAATGGGCGGCGCTCGCCCAAGGTAAAGACGGAGGTTTTTAATGGCATCGGAAAAGGTCAATCTGCAAATCGCCGTCCGCAACGCAATGCGGGCGCGGCTCCTCAAGGTGGAGATCATCAGCGCCGACCGCATCCAACTCCCCAATGTGGCGTTCAAAATCCCGGCTTCCGGGATCTGGATCAGGGAGAGCATCAACGAGGGCAGCGAAGAGCCGCGTTCCAATGTGGCCGGACGCGAGTTCGCGGTCATCAATTACGAGGTCTTCGGCAAAACCGGTCTGGGTGCCGACGCGGTTGACGCCGCAGTCGAAGCCATCCGCAAGGCGCTCCCGGTGATCGGAGCGGACAGCGTGATCTACAACGACACAAACCAGTTCGCGGTCATCAAGAGCATCGACAAACCGGCGGGGGGGATCGACAACGGGCAGAGCACATGGTACCGGAGGATCGTTGCAGTCACCGTAGAACTTTACAATCCGTGATCGCGGTTGACCGCCGTGGATTATGTAGTGTTCAACCCATAACAACAAGGAGCAAATACCATGAGCGCAAACGCACCGACCGCTCGCGGGCATCTCAATCTCGCAAAGACCACCTACATCTCGTGGGGGAGTTACGATTTCGAGTTGACCGGGAACAACGTGTATCGTCCGGCGCTTCCCGCCGCGAACGAAACCGAAGTCATCTCCAATGCCAAGACCTACAAGAGTTACACTCCGAAGGACGGGCTGGAGCCGATGACGATCCACATCATCTACGATCCGACGACATGGGCGGGACTTCGCGCCGCGAAAGAGGCGGGAACCATCAATACGCTGGAGACCAGCGACGGATTTTCCGCGCCCGCCTTGATCTCCGAAATGCCGGAGGTCGCGGCTGATGTCAGCGAACCGATCACCGATCTGCCGATCACTTTCGCTTTTCCGAGCGGAACCGGCACCAACTAAAATTCAACCCTCCCGACCGGGCGCGCTGAAAAACAGCGCGTCCGGGACGGAGACAACACAAAAGAGGTTACAGCATGAACGAATCCAGCCCCAAACTCGCCCCGCTCGATTTGAGCAAACTCGCGCCGCGTGAACTTCCCGTGGAACCCTTTGCCGTCAGGCTGAAAGGCGATGTAACCATCGACGAGAAAACCGGAGAGAAGACGCAGAACGTCCAGAATATCCCAATCCATCCGCTTTCGGGTGCCGGTCTGATCGCATGGGGCAACAACCCCAAAAACGATCCCGACGGCGTGACTTTCGAGGAACGGGCGTGTCTGACGGCGCTGATCTACGGTGCGGACATGCCGGAAGAACAGGCAAAACTTCTCATGGAATACGACCGGGAGAGCGCCACCGCAATCAGTCAGGCGGTCTGGGTCGCCACCGCGAAATTCCAGAAAGCGCAGAAAGCGGAGGCGGAGGACGCGGAAAAAAACTCGCAGACGGCAGAAGTGAATACGGGCGACTGATACACCTCTGCCGGAGTTGCGGCGATCTTTCGCCGCTCGCGCCGCTGACACTGCGTGACGTGCTGTGGCTGCAAGCGGACGAACGGCTGGAGAAAAAGGAGAAACTGGAACTCAAAAAGTCGGAACTGGCGATAGAGCGGGAACGGATCAAAGCCCTGTTCACCATTATCTCCGATCTCCGGCACATCCAGTTGTCCAAGATGTATTTCAAGACGGATGCCGCTTTCAAGGATTTCCTGACGACACTTCCGAGTTATTCGGGAGACGCGAAAAAGGACAAGCAGGAACGGCGGTGGAAAGTGACAAAGAGGAAGCCGGGAGAGATCCCGGCATGGAAGAAAAAACGTCTGGCGGAACAAGCATCTGAAAGTTTACAATAACCGGGCAACCGGTTTTGTCGAAGCCGGTACGACCTCTTCCGGCTTCGTTTTTTTTACAGAAAAAAGTATGGAGTGAACAATGGCAACCACAAACTTCAAACTTGAGACAACGACATTCACCGCCGGCGGAAGCATGGACGAAAGCGGGAAATGCCAGATCGTCAAACGCTTCCTCTACAACATCGTTGACAACTCCGCATCGGCGCGGCGGCGCTCAATCCTCGACCTCGAAACGCTGGTGCCGATCAAGGGGTCGGCCATGTCGGACGATCCACGATACACCTTGAAGTCTGCGACGTGGAACTGCCTCGACTGGCGAAACCAATCGACCAAATTTTACATCGACGCCACCTATCGCCGGATTTCGGACGATGACGCGGCCAGCGCTCCGTGGAACCTCGCGCCGTTCAACATCGTCACCAGCGCCGTGGAGCAGGAAATTCCGTTCAAACTGGCGTACAACTCCAAGAATCAACTGTGCATTCCGGTCGTAAACGCCGCCGGAGACCCCATTGACGCGACGACGCGGGAGATCATTCCGCAACATGCGTTTTCGTTCTACGCAAAGAGTTACGACATCGGAAACATCGTCGATTTCTCCAATTCAATCTGCAAATCGTCCATGCGTATTCTCGGCCAGCGCTATCCGGCGGGGACGCTGTTTCTCATGCCGTTCAACGTGTCGTGCCTCATCACCTACGAAGACGACGGCTACACGGAGAAGTGGAAATACTATCAGGTGGACATGACGATCCGGTATCGCGCAGAGGGCTGGAAGCGGGTGCTTCTCAACGTCGGCAACCGCGCCCGTTTCGGTAACAACAAGGCACCGGAGGTCATCTACCAGTATTACAAGTTCAGCAACGGTTCCTTTGAGACGACGCCGGTCTGGACGGATGCCAAGACGTATCACGCCCACGATGCGGCGTACCGGACGTGGCTCACCGCGCACAAAAGCGCCGCCCAGAATCTCCCGGCGCACGTCCCCTATGAGTTCGGAGAGAACATTCCGCTGACGGCGAGAGGCGCGGTCAATACCCAAGTCCTCAACACCGACATCACCGCCGACAATTACAGCGGCTACCCGTCGCGGGGGTTCAACGAGTTCAAAACGCTGTCGTGGAGCGGGCTGGACATTCCGAGCGAAGTCAAGAAACGGTGGAGGTCGTAATGGGCGGCATCCCGGTTCTCAACGATTCGCAGTTGACGGCACTCCGGCGCGTCGTCGGCACCAATCAGAAACTCAATTTGACGGTCACGCCGCAGGGGAAGTCCAGAAAACTGCCGACATATTCGGATGATGACCAGCCCGAATATGATGGCCCGTTCGCACTCTCCTATAATGGCGAGACGGACAAAATAGATGTCAAGGCTGGCTTTCTCAACCGCAACGGGGAATGGAAGACAGTCCCGGACAAAAGCGTTTCTCCCGAAACGGGGTATATCTGCGTCGTGACGGAACTGGACGATAACGGCGACTGGAGCGACCCGGAAATTGAAATCCTCGACGAACCTGACGAACAAAGTTATCCGATAGGCTACTGCGAGGTCACGGGGAGCGGTGACGACAAGGGCGTTACGTTCAGTTCATTTCGGGTGCCCGTGGCGATAATTGTGGTCGCCGGGAATTGCGAGGATCAGTCATGAGCAAGAGACAACTGTGGCGAAAAGGCGGGAAACTTGTCACCACAAAAGGCCGATTGATGAGGTGTAAAACATGCCCCTGCGGCGGATTCCCCGGATGGATTCACCCCGAAAACAAATACATGTTTTATGAGTACCGCGATTGGGACTGTTGCCGATTCGGATCTGCATCAATGAATGAGGGAGGTTTTTCGGGCGTTGACGGTCATGTTACATTCATGGCAATTTCTCCAACTAAATGCAAAGTTGTGGAAAGCACCGGCAATTATTCCAACTATCGGGTCGGATCGGAGTATGGTCTTGCCGGAGGCGGTTATCCTTCACCGTTTGTTATGACAAGCACAATCATCAGCGATACAAGGAGGCTGTCAAGTATCCGTGATGGTAACTGCTGCAATGCCGATGGTCAAAGAATATACGCCGTTATGTGGAATGAAGACGATGAGGAGGATTTTGAATAATGGCTTGCCATTGTCACGGTAAACGCGGAAGTGTTGTGAGGATTGCGTCCCCCGAAGATCAGTGTACCATGTGCGCCCGGAAGCATGTGAAAAACGCTTGGAGCAAATGGGGCGAGTTCACCTATGAAGAAGATAACCGGGACTACGTTTCCGCGCAGTTGCGGGATGCGGCGGATCACCTGAAATACGAACACCGGGAAACGGCGCTGAAATGCCGCGACCTTGCAGTTGTCATTGAGGAAAACCGGGATGCCGAGTTCGGCGATATTGCCGCCGCGCTTACTGAACTACGCCGCGAAGTAAGGAGCCTGTTCTACATCGACCATCCAGACGCGGCGGAACGGCTGGAAGAACTGCGCCTCAATGCTCCCCGTCCCACTCGGTCATAGCCAGCGCCAGCGCCCGACAGAACCACGCCGTTTCAAATTTACGGAGGTTGCATTTGTGCAGGATTTCCGCTTGACCGCTTTCGGCGAATTTCCGCCCCTCCGGGGTGAGGATAATCACCTTGACGTAGAGCAGACGGCGGGCGGGCTGGATGAGCGCCAGCGGATCGTTCTCGTAAAGCAAAAGCCACTCGATGCCGTTGCCGCTCCCGGTCTCGGCGCGAAGATCGCGGAAAAGTGAGCCTCCGGGGAGTTCAACGGCGGTCTTTTCAAGTCCGCCAAACGATTTGTCGAGTTCGTTTCCCATGTCAAATCACCAGAGGTCAACTTACGGGATGGTGTCAAGCGCCTTTTTCATCGCCTCGACACGGGCGGCGGTGTACCCGTAATGGACATTGGAGCGGTCTTTGTGCCCGATAATGCGCCGGACAATGAGATCGTCAATCCCCGCCTCAATCATCATGGTCTGGGCGTACACCCGCCAAGAGTGATCCTTTGCGGCTTCGCACCCCTCGATCTTTTTCACCCTCCGGTTGTAGCGCTTCTGCGCCGGACTTTCCTGCCGCCGTCCGTCTTCGTCGAATCGGGCGCACGTCGCCGCCGCCTTTTCGACCTCCTCCCGCGTAATGTACGGAGCCAGTTTGTCACTGATGGGGACAAGGCGGTCGGCATGTGTCTTGCAAAACTCTTTCGTGATCTTGAAGCATTGGAAGCCCTCGACCTCCACAATGCCGCATCCGAGATAGCCGGTGAAACACGCCTCGACTTCGCCGATCCGCATACCGGTGTAGCGCTGCACACGGGGGATGAGTGTCCAGTCTGGAAGAATCGTCATCGCCGTGTCCGCTTTCGACGGCGGGATTATCGGAGTGTTGACTTTCCGCACAGGCGGCAGATCAATGATGAAGTTGTCAACGACGTATGGACTGGAGATCATTCCCTCTTTGTTCAGCCAGCGCAGGAATCCCCGGAAGATCGAAAAGACGTGGAAGATCGTAGTCGCGCTTTTCCCGGCTGCTTTCATCTTGTCACGGAGCCGCACAGCGTCGTCTTTTGAAAGCATCCCGACCGCTTTCCGGTTGCCAAGCACATCGACCACCACCCGCAGATTGTCGGCGTATTTGCGCCGCGTTCCGGGACGGTAGTCGCTGGACTTCTCCATCCAGTCGAGATACCGCTCATAAGCCTCGGTCAGAGAAATCCCGTCGGATGCGGTGATGATGTTCTTCAACGCCCCAAGGTGATTGATGGCTTCACCCTCGGCCGCGATGATGGATTTGCCGATCTCCTCCAGCGCGGCCACGCCAGAGTTGAGCGCGAGTATCGGCACCACGAAGCGGTCGCGGATGGATGCGGCTACATCGAAATCCTCCGTGTACAGGCTTTGCCGGATGAGTTTTCCGCCGAAGCGGACAGGCACCCGGAAATTGAGATGCCAGATGCCGGAAGCGTCAAGTTTGAGATACTTCTCGTCGCGTCTTTTGGTCACGATAACACCTTCTTGTATCAAGTTTGTATCAGGTGCTTCGTGATTATTCATCGCAACTCTTTCTCGTCAAACGGTATAAATAAAAATGGCGGAGAGAGAGGGATTCGAACCCTCGGTGGGGTTGCCCCCACAACGATTTTCGAGACCGATTTTCCGTGTGTAAATCCTTGCTTTTGAGGTTGTTTTAGAAGGTCATGTAATGACTTTCGAAACAAAAACCCCACCAAAACCACACCAGGTTTTCGCGCGTCAGAGGGCCTGCAGTTTCGGCAGCTCGACGGTCTTTTTGCCATGATAGTAATGTCCGGTCGTGGTGGCCGTCGTTGTGTGTCCGATGGCGGCGGCGACGTCCGTTTCGTCGGCCCCGGCGTCGATGGCATACGTCGCGAACCCGTGCCGGAACGAATAGAGCTTGTATTTCGGATCGATCCCGGCCGCGGCGGCGATCTGAGAGTAGTAGTGCGACGTCTTCGACCGGTCCCGGTCGTACATGGCCGCGAATTCCGGGAAGTAGAAGCGGTCGTCCAGATGCGGCAGGGAATCCAGCAACTGCCGGAGCAGGGGGTCGGCCTTGTAGTTCACGTGCCGGCGGGTCCGCGAGGTCTTCTCGGGAATCATGTCGATCACGACGCCGTTGAAATCCTTGTACTCGAAGTGGCAGACGTCAATCGGGCGGAGGCCGGAGTAGTAGTGCGCGCGCAGGAAGGCGGCCCAGCGGGCGAGCGGGATGTCGCCGTACCGGTCGTCCGGATGATCGTCGCAGAAGGCGAGGAGTTTCCGGGCGGCGGAGAGTTCCATCGCGGCGGTCTCGGCGTGCACGACGTGCTTCGGCCGCAGGCCCGGCGTCTTCCACGGATTTTCGACGCCGGCCGCCTCGAACACGACGGCGAGATCCGAGAGGTAGTTTTTGATCGTCTGGCCTGACGCCCCTTCCCGGGACGCGAGGAACCGGCGGCAGTCCGCGACGGAGAGGTGCGACATATCGCGCTCCTGCGCCCAGATTTCGAAGATCGCGTACCGTTGGCGCCGGGTCTTCAGCGTGACGGGCTTCACCTCCGGCTTTGTGGAGATGTACCGGTCCCAGAGTTCGGCTGCGGACACGGGCGGCGCCGGGAAGAGTTCCGCGACAACCGGCAGGACTTCCAGCGCGGCCTGCGCTTCGAGGGCCTGCAGGGGCGCGGAGAGCATTTCCCGCGTGAGTTCGCCGCGGGCGAGGGCCAGCGCGTACTCGCAGAGTTTCGCGGTGAGCTGCCGGGTGGCCTTTTCGCGGTCGTAGAGGGCGGTGATCCGGTCGGCGGCGCGTCTGGCGTCGCGGAGAGTCGTCGCTCCGGTGTTGATCCGCTGGTGGACGCCGCCGCGGTAGACATGGAGGCTGTAAGTCTTGCCGTGTTTCTGCAGGTCAGGCATTTTCGAGGTTCTTCATGCGGTTCTGCCAGAAATGGGTGATGCCCCGGGCGGTCATGGCGCGGTCGAGGGCGCGTTCGTCCCGCATGGACTGAATCACGAGATAAATGCCCCGGACCGCGGAGAAGTTGTTTTTCTCGAATTTGAAGTCACGGCCGTCCGTCTCGTTGATCGATAGCAGGAAGAAGAACTTTTCATTTTCGGCGAAGACTTTGAAAACGACGGAGCCGTCTTCGAGGACTGCGATGACGCGGTCGCCGTTCTTCAGGCGCTCGTTTGGACGGGCGAGGATCAATGTGTTCGGCGGATACCACGGCAGCATGGAATCGCCGGAGACGCGCAGGACGAAATCCCCCGGCCGTCCCTCGGAGAAACTGACGAAGTTCTCGGCGTAGTCGCTGGCCCAGTCCGCGATCGGAATGAAGGCCGTGTTGCACATGGCGGCGGCGGCCTCGGAGATGACGGGGAAACTTTTGATCTTCTCCTGGACCGGGACCACGTTGCTCGGATCCTCGTCGGAGATGTAGGGGGTGACGAGCTTCTCGATGCGCACCCAGGTCTTGTCGTCGAGGTAATAGACCTCGCCCTTGAGGATCCGGCCGACGTGCGCCCGGCTCAAGCCGAGCTTATCGGCCAGTTCCACGTTTGTCCTGACCGTGGCCCTCATGCGCCGAAATGCGTTGCTGAGTTTTAGGTCGATCAGTCTCATTTGTTACCTCCATTGGTTTCCATGTTCCTTCTTTAAGATACTCCATTTTCCAGAAAAATCAAATTTTTTAGAAAATTTTTGTTTTTTAGACTTGACATTGTAACTTGTGCGAATTATTGTAACGCGTAGACGCAACAAAACGGCCAATGAAAGGAGGGCTGCATGAAGAAGTCGAACATCAAGAAGACGGTGACGATCCGGGAGAACACGCACCAGCTGCTGAAGGTGCTGGCTGCGGAGACAGGCCGGAAGATCCACGGCGATCTGGCCGACGACCTGCTGATGCTGGGCATCGAGGAGTACCGCCGCGCCGCGAAAAAAATTTTGCCGAGTGTGTAACCTGTACGCGTTACAAATGGAGGAAAAAGTAACATGACGCGCGCAAAAACATTGACGTCGATCTGCGGCGAGAGGTGGCCGAGGCTGCTGTCTCCGACGCTGGCCGCGGCATACTGCGGGATGCTGCTGGGCGAGTTTCGCCGTTCGCCGTTTGCCGCGCTGATCCGCGAGGTAGACGGGCGGGAACGCGTGGACCGCGCCGAGCTTGATGCCGAGATCGATTCTGAGAAAACGAAGGGAGTGCAGAAATGAAAAGCATTTCGCTGTTGGCGCAGGCGCTGTATCTGGCCGGATTTGGCGTCCTGACGGTTTACATAACGTCGGCGATCGTCGCCGGAATGATCCAGTAACAGGAGGTAAAAATGTTAATTTATTACACGGACGAACAGAAGAAAGAATTTCTCGACGCGATTGCGGCACAAGGATGCGGCGTCGAGAAGGCGTACAAACTGGTCAAAGAAGGGTGGAAAGCCGCAGGGAAGCGCGTACCGAACATCAACACCATTTACAATTGGCGGAAGACGGTGCGGCAGGCGTCCCCGGCTGCCCCGTCCGAACCTGCCCCGGCCGAAGCGGAGCCGACCGCCCCCGAAGAGGCGGCGAAGAATTCCGACGCCGAGTACACCAAAGACCTGGAACTGGTCGTCAGGCTCTACCGGACGCGCTCCGAGAAATCCATCGACGCCGTCTGCGACCGCCTGCTGCCCGATCTGGTCGACTGGGAAAACGAATAATGAACGAGCTTCTGGCCATCCAGCGCGAACTGAAGGCGCCGAAAGGCCGCTTCAACAAATTCGGCGGCTTCAACTATCGCTCCTGCGAGGATATTTGCGAGGCGGCAAAGCCGATTCTCGCGAAACACGACGCGATCCTGACGCTGACCGATGACTTGATCCTGCTGGGCGAATGGGTCTTCTTGAAATCCACTGCGACGCTGAAAGTCGGCGGCGAGACTCACATCTCCTGCGGCTTCGCACGGCTGGACCGGGAGAAGAAGGGCATGGATTCCGCGCAGCTCACCGGATCGGCGAGCAGCTACGCGAGAAAGTACGCGCTGAACGGGCTCTTCCTGATCGACGATGAACGGGATCCCGACGCGCAGGAACCGCCCGCGCCGCAGACGCTTCCGGCTGGCTACGGAACGCGCCCGGCCGCGCCGCCGTCGCGCCCTTCCACCGCGCCGCAAGTGCCACTGCCGCCGCCACCGCCACCGCGCGGGAAACGATAAAAACAACCACCAAAAAAGAAGGAATCGAAAAATGAAATCACCGAAAAAATTCAAGAAGGACCTCTTCGTCAAGTTGACGCCGGAGGAGAAGGCGGAGCTGGCCGAAAAGCTGACCGAGCGCATCGACCACAAGGACTGCCTCGAAGACGCGAAACGGGCCTCGCAGAAAAGGTATGCTGCGCAGATCGAGGAAGCCGTGGCGGAGATCAACGAGCTGTCGATCAAGATCCGCTCCGGCGCGGAGATGCGGCTGGTCGACTGCGAGACCCGGTACAACGATCCGCAGGAGGGGTTCAAGACGACCTACCGGCTCGACACCGGCGCGAAGGTGAACTCCGAGCTGATGACCGACGCCGACATGCAGGAGGAGCTCTTTCCGGCGGAGGAGAACCAGGACGGCGGGCCTGCCGAAAAGGCCGATGAGGCGGATCCCGCCCCCGCCGACGAAGCCGAAGCCAAAACAGACGTCAAGGATGGGGAATAGACCATGGACATCGCATTCGACATCGAAACGATCCCGAACTCCGGCATGATCGACAGGCTCCCCCCGGTCGAGGTGAAGGCCGGGAATCTGAAGGACCCGGCGAAGATCGCCGAGAAGGAGGCCGCCGCGAAGGCCGAGCAGATCGACAAAATGGCGCTCTCGCCGCTGTACGGAAGAGTCTGCGCGTGGGTGAGTCAGTCGGACAAGATCTGCAACTCACTCTGCTGTGATTGCATCACCGCCGATTCCGATGCGGAAGAAACACGCGTCATCGAAAATGCATTCAAGGCGCTGTCCGGCGGCCGTGTGATCACGTACAACGGCAACGGCTTCGACCTGCCGTTCCTCTACCGGCGGGCGGTGCTGCTGGGCATCGATCCGCGGAGATGGAGCATGCCGACGCTGGCGGAAATGACCGCCCGCTACAACAACAAGCGTCACGTCGACCTCATGCAGGTCTGGTGCGGCTTCGGGCAGTTCGAAAAACTCGACAACATCGCCGGCGCCATTCTTGACGACCACAAGATCGAGATCGATTTCCGCGACTTCCCGGAAATGATCAAAACCATCGAGGGGCGAGACAAGTTGCTCGCCTACTGTCATCAGGACGTGTCGCTCACCAAAAAGCTCTGG
Organism: Lentisphaeria bacterium; assembly: GCA_017454215.1. GTDB lineage: Bacteria > Verrucomicrobiota > Lentisphaeria > Victivallales > Victivallaceae > UBA1784. The sequence continues at coordinate 17,548 of JAFTDL010000318.1, read as the reverse complement.
AACCGGATTTCCGGGATCCTGATCTGACCAACCAAAAGGAGAAAAGAAAATGGCATTCAAAATTGAAGGAACCATCGAAGTCACCGTGGCGGAAGCGTATGTGCAGGAGTGCCGCTTCCAGCCGCAGGAGAACGAACTGAACAACCGGAACGAGTACGTGCAGTGCTGGTACGACGTGGTCCTGCTGCTGCAGGATGCGCAGGGGAACAACGACACCTGGCACGGCGAGATGAGCACCCGCACGGGGGTCGGCAACAGCGCCGACAAGTACCGCTACGACATGACGCTGGCGACCCTGCGGGAGATCGGCTTCAACGTGACCACCCTGGGCGAGCTGGAGCAGCAGTTCCAGCCGACCGAAGACCGGACCATCTTCATTCCGAACCTCGTCGGCGTCAGGTGCAAGGTCGTCACCGAGAACAAGATCTTCAAGCGCCGCGACGGATCGCAGGGGCAGGCGATCCAGATCAAGTACCTGAACGGCCTGAACTCCGACGCGGGCGGCCGCCGGCTGAACTTCGACGAATTCATGGCGGCGCGCCGCGCACCGGCGGCACCCGTACCCGCACCCGCCGCGGCTCCGGCACCTGCTCAGGCTCCGGCCGCTCCCGGATACCCGGCCCCGGGCTACCCGCAGGGCTACCAGCAGGGCTACCCGCAGGCCGCTCCGGCCGCTCCGGCCGCTCCGGTCCCGCCCCCTCCGGCTCCCGCGCAGGCGCCCGCCCCGCGCCCGAACTGCCCCGACTGACCGGAGGACACGCGGTGACCGTCATAATCGACACACGCGAACAGCGCCCGTGGAGCTTCCCGCCTCACATTTCCGTGGAGGTGGGCACGCTCCGCACGGGCGACTATGCGCTGAAGGGTGATGATCGATTCGCCATCGAGCGGAAATCGGCCGATGACTTCGTCGGCACGGTTTCCCTCGGCTGGCACCGCTTCGTCCGGGAACTGAACCGGATGGACGCGGCGGGCTTCGCGGCGAAGGTGATCGTGGTCGAAAGCGACTTCGAGACCTTCTGCTTCCGCATCCGGCAGGGGGAGATCATTCCGCCGGACCACGAGCACACGCGCTGCACGCCGCAGTTTTTGATAAAGCGGATCGCCGAGCTGACCATGCGCGGGGTCGCGGTCCTCTTCGCCGGGAACGCCGAACTGGCTTCCGCCGTCGCGCTGCGGATCTTCACCGAGAGAGCACGGCTCATCGAAGAGGGGGAGGGGAAATGCAGATAACGGTTACCATGGAGCGGATGCTCTGCGCCAAACCGGACACGCGTTGGTACTTTTTCCGCGGCCTGATGGGAGGCGACGGCGCGCCGGAGACGACGGTCATCTGCAAGGGCTCGATGGGGTGGCAGCCGGGCGAGATGGAGACCCTCGCGCTGATCGGCGACTGGACCGTCTACAAGGGCGAGCGCCAGTTCCAGTTCCGGAGCGCGAAGCTGACGCTGCCGCTGGATCCGCGGAGCCAGCTGCACTACGTGTGCCTGCGGGCGCACGGCATCGGCATCTCGCTGGAGCAGGCCATCTGGGACGCCCGCCGGGAGGACTGGCGGAACCTCCAGCGCGGCGAGATCCGCCGCATGACCGACGCGGCCTTCGACGCCTTCACGAAGGAGGCCCGGGGTTTCGACGCGAACAGCGAAAAGGCCGAGATCATTTCGTGGCTCGAAAACAAGGGGTGCAGCGAAGGCATGGCGGCGGCGGCCTACGAGGCGTGGGGAAAGGACGCGTCCGGGATTGTGAACGCGAACTGCTACCGCCTCGCCGAACTGCCGGGCTACTCCTTCCGGAACGTGGACGAGCACGTTCGCCGGCACTTCGACATCGCCGACGACGACCCGCGCCGGATCCGGAGCGCGGTGGTCTACGCGATGGACCTGGAGACGCAGGATGGCTCCACGGCGGTGAACTGCTGGCGGCACCTCGCCGCCTGCCAGAAGCTGCTTCCGAACATCGGAGACGACCTGATCGTGCGGTCCGTGCGCGAAATGAAGGAAGAGGGGGACCTCCACGTGTTTGCGGAGCTGAACATGATGGCCCTGAAGAGGGACTACGTCAACGAGCTGATCGTTGCCGGCTACGTCGCCTCCGCCGTCGCGGCGGGAGCGGATCCGGCCGGGGTCCCGGACGACGACGCGCTGGCCGCGGGAGAACCGTTCACCCCGGACCCGTCGCAGCTGGAAGCGGTCCGGTTCGCCGTGGCGCATAAGTTCGCCATCGTCAACGGCGGCGCGGGGGTCGGGAAAACGACCGTGATCCGGATGATCGTGCGCGGGATCCGCGAGGCCTTCCCGCATCTGGGCGTCCGGCTCTGCGCTCCGACCGGCAAGGCGGCGGCGCGGCTGAAGGAGGCCTCCGGCATCGAGGCCACGACGATCCACGTCATGCTCGGCGCCATGGGGAACGGGATCTTCTCCGCCGGGCCGCTGGACACCGCGGCCGTGATCGTCGACGAGAGCAGCATGGTCGACTCGGCGCTCCTCGCGGAGATCCTGAAGCGGGACCCCGCCAAGGTGGTGCTGGTCGGCGACCAGGCGCAGCTCACCCCGGTCGGGCACGGGCAGCCCTTCCACGACATCATCTCCCTGCACCCGGAGTCGATCCGGACGCTGACGAAGTGCTATCGGAACACCGAGGCCGTCTTTCAGGCCGCGGCGCAGATCCGGAACGGGAACCTCCCCGTGCGCCACGCGAAGAGCGAGAACGAGGAGTGGACCGTCGTCGCCGCGCCGCATCCGGAGGAGGTGCAGAAACTGATCTGCGGCTGGGCGGAGGAGGGGGTCCTCGATTTTTCCACCGACATCGTGCTCTGCCCGAAGAACGGCGCCCGGGGCGACGACGAGAAGTTCCAGGATGCGACCGTCAACGCCTTCAACGAGGACCTGCTGGAGATCGACCGCCGGCTGCGCGGCACCTCCGATCGCGGAAAATTCGTGCGGGGGGACCGCTTGATCAACACGGTCAACCGCGCCGAGGCCCATGTCTGGAACGGCACCACCGGAACGGTCCATGCCGTCGACGGCGACGGCGGCGTCTGGGTCGAGCTGGACGTGCCCTTCCGGGACCCGGCCACCGGCGAGGAGAAGAGCGAGGTGCTCTTCGACCGCGAAATGGCCAAGGCCCTGCGCTACGCCTACGCGCTGACCGTGCATAAGAGCCAGGGGAGCCAGTACCGCAAGGTGGTGATGGCGGTCCTGGCCCGGGATAAGTTCCAGCTCGACCGAAGCCTGATCTACACCGGCGTCACCCGCACGAAGGAGGAGTGCGTGATCGTCGGCGACTACGCGGCCTTCGCCTCCGGCATCGCCGCGACGAGAAAAAAAGATTCCGTGCTGCAGTGCCTGGCGCTGCGGGACGCCAACCAGAAAGGAGAATCGGAAAAATGAGTGAAAGTCTGACCAAAAAAACGAAGGCCGAACTGATCGAAATGGTGGAGGCCCTGACCGCGCGGCTGGAGGCCTGCTCCATGCCCGGCGCGACCACGGCCGGCGCGGCATTGACCGACGCCGCGACGGACTGTGCCGGATCCGGATCCGGCGGCCATCCCGCGACGGACCGCGAGACGGCCCTGCGCGAAATCGTCGAACTCTCGTGTCAGGACCACTGCCCGCACCGCGGGAACGAAGATGCCTGCCGGAACTGCACCATCGGCAAGCGCCTCGCCGCGCTCGGCCTGTAAAGGAGGGGAGGAAAAACACCGATGACCGACGACGGAAGCGCGGGGATCCGCTCCTGCTACGGCGAAGAGCACGACTGCGACGAATGCCGGGTCTGCGGCATCCGGGCGTACTGCCGTGACTTCGCCGCGTCGGAACGCTCGCTCGCCGTCGGTCAGTCGCGGGTGACCGGGATCGAGGAATGGATCCCGGCCCCGCTTCCGGAACGGGCCCGGGGCCGCGGCAAGAGGTATTCGCATGACGACCTCCTGCGGGTCGTCTGCTTCTTCCTCTCGCTGACCGAGACGGAGATCCGGATCATCCAGCTGCGGATCCGGCGCCCGGAACTGCGGATCATCGAGATCGCGCAGGAATTGAACGTGACGAAAAAATTCGTGTACGAATTTTTCAAGAAGGGATCGCTGCTGATCCCGGGGCTGCGCAGGCTCCTGTACCGGCAGCGGGGAAAGAGAAAATGAAAATGGAAGACTTTGATTTGAAAAAACTGAAGCAGCCCATCGAGATCGAAATGGAATTCGACCGGGAAGATTTTGACCGGATGGTTCTGCAGGAGGCGCGGGGCTGCGCCCGGGGTCTCGAAAATGCGCTCAAGGAAAAAGATCCGGCCGGCGCCGGGAAATATGTCGACGCCCTGCTGATCATTCTCCGGCCCGAGGTCGAGAAGGCGAAAACTGCCATTTACGCCCGGGGCAGGGCGGAAGGCCTCCGCGAGGCGGTCTCCTTCATCGAGAGCCTGCCCGAAAACGAAATGGACCACCTTCCGGCGCGGACGCTGGTGAAGATGGTGGCGGTGCAGATCCGGCGCATGATCGAAGACGCGGAGGGGGGGGCGAAAAATGAAGTATAATCAGCTTTTCCCCTGCGCGCTGATCGCGCTGGACCTGGGCGCGGCCGTTCTGTACGGCGTCTCCGGCGACTGGCGCAAGATCATCTACTGGATCGCCGCGGCGACCCTGACCACCGTCGTGACCTTTTGACTGGGGGCGAACCATGACGAAGGAATTTATGTACGACCTCGGAGGGGCCGTGATGAAGATGGTCCGGCTGCTGGGCATTTCGGTGGCGGCATTCGTTCAGGCGGCTGTGAACATCGCCATGGCGGCCGGCTACATCCTGCTGGGGACGCTGGTCCTCTTCATCATTACGCCGGTCTTCGCCGCGGCCGACATCTTCACCGTCTGCCGCGGAGGGAGGGGGAAATGAGCAAACTCGAAGACCTTGTGCCGTCGCTGGAGCTCTGCAAGCGGATCCCCGCGGGGGCATTTGCGGATAGTGCGCTGGTGTGGTTCGGGCATGACAAGGTGTATTTCCCGCCGCCTGTACACAATGACATGGCGGTTGTGCCTCGCCATGAACTTGGTGTGACTTGCCATGTCTTTTTAAAAAAAGGCGTGCGTCAACTATATCCCGCCCCGACGCTGGAGGAGATATTGAAAATGGATCCGATCGTTTTGCGTGATTTCAGCGCCTACGAAAACAACGCAAACATTGCACTCTATATGTTGCTAATCAAGATCAAAAACGAGCGCCTCCGCGCGTCTACCACCCCGGGAGCCAGACCGGGAACCAAAACCGGCACCATTGATTAAAAACGGAGAAATAAAAAAAATGATAAACAAGCTCAAAAACGTGATTTCCAAAGCAAAATTCGTCACCCTGACGCTGGCCGATCAGGGAGATCATGTTCAGATCACCGCCACGGTCAGGCCGAAAGACGGATCCGACCAGGTGAAGCCGATCCAGATCAACGCCGACTGGCAGATCGCCGATGTGCTGCTCGTCGAAGCGCTGAATACCCCGCCGAAACCGGGAAAGACCAAAGTCTGGACGGCTCCGGAAGAAAACTCTGCGGACAGCCTGTTCGCCTCGGCTGGGGAGGCGGATCATGAGTAAGGAAAACACCGTCACCGCGCTCAAGCGCGAATTCCGGCTCGGGGCGATGAAGCTCGACGACCCCGGTTCGCAGTTCGCCCCGGCCGACGTGCGCGATTATTACGCGCCGCACTTTCCGAAGCTCACCGGCGCGGCGATCAAGGGTCCGCGCGTCGAGAACGGCAAGGAGATCTGGGAGTTCCAGACGCAGGTCGGAACGAAGGGGTGAAGATGAAATGCGAAAAACCGAAAACAGAACCGGGCAGGCTCCCGGATCTCGATGCCGAAGAGATCCGCGACTGGGAGGAGACTTCCGAAAAACTGTCCGCCGCGCTGGAACTGCTCGAAAATTATCCCGCGCCCTACCCACCGGAATGCTTGCCGGCGGTCATCTTCTGACCGTGCCGTCTCTCGCCGGAAAAGCGGAATCGCTGACCAGCCGGACGGATGAGGTCTGCAGAGAACTTGCCGTCCTGCTGGGGTACCGGCCGGAGGCCGTCGATATGTTCGGCGGGATCTCGTGCCTGCTGGAAAATTATCTGGCGGACCGGGGGATCGCCCGCGATGTGAATCCGCTGCTCTACGACGCGAGCGTGAACAGCTACGCGCACATCACGGAGTATCTGTACGAAGAAGACATCCAGGTGCTTCCGAACGAGAGGGCGCGGTACATCGGGCTGTTTTTCATCTCCGAAAATTTCACGGATGACATCGGCGGCGACCTGGAGGAGATCGAGCGCCGGAATCCCGGTCTCGGTGCGTGGCTGCTGGCGCGTTTCGACGCCTCGCCGTGCAACATTCTGACCCCGGCCAAAATCTACGATCAGGCGGATTACCTGCTGGGCTGGGATAACGACGACTGTTATTCCGTCATCGACGATGAAACGATAACGCCGGAAAAATTCGAGGAGTATTTTCCGGACTGGGCCTACAAGCGGTTCGACGATCCGGCGCCGGATTTTTCGCCCTGGCCGCAGCTGACCGAACTGTATGACCGCGAGCTCGAATATTTCGGCGCCGATTCCGGATTCCCGTACCAGCAGTACGAATGCAAGCTGGTCGTTCCAGAAGGGTGGGATATGTATTCCGGCGCGATCGCATGGACGAAGGGCCGGAACGAGATCGAACGCGACATCGGGTTCCGGGTCTGCAACGAACTGTTCAACGACATGATCAACTGCAACGGCGTGAATCCCGGGGGTATGCAGTTCGAATTCATCATGGACAGGCGGAACGCGCACCGGAATTCGCTGATCGCCGGTCTGCTGGATAAATTCGTCCGGTATCTGGCCGCGCTCCACCGCGTGTTCACCGACGTCAGGAAAGGAGAATTCAGATGAAAGTCGGCGACAATTATTCCGAAGATAACCTCGCGGCGGACCGCGCGCTGATCGTGTATTCCAGCCATATGGGGAAAACGCTCTGTACCTTGAACGAGATCGAGGACGGCGTGATCCAGCCGGGCGTGCCGGTCGACGCGTCGAAACTCGCCGAGCTCTTCAAGGCGGTCGGCAGGGGCGAGCAGCCGAAGGACGGCAAGATGATCTGGCAGTCGTCCAACATCCTCGCCCGCGGCCCGAACGCGGTGATGTGGTATGCGCCGCCGGCCGTGCGGGAGATCTATTTCTCCTGCGAAAATCCCCGGCTGATGAAATGCAGCGGAAAAAATTTTCCGTGGCCTGGACTGGTCTTCCTGGTGCGGAGCGGCAAGCTGTTCGCGTTTGCGGTGAAATCGCGGCCGACCCCGGAAACGAAACTCTACCGGGCGCCGTTCTGGAACATCAACAGCAGCACCGGCGCGGTTTGTATGCCGCATCAGGCCAACAAAAAGACGGAGATGACCCCGGAAGAATGGGAACAGCTCTTCTTCAGGTCGGCATTCAGCCACCCGGGCTTCGGCGAAGCGTGCGTGCGGACGGGCTTTGCGAAACTGGTCCCCGCGCTGATCCGGAGCGGGGCGGAAAAATTTCCCGGTGCGGAATTGATCCCGAGCCTGGTCACGATGAAACATCTGCTGGAGGGTAAAAGATGAAGCACTACTGCAAAATTTCGCTGACGGAAAAGGTCCTGGTCAAGCTCGCCGGATGCGGCGGCACGGGAAGCCAGGTGCTGGTCATGCTGGCCAGACTGGACACCGCTCTGCGCGGTCTTGGCGGGGAAGGGCTGAAGGTGGAGTGTTACGATCCCGACACGGTCAGCGAGGCGAATGCCGGCCGCCAGGCTTTCTACGACTGCGACATCGGCCGGAACAAGGCCGAAGTGCTGGTCCGGCGGCTGCGGATGTGCTTCCCGGGCTTCGATGCGGAGGGGATTCCGGAGCCGATTGACACGGCCCCGAGTTTCAGTTTTTTGATCAGCTGCGTCGATTCGCGCAAGTCGCGCCGGGAGATCATTGCCGGCCGGCCTGTCCACGAGATGCTGTATCACATCGACTGCGGCAACGGGGCGAACTACGGTCAGGTGCTGATGGGCAACGGCACGAAGGAGCTGCCGTGGCCGGAGAAAGTCGAACCGGAGCTGATCGCGGACGGGCCGGAGGACGATGCGCCGTCCTGCTCCATGGCCGAAGCGCTGGAAAAGCAGGATCTCTTCGTCAACGACTTTTCCGCCCGGATCGCCGGGACGCTGCTGTGGAATTTTTTCCGGCGCGGGTACACGGAGATCCGCGGGGCGTATTACACGCTCGATCCGCTTTCGGTCAACCCGCTGAAAATCGAAACGAAATCAAATAAAAATGACGAAAACTGAATTTGAAACCTGGGCTCGTAACGTCGAAAAACTTTTCAGAAGCATACAGGTGCCGGCTTCTTCGTTTTTAGGAAAATCGAAAAAACAAAAAAGAGGGAGGGAACAGAAAATGACAGACATTGACGAACTGACACTGCGCCAGACCATCGCGCGCCGGGAGGCCGTGATCGGCATTCTCGAACGTGACCTGCGCGAGGCGGAGCGGAAGCGCCGGAAACTCTACGATCAGCTGACGGAGGTCTGCCGGGAGGAGCTCGGCGGCCGCTGCGGGATTCTGGACAGCTGCGAGAACTGCCCGATCAAACTAACGCTGGAGGAATGCAAATGAGCGGCGAAAAACCGAAAAACGGAAGAGACATCAAAAGCATGATTGACGAACTTTCGGAAAAAGAAAAAGCCGTGCCGCTGTCGTCCTATGACAAAGGTCTCGTCACAGGACTCCGGATCGCGTATCTTCTGCAAAATCCGCGGATGCCGGCCGCCGAGCGGTATAAATTGAGATTGTATCAACGTGAAAACGATATCGCCGCGTACAAAATACTTGACCGGCTCATACATCTGGGAACGGGCACCGAAGCGCTGATCAGACTGATGAGACTGCAAGAGGAGAGTGCTGCGCTGCTCGCGTCGATCGAAGGAAATACGAAATAGTAAAACAGGAGAAAAAAATGATTTCAGAATTAAAATTTAACCCCGAAAGCCTGATGCGCTTCCGCAAAAAGGCCAAGACCCCTGGCGGCAAAACCGTCGTCGGGTGGTTGACGAGACACGAGTTGGATTTCATCCTAAATGACGCCGAGCAAGAGCGCATTCGCAAAGGCGATTTTTATATTTATAGCGTTGAAGAATATGAGGGAAAATACTACAGAATCCTCCCGGAGACCGTCGAGGACATAGATGACGAACACGAACAAAACGATCTGAACATTCTTCATCGGGAGATAAATTTCGCAATACATATTTTGGAACAGGCAAGACAAAAAATCGAGTACATGAAGAATTTCAGGCCCGGCATCGAATCACTTAAGCAGGAGGAAAAATGACGAACGACCCCCTCGAAACCATCGTTCCGCCGTTTCGTATGTGCAAGGCGGCTTTCGACCTTGACCCGGAGGCGTTCTCCGGCAGCGTATTCGCCTGGAGCCTCCCCTGCGACAAGCGCAAAACGGAACCGTTCGTCGACCGCCGAGATGACATCGGATTCTGCCGCCGCGATCTGTTGAACGCGCCCCCGGTTTATCCGGCGCCGACGCTGAAGGAAATTCTGGCGGACCTCTACAATTTCGACCTCCAGAAATTCGGGCTCCATGCCGATTGCAGTATCATTTCGAAGATCGACCCGGAAAAATTCTCGCCGATCATTGAGCACGCCGATCCGACGGCCGCCGCCATGCGCCTGTGGCTCCTGATCCGCCATGAGACGGCCGAAACCGACAGGACGAAAAAAGGAGAAAAAAAATGAACGAAAAGAATAAACTCGCATTTTACGAACAACAGCTGGAAGCGCAGATCGCAAAACACGACCTTTCCGGCATCGACCTCCATGCCGAACTGGAAAAGATCCGCAGAAAGACTTCGATGCTTTCGCGCTCCCGCCGGGATGGCGTCGTCCGCTGCGTTGCCATCGCCAATCAGATCGTGCAGCTTCGCGGAGCTGAAAATGCCTGAATTCCGCCTGCCGTTCCCGCCGGTCGGGACGAATCACACCAAGGCCTTCCGCCAGCGGAACTACATCGCGACGGTGCGCGGGATCCTGTGCGGCCCGCACCGGCCGGCGGAATGTGATGTGATCCTGCGGGCGGTCTTCAGCCCTCCGGCCGGCGGCACCTTCGTCCGGTACGACCTCGACAACCTGCTGAAACCGACGCTGGACGCGCTGAAGGGAATCGCCTACATCGACGACAACCAGGTGCGCTGCCTCTGCGCCCGCTTCGGACATCGCGCGGGGCAGGGGTCGGTCTTCGTCCGGATTGATCCGATCGTCCGCAAAAAAATGTATCAACCGTCAACGTCAATTTTTCAAGAAGGAGAAGAAAAACACGATGAGACACTATAATTTCCGCGAGATCAAGGAACACGGCTCCTGCATCGACTTCGTCGAACAGGTGCTCGGCGAAAAGGTGACCGACGGCCGCTGCGTCGCCGTCTGGCGTGACGGAGCCCGGGACTCCGTCGCCATCGACCGTGAGAAGTGGTTCGACCACGCCGCGCAGGAGGGCGGCGGACTGATCGAGCTGGCCGCCCGCACGAAATTCGGCGGCATGGACGGGCCCGCGATCCAGCAGGCGCAGGAGTTCCTCGGCGACTGGCTCCATCTCGAGGAAGTGAAACTCCGCAAAAACACCGCCTCCGGCAGGAACCGCCACGACGACCTGATCGCCGAAGGGTACACGGAGAAAGCCCGCTACGAGTACAGGGATCTCGCCGGGAAACTGGTCTACTTCGTCTGCCGCATGGAGCACCCAACGAAAAAGAAGGAATTCGTGCAGGGCACGCCGGACCACTGGGGCGTCGGCGACGTGACCCCGATCCCTTACAACTGGCAGGAGGTGAACGCGCGCGACTGGTGCGTGGTGGTCGAGGGCGAAAAGGACGTGGAGACCCTGAAGCGGTACGGCGTCCCGGCGACCACCAATTCGGGGGGCGCGAAAAAATGGCGGCCGGAGTTCGCCGAGTACCTGCGCGGGAAGAAGGTGATCGTGCTGCCCGACAACGACGAGGTGGGCGCGGAGCACGGCGAACTTGTCGCCCGCGACCTTTACGGGGTGGCCGCCAGCGTGAAGATCGTCCGCTGCTCCCGGCTGCCGAAGGGCGACGTGACGGACTTCTTCGAGCAGGAGGGCGGCACCCTCGACCGCCTCATGATCATGTTCCGCGAGGCCCCGGAGTACGAGCCGCGGGAGCTCTCCCCGGTCGAGGCCGCGAAGGAGGCGAACAAGACCCCCTTCCGGAACTTCGAGATCGTAGAAGGTGAGGACCGGAGGGGGAAAAAGACCGAAGAAAAACTCCCGCGCCAGATCAACGAACTGATCCGCGACCTCCACACCCGGCTTCTGGGCGCGCCCTACCGCGTCGGCGAGGAGCTCTTCGACCGCGACCGCGAGACCGGCGAGATCTGCTACATCTACGACTCCTCCGACCTCTTCAGCTGGATCGCCCGCAAGACAAACAACGTCGTCGACTGGGCCCGACTGGACGGCTGCATAACCAAGCAGGAATTCTTCTCCGCGCTGAAGAGCGAGGCGACCTTCTACTCCGCGATCAGCTTCGTGCCGGACTACCCGGCGCGGGAGGACGTGTACTACGCGCACTCCGCGATTCCGCGGCCGAGCGAGGACCATAAAGTTTTCTGGCGCTTCGTGGACTTCTTCAACCCGACCGACGATATAAACCGCAGCCTGCTGACCGCCTTCTTCATGGCGCCGATCTTCTACAAGCCGATGGTCGCCCGTCCGCTCTGGATCATCGACAGCCCCGACGGGCAAGGGAGCGGGAAAAGCATGATCCCCGAAATGGTCGCCTTCCTGTACGGCGAGAACCTGTACGAGGGGAAGCCAATCGACGTGAGCCTTTACGACCTCGAACGGAACTACCAGGAGATCATCAAGCGGATCATCTCGACGAAGGGCCGGAACGCCCGGATCCTGCGCCTTGACAACGTGACCGGCGTCCTGCGGTCCTCGAACCTCGCCACGTTGGTGACCGCCGGGAGCATCGCCGGCCGCCCCTCCTACGGCCGCGGCGAAGAGAGCCGTCCGAACAACCTGACCTACGTCGTCACGGTTAACGGCGCCACGGTCGACACCGACATCGCCAGCCGCGCGTACTACATCATGGTCGCCAAGCCGAAGATGAACCCCCACTGGACCAGCGACGTGATCTCCTACATCCAGCGGAATCGGATGCAGATATTTTCGGACATTATTGATATTATCGAGACCCACCAGAGCTACGACATCCAGCCGGTCACACGAATGCCGCAATTCGAGACGGCGATCCTGCAGGCGGCCTGCGGCTCCCCGGAGCAGTACCAGCGGGTGATCGCCTTCCTGACCGAGCAGCAGGAGGAGACGAACACCGACGAGGAACTCGCCCGCCGCATCGAGGAGGAGATCACGCAGCGGATCACCGAGACGAAGCCGGTCATCGGGATGCCTGTCATGGATCCGGCGCGGGAGAGGATATTCATCCGGAGCTACGTTCTGGAACACTGGTTCCGCAATGAGACGTGGCTGCCCAGCAAGCATCCGGCCGAGGCGATCCGGAACATGGCGCGCACGAAGATGCTGCCGCAGGTGGACCCGAACCTGCTCCGCTGGCCGCACCACGTCGACAAGAAGCTGAAGCGCCGGAGCGGCATCATGTGGAACTACAAGGCCGAGGGCGACCAGACCCGTGTCATCAGCCTCGAGAAGGACAAGAACACCGTCAACGTGATCGAAGTCACGGAGGGCTGAAGCCGTGAAAAATCTGACTGCTCCACCCCGCACCAGTGGTGCTCACAAAAATAAAACCGAATCGGGATGCGTTTTCCGTTTGCACCACCCCGCACCAGTGGTGCACGGCAACTTTTTACCAAACCGCAAAAACTGCACCACCCCGCACCACCGGAGCGCGGGAAACTTTTCCGAATGTGCCGTTTTTCCTGCTCCAAGCTGCACCACCTCTGCCCCCCCCCGGGGGGTGGTGCAAAATTCCACCTCGAAAACGGCGCTTTTCCGCCGTTGCACCAGGTGCACCACCACTCTCTATGTAAATAAATACAGATATATATATAGGGGCGCCTTTATAGGGGGCTCTATAGAGGAGGGGGTGGTCCCCCCTGGTGCAGTCTGGAGCGGAGGCCGAAAATGACCGCGCAGGACCTGCTGCAGATCGGGCGCGAAATGTCCGCTGCCCGGATGAAGACGCCGCTCCGGAACCGCATGAAATTCGACATCGAGTCGAAGGACTTCTTTGCCGCGATCAGCGACGCCGTCCGCGCCGGAGACCACGACCGGGCCGCCGACCTTCTGTGCCGCTGGCATGAGCGCGCCGCCTGGCTGATGAACGAGCCGCGGTGCTTCACGGCGCCGCCGTGCCTCGTCCGGAAGGAGGGCGAACCGGTCCGCGACTACCTGAACCGCTGTTTCGAAAAAGAAAGGGAATGAATCATGCCGAACTCGACCACTGCCGCGCATCCGAGCGGAAAACTCTCGATCACCTTCACCGAGGAGGGCCACACCTACATCGACGACCACGGGATGGAGTACACCTCCGCGACGACCCTGATAAAAAAAGCCTTCCCGGTCTTCGACGGCCCGGCCGCCGCCGCGAAGAAGTCCGCCCGCACCGGAGTCCCCGCTGAACAGTACCTCCGCGAATGGGATGGCATCCGCGACGCCGCATCGGAGAACGGTACGCGCACCCATGAGAACTGCGAGCGCCAGATCCTCGGCCGCCTCTCCGAGATGCACCGGCCCCACGACGAAGAGGAGCGCCTCCGCTTCCGCGCCGCGTGGTACGCCGTCGAAGACCTGAAGACCAGGTACCGGACGATCGAACCGGAAAAGCTGGTCTTCTCTCCGCGCTTCCTCGTGGCCGGGAGTATTGATCTTCTCTGCCGGATCGATGACATGCACTACGCCATCGGCGACTGGAAGTTCGTCAAGGCGATCAACCGCCACGCCTTCGGAAACCGCACCGGGACCCACCCTGCGACGACCGGACTGCCGGACTGCAACTTCTACCACTACGCGCTGCAGCTGAACCTCTACAGGCTGATCCTCAAGATCGAGGGCTACATTCCGCCGCTGGCCGACGTCCGGCTCTTCCTGAACCGGTACGACCGCGAGACGCACACCTTCGAGCGCATCGACCTCCCGGACCTCCCGCTGCAGGCGATGATGCTTATGGCGTGGAACGTAACCTCAAGCGGTCTCGACGACGGGATCCCGTTCTGACGGAGGGGAGGGCGCATGATGAACACGGCGGGAACAAAATGCTCCTATAGTGAGAGCGTTTTCACGAAAACAACTCACGGAGCTGACAATGGACTTCATCACGAAACACATGGACTACGCCATGCAGTGCGCGTCATGTCGCGCCATCGAGATCGCGGAGATCACCGGCCGGTACCGGGAGACCGAGGACTTCCGTCAGGAGATCCTCTTGCTGCTGATCCGCCGCGCGCCCTCCTACAATCCCGAGCGGGGGAAACCCACGACCTTCATATCAATGATCGCGGTGACGGCCAAGAAGCGCATCCTGCGCCGGCTGCACCGCACAAAGAACAGGATCATCACCGATGCCATACCGCTGCCATAGGAAATTTCGCGACGACGTGGAGTACCTCGAGCCGTTCATCGAGCCGCCGCACAATGCGACGGACATCACGGATTTCATTCTGCGCCTGCAGGAGCCGGAGCGCTCCATCTGCCGGTCCGTCGTGCTGGAAGGGGAGAACATCGGGCAGGTCGCCGCGGCGCACAGGATCCCGTGTCACCGCGTCGGTCAGATCCTGCGGTCGTCGCTTCTGCCGCTGGCGGAAGACTTCGGCATCGTGCCCCGTCACTTCCGAAAGTGACGGACGGCGGGGGAGGGGGCACCCCTCCCGGGGGGGAGGGGGGAGGCCCCACTCGGGGGTCCCGCGGGTCCTCCCGCTCCTCGAAACCCGAATCGACTCCCGCGGAAGTAGTCGGGAGATTGGAGAGACTTTCTTTTCGTAAAAAAAAATTGGAGGAAGAAATGAGTGAAGCGAAAATTCAGGGCATGATCATCGAATGGCTGGCGCCGGAGGAGCTGACGCCCTATGAGAACAATCCGCGGATCAACGATCAGGCGGTCGACGCGGTGTGGGCGAGCATCGCGGAGTTTGGCTGGCGGCAGCCGCTGGTGGTCGACAAGGACAAGGTGATCGTGGTCGGGCACACGCGCTGGAAGGCGGCGATGAAGCACGGGTGCGGATTCGTGCCGGTGGTGGTCGCGTCTGACCTGACCGAGGCGCAGATCAAGGCGTACCGGATCGCCGACAACCGCACGGGCGAGCTCTCGGAGTGGGACTTCACGCTCCTGCCGATTGAGCTGGACGACCTGAAGAAGATGGACTTCAAGATGGACGATTTCGGGTTCTCCGACGCGGAGTTCGAGGCGCTGCTGCAGGAGAAGGACCCGGTCACGGACGGCGAGACGGATCCTGACAGCGTGCCGGAGACCGACGCCGAGGCTCCAGACAGTCGGCGCGGCGAGGTGTACCGGCTCGGGGACCACCGCCTGATCTGCGGCGACGCGACGGACGTCGACGATATCCGCGCGCTGATGGGCGGCGAGGCCGCTGACCTCTGGCTGACGGATCCGCCGTACAATGTCGCGGTCGAGAACTCCGCCGGCCTCACGATCATGAACGACAACATGGCCGCGGACGAATTCGAGAAGTTCCTGAAGAGGGCGTTCTGCGCGGCGGTGACGGCGATGAAGCCGGGGGCGGCGTTCTACATCTTCCATTCGGACAACTACGGTCTTACGTTCCGGCAGGCGGTGAAATTTGCCGGGCTGGTCCTCCGCCAGAATCTGATCTGGGCGAAGAACGGCTTCACGCTGGGTCGTCAGGACTACCAGTGGGCGCACGAGGCGTGCCTCTACGGCTGGAAGGGCGGTGCGGCGCACAGCTGGTACAATGACCGGAGCCAGCGCACGATCATCGACATCGACGGGCAGCCTTTCGTCCGGCGCGAGGACGGCCGCTACCAGCTGAAGGTCGGGAACCGCTTTTTCGTGATCGAGCCGGATGCGGTCTGCGTCGAGGAAAACACGACGATAATCGCCCAGAGCAAGCCGCAGAAGTGCGACCTCCACCCGACGATGAAGCCGGTCGAAATGCTGATCCGGCTGATGAAGAATTCCACGCGGCGGGGGGACGTCGTTTTCGACGACTTCGGCGGCAGCGGCAGCACGGTGATCGCGGCGGAGCAGATCGGCAGGCGGGCGCGGCTGATGGAGCTTGACGAGCACTACGCCGACGTAATCCGGAAGCGCTGGGCGGAGTTCAGGTATGGCGAGGGCTGCGACTGGCGGAGCCTCACGCCGCCGGAGGGCCGGTGATGGGCGACGACTTCCTGTTCGAGTTCACAGAGGCGGAGCTTTGCGGCCAGCCCGAGCTTGAGGACGCCGAACAGGTGCTCGAGGCGAAGATGATCAAGATCCGCTCGAAGCACTTGTACCACCGTCTGACCAGCGAGCGGATGCTTGAGGACGTCCTGCCGCTGACCGTCTCGCCGGGCGAGTGCTACCACGTGATCTCCGGCGGCGACGTGGACAGCTTCAGCTACTTGATGTGGATCCTGCGGATGCAGAAAGTTAAGCACCTCCTCTGCTCGACGTGGTGCATCGCCAAGGTCGACATCCAGGAGTACCTCCGCCAGATCACGCTGGGGCGGATCGGGCGGCTGGACTTTTACGTCGGCGAGATCCTGCCCGGCAGTTTCCCGGAGGAGTACCGCGAGCTCGGCGAGGTCTGCCGTGACTCCGGCGGCCGGATCGCGGTCTTCCGGAACCACAGCAAGGTGATGGCGGGCCTCGGCGAAAAGTTCGACTTCGCCATCGAGTCCAGCGCGAACATCAACACGAACCCGCGCACGGAGCAGACCGTCGTCACGATCGACAGCGGCGTCGCGAAGTTCTACTTCGACTTTTACGGGGGGATCGTCTCCTTCGACAAGGAGTGGCGATGAACGCGAAGTACGACATCCAGGCGCTGAAGATCGACGACCTCGTGCAGTTTCTGAAGAGCGTTGGCAGCGCCGCGGCCGCGCGGGAGATCATTGAGTCCGACATCGCCGCGGGGTGCCCGGTGAATCCGGACGGCACGGTCAGCCTGCCGAAGTACGCGGCGTGGCTCGTGCGGCGGAGGTGAAAAGTGGCGAAGGCAAAAGGGATCAACATCAACAAGCTCTCACTCTCCGAATTGGAACGGCTGCTGAACGAGTACGCCGAGCCGGGGGCGGCCCCGGTCAGCCCGACGCTGCTGCGGAGCCACTTCCAGCGGGCGAGCTTCCGGATCTGCGGCGATGCGGAGCGGAAAAAGGTCAGCCTGCTCAAGTACACGGCGTGGCTGATCGACGAGCGGGCCGCGGCGGCCGGGAGGGAGGACGGGACGCCCCGGGCCGTCCGTTCCTACGACGAGATAAAGGAGGCGGCCCGGGAGCGGAGCGCGGCCGCCAGCCAGTCCGGCCGCGACATCGCGCCGCTGCCGGCGGTGGCGGATCCGGAGC
>JAFTDL010000317.1 GCA_017454215.1 Lentisphaeria bacterium | reverse complement strand
GGGGGACGAGGTGATCTGCCAGCCCTCCGGCTACTGCGGCGTCTGCCGTTACTGCCGCGAGGGGAACACTCACTACTGCGAGCACGCCTACACCACGGGCGGCGACGGTCCCGAGGACGTGCGTCCCGGCGCTTTCGCCGAATACATGGTGACGGGCGAGGAGTGCATCTTTCACAAACCGGCCAACATTTCCTTCGACGCCGCGGCCCTGACCGAACCCCTGTCGGGCGCGTGGAAGGGCGTCGTGCAGAAGAGCGAGATCCGCGTCGGCGACGACGTGGTCGTCATCGGCACCGGCGGCATCGGACTGCTCTGCCTCATGGTGGCCAAAGCCGCCGGAGCGGGACGCCTGATCGCCGTCGACGCCAGCGCCTACGCCCGGAACAACGCCAAAGTCATCGGCGGAGCGACCCACGTCATCGACGCCCTTTCGGGCGACGTCACCCGGCAGGTCTACGACATCATTCCCGGCGGGCCCGATCTCGTCATCGAGGCCGCCGGTCCCCTTGCCGCCGTGAAGCAGATGGTGGATCTGCGCCGCCGCGGCACCCGGTGGAACGTGTTCGGCATCACCACCCATGAGAAATTCGAACTTGACGGCGGTCACACCCACTTTCTCGAAGGGCGCATGGACGCTTCTTTCGGCACCACCCCCCTTGCCATGCAGAACGCCGTCAAACTCATGGAGCGGGGCCTCGTGGATCCCGCGCGGATCGTTTCGCACCGCTTCCCCCTCGAAAAGATCCACGACGCCGTCGCCGTCATGGGCGAGCCCGAGCGCAACAAAGTCATCGTTTACGTGCCGTAAAAAAGGGAGAACGTGCGCAAATGAACATCTTTTCTCCCGGGGCTTTTGCGGGGAAACGGCTCCTGCTCACCGGCGGCAGTTCGGGCATCGGCGCGGTCGTTGCGGAACAGGCGGCGTCTCTGGGGATGCGCGTCGCCTTCTGCGGACGCAACGCCGAAGCGGGCGCAGGCGTCGCGGCCCGCTGCGCGGGGCGCGGCCGGTTCATCCGCTGCGATCTGACCGATCCGCGGGAAATAACGCGCTTCGTGGAAGAGGCCGTGGATTTTCTCGGCGGTGCGGCCGACTATCTGGTCAACGCCGCCGCCACCGATAAACGCCTGACCTTCGACGAGGTGACGCCCGAAGCCTTTTCCTCTTTCATCGACGCCGATCTGCGCCCCGCCGTGCTGGTGACCCGGGCGGCGCTGGACGCGCTCAGAAAAGGGGATGGCAAGAGCATCGTCAACTTCGGCACCACCAACTGGATGCTGGGACTGGCCCCCTTCACCCTTTACGGCGCCGCCAAATCGGGCCTGCTGGGCTTCACCCGTTCTCTCGCCCGGGAACTCGGACGCGAAATGATCCGCGTCAACATGCTGTCTCCCGGCTGGATCATGACCGAAAAACAGCTGAAACTTTACGTTACTGAACAGGACAAGAAAGACCTTCTGCGCGATCAGGCGCTGCCTTTTCTGCTGACCGCCGACGAGATCGTGCCGCCGCTGTTTTTTCTGCTTTCCGAGGGCGCGCGGGGCGTCACCGGGCAGAATCTCATCATCGACGGCGGCAAACTCATGGAGTGACGCAAATGAAAAATCCTCTGCTCGAAAAAATGGCCGCCGCCGTTCCCGAAGCCGGGCACTTTGCCCTCTGCCATCTGGGACAGCACAGTTTTCTTCTCAAGCTGGGCCGGACCCTGCTCTATCTCGACCCCTACCTGTCGCCCGACGGCCGGCGGCTGATCCCCCCGATGATCCGCGCCGAAGAGGCGTGCGGTGCGCAGATCGTCTGCGGCACTCACGATCACGGGGACCACATCGACCGCCCGTCGTGGCCGGCCGTTGCCGCGGCTTCGCCGGAAGCCCTTTTCGTCGTGCCCGAAGCGGTGAGAAAGAGCGTCACCGAAGTCCCTGCCGGGCGGCTCGGCGGTCTGAACGCCGGGGAGTCCGTCGAGATCGCGCAAGTCCGCATCCATGCCGTTCCGGCGGCTCACGAATTTCTCGACCGGGACGGGGAGACTGGACTCTATCCCTATCTCGGATACGTCATTTCCGGGAACGGCGTCACCGTCTACCACGCGGGCGACTGCTGTCTCTACGAGGGGATCGCGGAAAACCTGAGACAATGGAAGATCGATCTCGCCCTTCTGCCGATCAACGGGCGCGACGCCTGGCGCTACACCCACGACATCATCGGCTGCATGACGTTTCAGGAGGCCGCCGATCTGGCCGGAGCGTTCCGTCCCCGTCTGGTGATGCCCGCGCACTACGACATGTTCGCGGCCAACACCGAGGATCCGCAGAAGTTTCTCGACTACATGCGCGTCAAGTATCCGGAGCTTTCCGCCGAATTGCCCCCCACCGGCCGCGTCGCGCTTTATTAGAAGGCCGTCCCCCGAAGCACATCAGAAAAGAACGACGAACAGATACACCGCGACTGCCGCGAGGATCACAGCGCCGAGCGTCTCGATGACGGACGCCGTCAGCAGAATCAGCGAAGCGAGTAGTGAAGCGAGTATTTTCATGTTCTGATCTCCATTTGCCCGTAATCTACAACGGATTTCGCATTTTTGCAAGTTCGTTTTCCGATTTTTTCAAAGCTCTGTTCCCTTTGGCGCATGATAATTGACAAGCCCCCGGCAGAGCACACCGGATATGCCGCAGCGGGAAACTGTAAGACCATCAGGACGGGGAAGACCTGTGGGACATCGAGATCGGCTTCGTCTTACGCGCCCTACACGTCCTACTCGTCTTACACTGCCTGTTGCAGTGATTTTCAAGGTAGTATCATACGTTGTGGGGAACAGAGCTTTCGGGAAAAGCGGAGTGTTTTGGGAAGGATCCCCCGCCCCGTGCCGGGAACCTGGCCTGCCGGAAACGAAAAAGTCGAAAAACTTCCTCTCCGGGGGTTGACAGAAAGACAAACTTGTGCTATTTTAATTTCCAGTGATAACTTATACGTATCAGAAACGGGGTATTGGATCACGATGACGCAGCGGGAATTTGCGAAACTGCTCAACATATCGCAGGCGGCGGTCTCCATGGCGCTGAACGACAGTCCGGAGATCTCGCCGGAGAAGCGGCGGCACATCCGGGAACTGGCCGAAAAGCTGGGATACCGTCCCAACCTCGCCGGTCAGCTGCTGCGCAAGGGGCGGAGCAATCTGCTGGGGGTGATCCTGCCGCCGCTGAGCTACGGTTTCTACGCGGAACTGCTCGAGGAGCTCTTCACCCACGCCCGCGCTCACGGGTACGTGCTGATGCTCGAAAACTGCGCTTCCGAGGAGGATATGGTCCGCATCGGCAAGACCATGCGGCAGTACAACGTCGCGGGCATCCTCGCCGGGTGCGGTTCCGCGCCGGCCCGGGAGTTTCTGCCGCCGGAAGTGCCCACGGTGCTGATCGCAGGAGAAACTTTTTACGACGACGGCAATCCGCGGGTGATGTGGGTCCAGCCCGATCTGTACGGGAGCGGGCGGATACTCGGCGGATACCTCCTCGAAAAGGGCAAAAAGAATATCGTTTTCGTCGGACTGGCCCGCGAGGAAGAGCCCCGTTATCAGGGACTGCGCGAGGTCGTCGAAGCGGCGGGGCACCGCCTTGAGACGATTTTCTGCCGCGACAACACCCGGCAGGCAGGATACGAACTTGCCGCCGAGGTCCTCGCCCGGTTTCCCGGCTGCGACGCCGTTGCGGCGCACAACGACGACATGGCCATCGGATTTCTGAGCCGTTTTTTCAGGGAGCGGATCGCCGTTCCGGAGCGCATCGCCGTCGCCGGATTCGACAATATCTCTTCCGGGGCCTTCGCGCCGCCGCCCCTGACCTCCATCGGGCCCGGTCTCGATGTCTTCGCCGAAACGGCGATCACGGGCGTTCTGGACATGCTGGCCGGGAAGCCGGTGAAAAAGAGTATATGGATCAAATGCGGACTTGCCGTGCGCGAGTCCGCCTGAAACGTTTGTAATTTTTGAAAGACCCGCGAGTCTTTCGTAAAACAATCAGGAGGTTTTATGAGTACGAAGATCGGATCGAAGCAGAGAGCGGACAAGTTCACACTTATTGAACTCTTGGTCGTCATCGCCATCATCGCGATACTGGCCGCGATGCTGATGCCCGCACTGCAGCAGGCGCGGGAACGGGCCAAGTCCTCGAACTGCCTCAGCAACATGAGACAGCTGGCTCAGGCGGCCCAGTCGTATGCCGATGCCAGCGACGGCTGGTGTCTGCGGGGATTTGTGGGAACCGTCAGCGGCGTTGCCAACCGCTGGCCCAATCTGCTGGTCAACAAGAAATACATGTCGTCGCCCAAATCCATCACCTGTCCCAGTGCCGTGGCGCTTAAGAACTTTTCGGACTGGTCGGTCAACATCGGCGTCGGCATCAATGCCTGCACCTTCGGCGGAACGACGGGAGTCAGCGATTTCTACTCGAAGGAATCCGAGATCAGCGGCTACAGGAACAACTCCAAGCTGATCGTGTTCACCGATGTTCCCGTGGTGGGGCAGGGCAACGGGCACGGCTACATCTTTCAGCCCGGCAACGGCGTCTACGAAATGTCTCCCGGGGGCTGGTACGTGCTCTCGATCCGCCACTCTGCCCGGGCCAACTGCGCGTTTTTCGACGGACATGCTTCTTCCCTCGAATATGCACAGGTCCACAGTTTTGATTACTACAATCCGCGGAAGGAGGGGACGCCCCCGTCGTTCAAAATGCGTTACGGCCAGTTCACCGTGCCGTAGAAAAGAAGTCGGGCATCAGTTTTCGTTGACACGATAATGAAGGAAAGGGTAACGGAATGAAGATAAAGACATGGACAGCGGGAGCGCTTCTTGCGGCGTCGGCGGGAGCTTTTGCCATCGGCGATCCCGGTTTCGAACGGACCGAACCTCAGGAACTGCCCCTGTGGAGCGGGGCCCAGTGGGCCAAGGCCAGCACGGCAAAATATACCGCGAAGATCGTCGAGGATCCCAGGGAGGCCGCCGAAGGGAAACGGTTTCTGCGCGTGGAGAATCCCAACAAGACCAGCGTGTACGTCATGGCCTATCCCTCCATCAAGCGCATCCCCGGTTACGGCATGAAACTCTCGTGCAAGGCCCGCGGAACGGGACTGCAGTGCTTCGGCTTCACCCCCTACGGCTCCAACGGCAAGGTCCGTCCGTGGAAGGCCAAACAATCGACCCGCTTCAAGCGGATGACTCCGGACAAATGGGAGTCCTTCGAACTTGAATACATTCCCGAAGAGGGCGACGTCTCGTTCCTGGCGAGCCTGTCGATCCGGGACGGCCGGGTGGATTTCGACGACTTCAAGTTCGAGATGTTCAGAGTCGATGAAGCGGCCTCCCCGAAGCCGGCGGAAAAGAAGGCGCAGGCTCCGGTTCAAAAAAAAAATAAACTGACGCCTCTTGCGTCCGGCAAGGATCCTCTGGTGATCTTTTCGGACTTCGAAACGTGGCGGAACGGACTTCCGCAGGGCTGGAAGCGCCATGAAGACGACGGCGTCTCGGTCATCCGGCGCGCACTGCACAGCGCCGGGAACCCCGGAGAATACGGCCGCAGCGGCCTCTTTCTCAACGGAAAGATCATCATGGATCCGCCCATGAAGGGACTTGCCGTGCCCCGCTCGCGGCCCATGCGTCTGGTCTTTTACGCCAGGGGCGAAAACGGCCGCGTCCGCGCCCGTCTGCACGAGGGCCGCAACGGTTTCGTGGATTATCTCGTGGATCTCGTCGACGAGCCAACGACTTCGGAATGGAAGAAATACGCAACGGCTTTCTCCCTGCCGCCCGCGTGCCGCATCGACAACGCCGCCGTCGAACTGATCGGTGAAAACGTGATCGTCGACAACGTGGAGTTCAAGGCCGCGCGGGGAGGGGACGGCAAACTCGTTTACTCCATTCCCGTGGTGAAGACGGCTCCCGTGATCGACGGCAAAGTCTCGCCGGGCGAGTGGGACTGCGCCACGGGCGCTTCCGACCCGCTGCAGCTGGCGAATTTCATCAGCGGCCAGTTCAAGCCCGAGTCCCCCGCTCTGAGCCAGCAGAACACGGTGCGTTTCTGCTCGGACGGGAAAAAACTTTACTTCCTTTTCGAGGTCCCCGAGGGAGCCGGATTGAAGCGGGATTTCACCCGCCGCGACGACCGCATCTACATGGATGACGCCGTGGAACTGCACATCAATCCCGAGTTCGGCAACGTCGCGCCCCGCTATTCCTATCAGTTCGTCTTCAACGCCAACAACGCCGTCTTCGACCAGCGCCGCGAAAAGGGCGGCGGGAACGTGGACTTTTACAAATGGAACTCCTCCACGATCGAAAACAAATCGCGGATCTCCGACGGCGTCTGGACGCTCGAGGGCAGCGTCGATCTTGCCGAGATCGGCGTGTCTCCCGACAAGCCCTTCGGGCTCAACGTCTGCGCCGCCAAGCGCAATCCCGATGAGGCCGGTTCCCTCAACGGCGGCACGTTCCTCGGCCTCGGCTTCATGGTCAGGGCGGTCGTGGATACGGCGCGGCCCGGTCTCTATTGGAGCAAAAACGGCGACTGGGGCTCTCTGCTCGTGACCGTCTCCGGCGGGACTTCCCCCGCGGCGAATTACACGGTCACCTATACCATCGACTCCGAAAAGGCCGCCGTGAAACAGAAGAAGACCATCCGTTCCACGCCGGGAAACAGCGTCCCCGTTCTCTTCAACGTCCCCGGCGGCGCGGGCAAATTCGGCACGATGACCCTGACCATGACCGATGAGAAGGGAAACGTCGCCTTCCGCCAGACGATGGACTTCAACTCCGGCATCAAGCCCGTGCGGGAGGTCAGAAAGGATCTGGAGTTCCATCACCTGCCCGAGCAGAAAAAGTACGCCGTCAACATCCACCGCCGGGGCGGCTGGGCCGACAAGGTTGACCGGGTCGAAGTGTACGGCGTTTCGGAAAAGCCCGTGACTTATAAGATCGCGGATTTTGCGGATTTCATCGAAACGCTGGTCGTCAAGGCGCCCTTTACACCGGTCGACGGCAAAAAGTATACGGTCACGCTTCTTGCTCTGGACAAAAACGGTTCCGTCCTCGCCGGGGAGACCGTCAAATTCACCGCCGACGCCTCCCTCGTTCCCCGGGATCATTCGGCGGACTTCAAGGGCGTCCTGCCCCTCTATACGCCGATCGAGGCCAGGGAAAATGAGGCCAAGGTCCAGTTCCGCACCTACACTTTTGCCGGAAACGGACTGCCCGGACGCATCACCGCCCTCGGCCGCGAGGTGCTTCACGGGCCTGTGAAATTCGTCGCCGAAGATGCTTCGGGCAAACTTCTTGCCGGTGAAGACGGCAAGTTCGAAGTCGTCGCCTCCTCGCCTGAGGAACTTGTCTTCAGGGGAAAGACCGTTTTCCCCGGCTTTACGCTGGAACTTGACGGGCGCATGGAGTACGACGGAGCGATCTTCTACAAGGCCCGCGTCTCGGCTCCCGCTCCCGTGGAACTCAAGCGCCTTTCGATAGAGATCCCCCTCAACGAGCTGGATTATTTTCAGACCTACGTCGAGGATCAGCTCCGCCTGTGGATGTGCCGTCAGCCCAAATCGGGCGAGTACCGTCACCCCTCCGTCCCCGTGTGGAAACCGGGGACCATCCTTCATCCGCAGAGCTACCGGCGCTTCATGCTGCTCTTCTTCCCCGAGGGCGACGGACTGCTGTGGGACAGCCGCGACATCGTGCCCGGGGTGATCAAAAACGGTTTCCTGCCCTACATGACCGTGGGCAATCACAAGTTCGGTTTCGAGTTTTTCTCGGATACCGACCGGGGCTGGGTCCACAACAGAAAGTCGGCCATCCACGAAATACTCCGCCGGAACGGCAAGGAGGTCGTCAGGACCAATTTCATCGCCATGCCGTGGAAGCTTGAGGACGGCCGCACGTTCGAGTTCGGTCTTCTGGCGACCCCCGCACGGGAGAGATGCCGCGGCTACAGGGACGGCTACATCAACGGTTACAGCCACACGGGACTCACCGATCAGGCGCTGGCCGGACTGCGCGTCAAAGACTGGAAACTTTACAGCGCCCAGATCGACAGGCTCAAAAACGCGCGTCCGATCCAGCTGTGCTGCAAGGGACACTTCCCGCAGATGGATCCCGTGGCGGTCTATCTCGACAGCGAATGGCGGCGCTGGCCCAAGTATTTCTTCCGCGATTCCTACGCCTCCGTGAGCGGCCGGGTGTTCGGGACCGACCAGCGCTATTACTTCTCGCCCGCCGGATGCTACACGCCGGGACGGATCGATTTCTACGCCGACCGCTTCGAGGATTTCGCAAAGAACGCCCCGGCTCTTCAGGGGTTCTACTGGGATGAGAACTGGAACAAGCCCTGCAGCAATCCCAACCACGCCGACTGCGGTCACATCCTGGCCGACGGGCAGCTTCAGGGACGCGTCTGGTGGACGGGCGTCCGCGAAGTGGACCGCCGCGCCCAGCACATCTTCCGCAAATACGGGAGGAAGGATCCCCTGCTCACGGGATTCACCGGCGAGGGGCTGATCCCCCACGCCCACGCCTTCGTCTCGATCAACCTGCTGGGCGAGCACTTTACCTACGACATGGACTTCATCGACTACTGGACCCCCCACTTCACCGAGATCGCCTATGCGGGCGCCTGGGGGTTCGACGTGGGGGGCTTCGGCATGTTCCGCGACCCAAAATATCTGGCGAAGATCCATCTCAACCGGGCGCAGCTGGCGCTCTTCAAGCTCTACGACGCCCATTTTCTGCCCGCGAACTTCAACCGCGCCGTCTACCGCCCCGTGGAGGCGGCCGAAAAGCGGTTCGGCAAGGCCGAAAAGGACGTGGTGTTCGCCGGATACTTCATGGATGAGGGCAAACGCGCCGTCACCGGACTTCCCTTCGACGTCAAGGCGTCGCTTTTCATCCGTCCGGGCAGGGGGGCGCTGGTCCACATCGCCAACCTCGGCGAAAAGGATGCCGCCGTCAAGCCCGGGTTCCATCTCGGCGAGTGGAAGATAAACAGCTTTTCCGCCTTCAATGCCGAGACGCAAAAACCGGTGGATCTGAACGGAAAACTCACCGTCAAAAAGCATGATTTCCTCATGCTTGAACTGAAAGCCCGCTGAAAAACAAGAGGATGTTTGCAAATGTCAGGCACCGTTGAGATCGGAAACGGAAAGATATTCATCGACGGCAGAGAGCGGCAGATCGTCTCGGGAGCGATCCATTATTTCCGCAGTCTGCCGGAAAAGTGGGACCTGCTCATGGAGCGCGCCCGCGGCTTCGGTCTGGACGCCGTCGAGACCTACGTCGCGTGGGACCGCCACGAACCCCGCGAGGGACTGTTCGACTTTTCGGGCGGGAACGACCTGCTGCGCTTCATCGACACGGCGCAGAAACACGGTCTTTTCGTCATCGTGCGCCCCGGTCCCTTCATCTGCGCCGAGTGGAACAACGGCGGACTGCCGCCCTGGCTCACCACCCGGTCCGACTGTCACGTGCGCCGCGACGACCCCGTTTACATGGCCGCCGTGGAACGCTGGTTCCGCAAACTGCTGCCCATGCTGGCGGAAAAGCTGTACACCCGCGGCGGGCCCGTCATTCTTTCGGTCATCGAAAACGAGTACGGCAGTTACGGCAGCGACAAGGTGTATCTTGAGAAATTGCGGGATCTGCACCTCGAGGCGGGATTCGACGTGCCGCTCTTCACCGCCGACGGCGGCGGCGATCAGAACTACGCCTACGGCGGCGCGCTTTCCGGCCTGCCCGCCGCCCTGACCATGGGACCCGACAGCTGCATGACGGCTCTGGAGCTTCACCGGACCATGCGCCCCGGCGATCCCCCCTTCTGCATGGAGTACTGGTGCGGCGCCTACGACCACTGGGATCAGCCCCACCGCGCCCTCGGCCGTCAGGCCGTGCTCAGGCACTTCGATGAGATGATCTCCCACGGCGTGTCGGTCAATATCTACATGTTCCACGGCGGGACGAATTTCGGTTTCCTCAACGGCGCCAACACCTGCTGGCAGGGCAAAGACGCCAACATCCTCAGCTACCGGGCGACGGCCACCAGCTATGACTACAACGCGCCCCTCGACGAATCCGGCGAGACCACGCCGCTGTTTTGGGCCATGCACGAAGTTCTGCGCAAGCACCGCCCCGGACTGCCGCTTTATCATGACACGCCCCGGCCCAAGACCGTGCCGCAGAGCGTGCCCTTCTCGGGGTGCGCGCCCCTCTTCGATCATCTGGACGAAGTGACCTCCGCCCGCAGAAACAGCCGTTTTCTCATCCCCATGCGCGACATGGATCAGTATTACGGATTCCAGCTCTGCCGCTGCACGGTCCCCGGTCCCTTCGGGGACGTGTTCGACGCCATGGTCAGTCCCCATCTGGTCGGCGACCGGGAGCAGGTCTATCTCGACGGCCGTTTCATCTGCGATCTTTCGCGCAACCGGCCGGGGGAACTGCGCAAGGTCAGCCTCGGCAAAAACGCCGCGGAACTGACCGTGCTGGCCGAAAATCAGGGCTACGTCAACTTCGGCGAGTTTTTCTGCGAAAAGGAGAAGGGCGCGGGGATCCTGCTGGGCGGCGGAAGCAATCACTTCCTCACCGATTGGGAGATATTTGCTCTGCCCATGGACGACCTGTCGAAACTCACATTCGGGGATATGCGGCCCGTCGGTTACGGCGTTCCCGCTTTCTACCGGGCCGAGGTCGAGATCGGCGAGGTCCGGGACACCTACCTCAAGTTTCCCGGCGTCAAGGGATTCGCGGTCGTCAACGGCTTCAACGTCGGGCGCTACTGGAACGTCGGCCCCGGAGACGTTCTGTACGTGCCGGGCGAACTTCTGAAGCAGGGCAAAAACGAGTTCATTGTTTTTGAACAGTACCGGATCTCTCCGGCTCTCACTTTCACCGATCACAGGGAATGGGGAAAGACCAACACGACTCATCCCGACAAGGAGGCGTAAAAAATGCATTACTATGACATTTATCCGCAGATCGTGCCCGCGGACCGGGTTTCGGAGATAAGGATCCATCCCCGTTTTTCCCACGCGGCGATCCCCCGGGGGGGCACGTGGCGTCTTGAGATGCGCCATGCGCCGCAGACGGGCGTGACCGGGAAGGGGATCCTGCCCGCCTACGTCTGGGCGGACCGGGACGGCGTTCCGCTGGAGTGGCATCTGGAGGAATCCGGCGATCTCGTCGTGCGCGCATATTTTGCCGGGGAGCAGGAACACAATCTCGAACTCTTCATCACCCTCGACGACAATCCCGACTATTTCAAGAACCAGTCGTTCAAGATCTATTCCCTGCGGCCGGACTGGTACGGACTGCGGCCCTTCAAGATCGACAGCCATCTGCACACAAAAGGCAGCGACGGCCGCGAGGAGTGCCGCTACACGGTCTCGCGCTACCGCGAAAAGGGTTTCGACGCCGTGGCCGTGACCGATCACCGGCGCTACGAACCCTCTCTTGAGGCCGCCGCCGCGTGGAGGGAGCTGGTCCCCGACTTCAACATCATTCCCGGCGAGGAGATCCATGCGCCGGACAATCCCGTGCACATCGTCAACTTCGGAGGGCATTCCAGCGTGAACGACCTTTACCGCGCCGACGAACCCGGCTACCGGAGAGAGGTGATGAAGATCGCCTCGACCCTCGGAAGCGGCGTGCCCAAGGAGATCCGTTTCGCCGTCGCCTCGTGCCGCTGGGTGTTCGAGCGCGTCCGCGAGGCGGGGGGACTGGCGGTCTTCTGCCATCCGTACTGGATCATGAGCCGCATGGCCCTGCCTGAGCCGCTGATCGACGCCGTGTTTGCCGACCGCAAGTTCGACGCGGTGGAACTGATCGGGGGCTTCTGGCTGGAGCAGTCCGAGGCCAACAACTTTCAGGCGGTCCGCTGTCTTGAGGAGCGGGGCAGGGGGAACTTTTTCCCCGTTCTGGCGGTCAGCGACTCCCACGGCACGGACGCTTTTCCCGTCAACCGTCCGAACATCGCGAATTTCTGCGGCGTCTCCGCGACGGAGAGCGCCGACGCGGAGCTTTTCAACTGGTATTACAGCGTCGTTCTCGCCGAAGACAGTTCCACGCCGAAACTGATCGAGTCGATCAGGAACGATCTGTCTGCCGCCGTGGAGTATCCGCGGGGAGCGCGGCCCCATATTTTCGGGAATTTCCGGCTGGTGAAGTACGTTTCGTTCCTGCTGCGGGAATACTTTCCCGTGCACGATCCCCTGTGCCGCGATCAGGGGCTGGCCATGCTCGATCATCTGGCCGGCGATGCTTCCGCCGCGGACCGTCTTGCGCTCCTGCGGGGCCGCGTCGCCCGCCGCCGCGAGGCGTTCTTCGGCGGCGCGGCGAAGAGTCCGGCCGGATCGCAGAGCTGACGGTCGGCCGCGGGCCGTCTTTCGGACTGATCGCCGCGGCACGGCTCCGTCCGGTCAGCGGACGGTCACCATTTTCATCAGGTAAGGCTTCAGCTCGATCGGGCTTCCCGGCGTGATGCCCGAGGTCGTGTCGGTCTCGGGGTCGTAGATCTCCACGGATCTTCCCGCAGGGGCGGGAAAACGCTGGGTGTCCCCGCTTTTGTTGAGACAGATCAGCAGTTTTCCCGCGGCGTTCAGGTAACCGCTGATGACCACCTCGGGATTGCCGCTGTCGATCCTGTCAGGCGTCCAGTAACCCGCGAAACGGGTGGGCCGGGCGGAATCGCAGAAGGCGTAAAGCCTGTTCCGGCAGTTGTCGATGACATCCTGCCGGATGAACGACGGATAGAGTCCCAGGTCGTGCAGCAGTACAAGTCCCATGGTGTGACAGGCGGTGTCTTTCTCCTCGCTCAGCGGCTTGCGGTATTGCGGCAGGAACATGGGCGAAGGCCCGATGTTCGACCCGGTCTGCAGGCGGAATTCATCCAGCGTCATGAACTGCAGATAATAACGGTTTTTTTCGAGAAAATAGCGGAACTGCTCCCCGGTGAGAAATATGTCGGCAAAGATGGTGCCCACCGACAGGAGCGACCCTCCCGCATGAGTGAAAGAGAGCGCGTTTCTGTTGATTTTGCGCTGAAGGATGTAGATCCTTCTTGCGAATTCCTCCGCGGCCAGAGTCCGATAGCAGAAATCTCCGTTCCGTTCGATGGCCGCATAGGTCCCCACCCCGTCGAAATAAAGGCCGTCGAAGGGATACTTGCGCAGAAAACTGTCGAGATGCCGGAGGTACAGGTCCTGCCACGAGCGGTTGGCCACATCCAGATTGTACATCGCCTGCGGGTAATAGTTCGTGTTGGGGGGATAGCACCGCTCCGGACGGACGCGCCACGCATCGAAAAAGTATTCGAACTGCGGCAGGTCGGCCATGATGAAAAACGGGATCTGATAGATGAACGAGAGCTTTCCGGCCTGTTTGTTCCTGTTCAGAAAGGCCGTCAGGGGTTCCGGATTTTCAGGCGCAATGGGAAATCCGCAGTAGGGAAGATAGGCCGGCACCGACCACATGAGCTCCATGTTGGAGTACTTTCCCGCACGGAATCTCAGTTTTTCGCCGCGGTGCAGCGTCGGCGGCCGCACGGGAGTCGACCCCAGCATGAACTCGAAGGAACGCTTCTCTCCCGGCCGGAGCTTGAGCGGCGTATTCACCAGCTTCGTCGTGAATTCTCCGTCGTGGAGCATCCTGTGACACCAGCCCTGTTGTTTTTCCACCGCGGGATGGAGTTTGTCGAACATTGAAAAGATGCCGGCGTTTTCGTTCCCGCACCAGATCGTCGGCACCAGTTTGTCGTGCTGAAAACTCTTTTCCCTGCGCAGAGACATGGTGCATTTTCTGCTGAACGCCTCCAGCATCAGCTGAAGATAATCGGTGCACACAGGGGAATATCCCAGCGTCAGTTCGCCGACCGTCAGCGCGCGGAGCGCCTCAAGCTCGATGCGATACCTGACGCCGCCGTAGAAGGTCACCCGGGCCGTCACGGCCGCCCGGAAATCCTTCCCCTGCAGGCGGGTCGAGTACTCCGCATGGTTGGGCGTTTTTACGGCAGTTACCCGGTCGGACGGCAGGGAAAAGATATCCTTGCCGTCGAGCCGGAGCTGAATGGGGGCCTTGAGCAGACGGACCCCTGCCGCTTCGATCCCGGAGAGTGCCAGCTGCGGGGTCAGTTCCACTTCGGAACCCCATGTGCGTACGCGGCGTTCGGCGGGGTAGGTCAGCGGAGTCCAGGGCGGCGGAGGCGGCGCATCGCAGGGCAGATCTCCCAGGCCCAGTCCTTCCCACGGACGGCTGTTGTAGTTCCGGAGCGTTTTGACCGTCCGGTGTGTTTTTCCCTCCGCATCGGCGCCCGACGCTTCGATGACGACCTTGCCGTCGGGAAGTCCGGCGAGATCCAGCGTGAACGTTCCGTCCGTGGCGAGAGGGATCGTGTGTTTTCCGTGCTGCGCGTCTTCGGCCCGCAGGGTCATCGGGCCCATTTTTTCCATGCCGAAGACAGTGAGTTTGCCGGAAAGAACTTTTTTTGCGGGATCGACCTTCGTGTCGATCGTCATGACCGGTCCCATCGGCGCGATGGAGATGCGGTTGAAGAAGACGTTCTGATCTTTGGGCGCCCTGACGAAGCACATCCGCATATCCATGAAGGCGGCGCCCGCGGGGGGACGGAATTCCACCGTCTGCTCCTTCCAGTCCTGCGCATGGGCCAGAGTGCAGCTGACCGGTTTCGCGAAGGTGCGTCCGGAGGCGTCGCGGAAGGCGATGTTCAGCACCACGCTGCGGGAGACCGGCTTCTTTTCGGGAACGTAAAAGAGGGAGGCGCGGTACATTTCTCCCGGTTTGATCCGGATGTTCCAGACGCGCCAGGGAAATGAGGTCACGACGCCCGTCCCTCTGCATTTCAGCGCGGCTTCTCCGAATTTCGAGCGATGCCAGTTGAGATGCAATTCCGCATTGTTTCCCGGCAGGAATTTTTCATCCGCGGCCCTGCGCCGGCTCCAGCGGTCGAACTGGGGCAGTTCGAAACGGTCCGGAAAAAATTCCTCCCGGCTTGCCGGAGAGGTGAGGCGCAGGTTGTCGATGACGAGCTCCTGACCGGCGACATCCGGTTTCAGGGTGACGAACCGCAGACGGAGCGCGGAGGTCTTTTCCGGCACGCCCGGCAGGAATATCTCCCCGCGGCTCCATCCGTCGGGCCAGCGTCCGATCGAGGCGGCGGTTCCCCTCAGCACCCGGCCCGCCGCGTTCAGACACTGGACCTCCACCCGTACCGACCGGAAAGCGGGGCTGTGCAGATAATTGAACGCAACGCCCAGATTTTTACCGGGAACGAAGTCGGGGATCATCATTTCGGCGGGTTTCCCGCTCAGCCGCAGCCGCATCGCCCGGGGAGGAGAGTAAAAATATTTTTCCGTCAGTTCGAAGGGGGCGGGAACGGCGGCTCCCGCGTTGTCGAAGTCCATGAAACGCTCCGCCGCGCCTGCGGAAAAAATCGTACAGAGAACGGCGATCCCTGAAAAAAGTCTCATTTGTTGCCTCCTTGATGCAGTTTACGGGATATTTTTCCACTCCGTCACGATCGGCGTGTATCCGGCGGCTCCGGGAATGCCGATGCGCAGATAACCGTCCGCGATCGTGAAAGACAGCCGGTCCTTTCTGTCGGGAGAAAGATAAACGCAGCGCGGTTCCCTGCCGTCTAGCCTCAGTCCGACGACGGCGTTCCCCGCCGGAACGGCGGATTCCACCACGTCGAAGCACTCGCCCCGGCGTTCGGGAATGAAACTGAGCAGATGTATGATGGTCCTGCCCGGCTGCTCCGTGACGGTCGTCCTGACCCACGGAGGGAGTCCGCCCGTATCCGTCAGCGGTTGAGGCAGAAGTTCCCGCAGGGCCGCCCGCATGAGCGCCCGCAGGGGGAGCTGGGCGAAATGAAAGTAGTCGGAGCACAGCTGCGTCGCGCAGTAGATGCATCGCCCGTACCGTCCCATCACGACGCCCTCGTCACCGCCTCCCGGAGGCAGATAGATGTGCGACGCCTCCCGGCCGGAAGGAAGATCGAAGTACGGGGCTTCCCCGCGGGCGAGGACCCGGCTTCCCCGCGCAGGGGTGTAGACCGCGCCTTCCGAATACAGCGCGACCGGCATGTCGGGAATGCCCGGGAATCCGGCGCGAATATAGTGGCCGTTCCCCGAAAGGACGGTCCGGGAGAGCGCTCCGAGTTCCGGAAGAACAAAGGCCTTTCCGTCGGGATCCATCCCGGAGCGTCCCGTGGCGATGACCGCGCCGCCGGAAGCGATGAAATTTCGAAATTTTCCGGCCTTTTCCGCCGTCAGCCGGACATCGTCGGCGAGAAGGAGCAGGCGGCAGGCCGGCGGGATCTCCATTTCCGCCGTGACGACGTCGAACTGCATCCCCGATTCCTGAAGCATCCGGCATCCCCCGTAGGCGCTCGCCATGTTTTCCGGAGAATTTTCCTTGAGATTCTTTCCCGGAACGACCAGCGCGACTTCCGTTCTCGGCTGCGCGCCGCGGCAGAACCCGGCATGTTTTCCGAGTTCGCCGTAAACGCCTTCGATGAGTTCGACGACCGCATCGTTCAGTGCCATGGTCGGATGCAGATGCGTTCCCACCGTGACCCGCAGACCGTTGGCCAGAGCGGAGGCGCAATCGTAAGTCAGCGAGGCCGCACTCCGCAGACCGCCGAAATCGCCCCAGCTTCGGTGAAAGCGTCCGCTCATCCCGAAAACGGGACGTCCGAAATTGCGCAGGTATCTGGCCTGAAGGGGAAATGATTCATATGTCCAGCCGCCGTTGGGCAGGCATTCCAACTCCAGATAGTTCGATTTGTCCAGCTGGTCTTCCGCCGGCATGCTGTTGAAATAGATCATGGCCTCCGGGCGGTGTCTGCGGACGATCTCCGCAAGGCGCGAAATCATCTCTTTCCGGCTCTCTGCGGGGGACATCTTTTTCTCTCTGCAGTGCGGACAGTCGCAGGGCGGAGCATACACGCAGTCGAAAAACATTCCGGTCACGTCGTAACGGGAGACGATCTCCTCCGTCATCGCGCACAGGTGGTCCCCGTAGCCGCTGTTGACGCACATCAGCCGCGGAAGGTCGGAACCCGCCGGGGGAATGACGCGCCAGTCGGGGCGGCGCTGATACTCCTCCTCGCTGATTCCGACGTTGATGTAGCCGCTGATGAAGATCCCTTCTTTTCTGCATCCGGAAACGATCTCCCCGAAAATATCCCGGCCGTTCGCACCGGGATGGGGGATCCCCGCTTCCGTGCGGCAGTATGCGAATCCCTGGTTGCACCGGGCCGCGACGGTCAGATAGTCGATCCCGCAGCGGCGCAGAGCCGCGATCAGCCGCGGCACATCCAGCAGGGATCCCACGTCTCTGCACTCCCGCATGGTGTGGAAATCGCAGAACAGTCCCCATTCGGGAAAGTCGGGACGGGCGGAGCTCCCCGCGATCTGTTTCTCCGACATTCGCTCGGCCTTTCTATTTCAGTTTGTAGATCTTCTGATAACTCTGGTCTTTGAGGAGCCGTTTCACGGAACCGTCCAGCATCGTATTGTTGCCGTAAGTTCCTCCCCCGTGACCGACTTGGATCGAACCGTTGAACACGGTGTCGGCCGCCGTCTCCAGACGGGACGGCGTGAGGTATATCAGATTGCTGACATACTGCCGTTCCGAGATGCACGGTATCGACGACGGCTGCCGCACGGAAGGCAGCTTTTTGCCTGTGTAGGTCGTGGAACTGCCCATGAGCGTTTCGGCGCACAGTCCGTTGTAGGCGTAGTTGCTCCCGCCGTAGGCGCTGACGGCGGCTTGCGTCCCGTTCCCGCTTGCTATCGTCGGATTCGGAGTCGCCCCGGGACAGCTCACTGCCTTGACGTTGCGCAGATACGTCAGAAGCTGATGCAGCCACCAGTAGTTTTTGTTTCCGCGGTCCCAGCCCAGCCAGCCGCCCGAATAGTAGATGGAGCCGCCGTAGGACGCTCCTCCCACCGCGTAAGAACCGGGAGCGTTGGGGCAGTTCGGCAGATAATCACTGTAGTCTCCCGTGTAGGACATGACCGCGGTTCCCATCTGTTTGAGATTTGCGCCGCAGTTGGACTCTTTCGCCTTGTTCCGCGCCTGCTGGAGCGCCGGCATCAGCATCGCCGCCAGAATGGCGATGATGGCGATGACGACTAAAAGTTCTATGAGCGTGAAACTCCGTATGCTCCGTTCCGGCGGATCCTGTGACGTCATCATGTTTTCCTCCTTTTTTTGAGATGCCGTCGCGCGGCATCGACATGTATGAAAAATGCGGAAAGATCAAAAGTAACCGGGTTACATTGTTGACTTTTCCAACTTTGCGAGTATATTATACTTGAAAGAAAGTGTTGTGTCAATAGGAAAAAGAACAAAAAACGGAATTTATTGAACGGGTCACTTTGAAGGAGCCGGACGATCATGGAGGAACAGTCGGGAAAGACCGGGATGCTGGTCCGCACTTTGCGCGAGGAGTTGGCTGAAGGCCGGTATCCGGAGGGGAGCCGCTTCCCTTCGGAGTACGATCTGGCGGAGCGGTTCGGTGTGCATAAGTCCACGGCCAACAAGGCGGTGAGCATACTTGCCGCCGACGGCTGGCTGGTCCGCGGGGCCCGCGGGTCCGGCACGAGAGTCCTGCGCAGCCGCCGCTTCCCCCGCGGGATACTGGGATTCGTGGGGTCGCTGAATCATCCCTATCCGACCGCAGTCCTCAGGGGAATGCAGAAAATGGCGCTGGCCAGCGGATATCTGACGACGGTGTTCGCTCCGTCGCAGGAGGAGGAGTCCAACTGTCTTGAACTGCTGCCGGGCGCCGGCATCGCGGGGGTGGTGATCTGCCGCAGCGGTCTTCTCCTGCGGAACGGCGGACTGCCGGTCGTCCACGTGGACAGCGATCTGCTCCTCGATCATACCGATCTGCACGGCGTCGACAGCGACAAGTACGGCGGAGCCCGCATGATCCTTGCGGAAGCGTGCCGGTGCGGCAGGAGAAACATTGCGGTCTATGTCAGGAAACACCGTTACACTTCGTCGTGGCTGTCGGGGTTTCTTGATGAAATGACGGAGCAGGGCATTGCCGATCCCCTGTCGCGGGTCTTTACCGCCGTCGAATGCACGGACTGCGAGACCCGGAGAAATCTGCGGCGGATGATCGATCGTCTTCCCGGATTGGACATGATCGTCTGCGATTCGGACGAACGGGCGGAACTGATCGCCGAGGCGGCCGCCGCGGAAAAGATCGACTGTCCCGGCCGGATCGCCCTCTCCGGCGCCGGAAATCTGCCGGGTATCGGCAAACGGTGGAAATTTTCCACTCTCGAACAGCATCCGGCGCAGATCGGCTCCACCGCCTGCGCCGTATTGATCGATCTGCTGGAGGGGCGCGTTCCGGAGACGCCCGTCAGGGAATACATACCTCCCAGTCCGGTCGATTTTTTCTACATGCGCAGGGCCTGATGCGAAAAGTTGACTTTTGCGAAAAGCGTGCTATATTAACTATTTCACCCGAAGTCAATCATCATAAGGATCCGGAAATCATGAGTGCCCTGTACAACGAAACGGTTGAACGCTTTCAGAATTACGTCGTGCCGACCTATGCTCCCAAGCAGATGTTCGTGCGCGGTGAGGGCGCCCGCCTGTGGGACGACGACGGCAACGAGTTCCTCGATTTCGCTTCCGGTATTTCCGTGTGCAACCTCGGTCACTGCAACAGGCGCGTCACCGACGCCATCTGCGAACAGGCGAAGAAACTCGTCCATATCTCCAACCTCTACATGAACGAACTCATGCCCCGGCTGGCCGAGAAACTCGTGAAGGAGTCCTTCGACGGCAAAGTCTTTTTCTGCAACTCCGGCGCGGAAGCCAACGAGGGCATGATAAAACTCGCCCGCAAATTCGGCAACGCCGCCGGACGCAACATCATCATTTCCATGGAGAACTCCTTCCACGGGCGCACCCTCGCCACGCTGGCCGCCACCGGACGGGCCAAGTACCGCAAGGGTTTCGAGCCGGATATGCCCGGTTTCCTTCAGGTGCCCTTCAACGACATCGAAGCCGTCCGCAGGGCGTGGACGCCTCAGGTCTGCGCCGTCATGCTCGAAATGGTCCAGGGCGAGGGCGGGATCCTGCCCGCCGATCCGCAGTACCTCAAAGAGCTGCGCGCCTTCTGCGACGAGAAGGACATCCTTCTGCTCTGCGACGAAGTCCAGTGCGGCATGGGACGGCTGGGGACCCGCTTCGCCTTCCAGAGTTTCGGCGTTCAGCCCGACGTCATCTCCATGGCCAAGGCCATCGCCAACGGTTATCCCATGGGCGGCTTCATCGTCCGCAGAAAATATGCCGACATCCTCACCGTGGGCAATCACGCCTCCACTTTCGGCGGCACGCCCCTTGCCTGCGCCGCCGCGCTGGCTGTCCAGGAGGCCTTCGACAAAGACGGCGTCCTCGAAAACTGCCGCCGCGAGGGCGCGTACCTGATGGAACGCCTCACCGAAGTCGGAAAAAAGTTCCCCTGCGTCAAGTGCGTCCGCGGCCGCGGGCTCATGATCGGCGTGGTTCTCGACCAGCCCGCGGCTCCGCTGCTGGCTCTCGTTCTCAAGCGCCGTCTGGTCGCGCTGACCGCCGGAGAGAACGTGCTGCGTCTGCTGCCGCCGCTGGTCATCACGCGGGCCGACTCCGACGCCGCCGTCGAACGCATCGCCGACGCCCTTGCCGAATTCTGCGGCAAGTGACGCCGATCCATCCAATTCCCGGAGTTTATGCAAAATGAAAAAAGATCTTCTGACACTCAAAGACATCACCCGTGATGATCTGGAACATATTTTCGAACTGGCCTCCAAACTCAAGCGCGAGCGCGGCAAGGTGAACTTCACCCCGCTCGCCGGCAAGAGCGTCGGACTCATCTTCGCCAAGTCCTCCACCCGCACCCGCGTCTCCTTCGAGGTGGGCGTGGGCGAGCTGGGCGGCCGTCCGCTCTATCTGGACCAGTCCAAAATGCAGGTGGGCCGGGGCGAGACCATCGCCGACACCGCCAACGTGCTCAGCCGTTATCTGCACGGCATCGTCATCCGCACCTTCTCGCACGCGGGCGTCGAAGAACTGGCCCGGGTCGCCACGATCCCGGTCATCAACGCGCTCACCGACGAGTTCCATCCCTGCCAGATCATCGCCGATCTGCTGACCATCAAAGAGTACAGCGGCCGGGCGGACTCCTCCGTGCGTCTGGCCTTTTACGGCGACGGGCGGAGCAACATCGCCAATTCCCTCATCCTCGCGGCGCGCCTCACCGGCATGGAGCTGGTCATCTCCTCTCCCGAGGGCGTGGAGCCCGACAAAAGCCTCATCGGAGACGCCTCCAACATCGTCTGGGAGAAGGACCCCGTCAAGGCCGCCGAGGGCGTCGATTACTTCTACACCGACGTCTGGGTCAGCATGGGTTTCGAGGAGGAGCGCGCCGAACGCATGAAGATATTCTCTCCCTACCAGGTGAATTCGGCGCTTTTCGGGCATGCGAAGAAGGATGCGAAATTCCTGCACTGTCTGCCCGCGCACCGGGGCGAGGAGGTTTCCGCCGACGTCATGGATTCCCCCCGGTCCATCGTCTTCGATGAGGCCGAGAACCGGCTCCATGTGCAGAAGGCGGTCATGAGTCTGCTCTTCTGATGGACCTTTTCGAGATCCTGCTGATTGCGCTGGGCGTGTCGGTGGACGCGTTCTCCGTCTCCGTCGGCGGGTCCTTCTGCAGCCGCGGCGCAAGATGGGTGCGAAACGCCTGTCTGGCCGCGCTGTTTTTCGGCGGATTTCAGTTTTTCATGCCGCTGGCCGGTTTCTTCACGGCGGAGCTTTTTGCGGGGTATGTCGCCTCCGCCGGGAACGCCGTCGCCTTCGTTCTGCTCTGCTTCGTGGGCGGAAAAATGATCTGGGAGGGCGTGAAAACGAAACGGAAGGGCCCGACCCCCTGCGGGGAGTCCGAGAAACTCTTTTTCGGCGGGAAGGCCCTCTTCGTTTCAGGCGTGGCGACCAGTCTCGACGCCTTCGCCGTGGGCGGCGGACTGGCGTTTGCGGGGAAGCCCTTTTTTCTGCCCTGCTTCGCCATGGGGATCGTGACCGGCGCGGCTTCCTTCATCGGCGTCTGGCTGGGCGCCCGGCTGGGCGCCCGGCTGGTCCGTCTGAGCCGCCGCTCCGGTCCGGCTCTGCCGGACTGGCTTCTGCTTCCCGCAGGCGGTGTCGCCATCATCGCCGTCGGCGTGAAAATACTTCTTTCGTCTTGATGAAGACTGGTGGTTTCCGGGGGGAAGGAAAGAACTTTTTTTCCACGTGAAAAAAAGTTTTTCCTTCCCCCCG
>JAFTDL010000316.1 GCA_017454215.1 Lentisphaeria bacterium | reverse complement strand
TCCGCCGCCGAAACGTCGGCCCCGGTGTGACTGCGGCTTGCCCTGACGGGGAGCCGCAGGGAAAGATCAGTTTCCTGTTCGGAGCGTCCCCGACGGGCAACGCGCCGTTATCCGCCAACGGGTGCCCCCCGCCCCCCGAGCCCCCAGCCTTTTCGAGAAAAGCGGGGCGTTTTGAGCAGACAGGAGCGGGGCCCCCCGCCGGGGATCTGTCCGCATTTCCGCATTGTCCGCCGGACCGTCCCGCACTTGATATTTCACCGCACGGATGCTATAGTAAGGAACAACCCCTTTACAGAGGAACGGGAAAAAATGATGAATTGGCAGACCTATGCGAAAAAGTACGAGCACGAATTGCTCAACTCCGTGATCCCCTTCTGGCAGAAGAACTGCGTCGACAAGGAGTTCGGCGGCTACTTCACCAGCCTCGACCGCAACGGCAGCGTCTACGACACCATGAAGTACATGTGGATGCAGTGGCGGATCGTCTACATGTTTTCGGAGATCTATCTCGCCGGATACCGCGACGAAGAGTTCGTCAAAATCGCCGAACAGGGGTTCGATTTCCTCTACAAAAACGGCCGCGACGAGGCCGGACGCTACTACTTCGCCCTCAACCGCAAAGGCGAACCCGCCATGGCCCCCTACAGTCCCCCCTCGGACTGCTTCGCAGCCATGGGGTGCGCCAAACTTTACAAGATCACCGGGGACAAGCGCCACGCCGACGCCGCCGTCTCCGCAATGCGCATCTACACCGAACGCGTTGCCGGCGCCCACCCCTCCCTCTCGTGGGATAAATCCATGCCCGGCAAACCCGCCTACAAGCGCCTCGGAAGCTGCATGATGCTGGCGAATCTGGGCATGATCATGAGAGAGTGTCTCGACACCGACGAATTCGATCACCTCATGGAACAGGCCTGCGAGACCGTCCTCGGCACCTTCTACTCCGAAAGATTCGGCCTCGTCTTCGAGAATATGCCCCAAAACGGCGTCCCCGATCTCGACAGCTGCGACGGCAGACACATGAACCCCGGCCACGCCCTCGAGACCGCATGGTTCCTCCTCCGCTATCTGGAAACCGTCCCCGGCTCGGACTCCACCCGCGCCCTCATCTGCAAACTCATCGAAAACACCCTCGAATTCGGCTGGGACAAGGAGTTCGGCGGCATCTTCTACTTCATGGACGTCCTCGGCAAACCCCATATCGAACTCCAGCACGATATGAAACTGTGGTGGGTCCACTGCGAAGCCCTCCTCGCCAGCCTCTACGCCTACCGATCCACCAAAGATCAGAAATTCGCCGGGTGGTTCAGGAAACTCGACGACTACACGTGGAACCATTTCCCCGATCCCGAATACGGCGAGTGGTTCGGCTACTGCAGCCGCGAAGGCAAAGTCACCCACTCCCTCAAAGGCGGCAAATGGAAGACCTTCTTCCACGTGCCCCGCTGCCTCCTCTTCTCATCTCAGCTCCTCGCCGAAATGAAGTAAGGCGGCGAGGCTCGGCGGAACCGGGGGAAGGGAAGTTCAGGACAAGTAAGACAAGCAGGACGAGTAAGACAGGGACGATCCTGACGTCCCCCAGGTCTCACTCGTTGAAGGTCTTCCGGTTTCCCGCCGCGGTATATCCGGTACACCCGGCTGCCTCTCGTCAGCTGTCATGCATCAAGGGGAACAGAGCCTTTCAACAGGCGGAGTGTTTCGAGGCGGAGCTTTGCCGAACCGAAACGTCGGCTGTTGTCTTTTCCCGGTTCACCGTCCCCCTATGCCCCTGTGCGAAAGAGAAGCACGAGCAGGGAAATCACGGCAAAGCAGGCAGCGAGGGCAGTCAGGATCACGAACGCCGCACATTCGATCTTGAGCAGAAGAAAGTAAAAGGCGAAAAACCGTTCACTGCCTTTCATGACGGGGTGAAAATATCTGACGACACGGTATTTTCTGCCTTTGACGAGGGCGGTCATGAAGAGGCGCCTGTCGCGAAAGGAGAGGGGCCGC
Source organism: Lentisphaeria bacterium (assembly GCA_017454215.1). Taxonomy (GTDB): domain Bacteria; phylum Verrucomicrobiota; class Lentisphaeria; order Victivallales; family Victivallaceae; genus UBA1784. Next base: position 751 of record JAFTDL010000316.1, on the reverse strand, counting down.
AGCCGGATCTTCCGTCTTTTCAGCAGCACATACAGCCGGCCTTCGGCAAGGAGACTGACTGCGGCCGCGGCAAGAAATATCGGGAAAACGATGCGCATCGCATCTGCCTCATGCCTGATCGAATTTCCGTCTCACCGCTTCGGCGGAGAGTTTCGGACGGCGGAAAATATCGTAAACGCCCGCCAGATTCTGCGCCAGCGGCTTGACCCGGACACAGGAACCGGTCCGATGATAACTTTTCGCGTCGTTGAACTGCCACAGGGTCAGGCCGGTGATCTCCGGCGCGGAGAAGACCGTATCGATGACCTCTTCCAGATATTCCGCCTGAAATTCCTCGCTCCACTGCGCACCGGCCCCGTCATGCCGGCCGTACAGTCCGCAGCAGCCCATTTCGCTGACGATGACCGGTTTGGAACTGCCGTAAAGTTCCCGGAAATGCGCCAGGATCTCCTCCTGATTCGGCCGGATCGCCGTCATGGGGTCGGTATCGTAATCGCGTGAGATCCACCCCGGATAAGTGTTGAACGACACGATGTCCATATCGGCGGAGGCGCGGTCCTCCAGCGGGAAACAGCAGGCGAAGGCGACCAGTCGGCCCGAGTCTTCCGCCCGGATCGTTTCCGCCAGTTTCCGGCAGATCGACACGCCCGCGTCCGAACGGGAATCGTTTTCGTTCAGAAAACCGAAGATGATGACCGAAGGATGGTTGAAACTGTTGCGGACCATCAGTTGCGTCTGTTCGACCTGATCC
>JAFTDL010000315.1 GCA_017454215.1 Lentisphaeria bacterium | reverse complement strand
CGGATCGCCCGCAAGGAGAATGCCAAAACGACCCCCGTTCCGCCGTGGCTGGCGTGGACGGGCAGGGAGAAACTGGAGACCGTTCCCGTTATGGCGCCGGGCAAGACCGCTCTGCTCGTCACGGGCGACGCTTCCCGCAACAAGACCATGTGCGTTCCCGGCGGCGGAGCCGTATCGGTGAAGATCATACTGCCGAAAAACTGGGACAAACTCATGAGGAATGTCGGGTATCGGCCCCTGAGCGATTTTTATCTCAAGTCCGGCCTGACGCCTTCGGAAAAGCCTCAGCAGTTCCGCAACTACCGCCGCCGCGACTCGAACGGCGGTTTCCACCGCCGCTGAGCGGTTTTACTTCGCCTGTTTCTCTCGCTTTTGCGCCCCGCGGCCGCCGAGAACATCGACGACGGGCAGGATAAGCATGAAAACGATGCAGAATACGCCCATGGCAAGGGATTTGAAGGGAACGCTGGAGATTCCTGCGCACAGCAGAAGAGGCAGGTACCACACGAAATGCTGATAACGCCATTTCGCCAGCAGGAACAGACTGATGAGAACGCCGCCGACCAGTTGCGGCCAGGCGAAGACGACCACGATCAGCCACTCCAGACCGCAGGTCTCATACCCGAATGGCGACCACGGGAATCCCGACCAGAACCATGTTAGTTCGCACAGCAGTCCGAATTCCAGAGCCGCCAGACTGATGATCATGGCGATCCGGTAAACGATTTTGCCGTCGCACAGAACTCTTCTCAGGATCTTTCGCATTTTTTTCGGGGCAATTTGTCAATAATATATGTTCAATACGGCATTTGTCAAGTTTTTTTTGTTGAAACGTTGCCTTTCCAACAAAGAGAACTGTCAGCGTAATGTGCCGGAACGAGGCAAGATGAATGAGTATTTGCTGAAAAGTTACCTTCGAAACAAGGCAACCTGTCAATGAAAACTGCGGGAAGCGCCTTGCCCGGAAGAGAAACGCGAGGCTACCGGTCAGCGGAGGAACTGCCCTTTACGCGGTACACGGCGTCGGGAGCCGGAGTGCCCTTCGGGCGGAGATTGGTCGACGGACGTTCGGTTTTCGCGGACGAAGCTTTGCCGGAAGCGCTGCCCGTCGCACGGTACACGCCGTCGGGATCCGGGCGGCTTGCCTTGCTGCCGGAGGTGTCGGATGAAGAACGCCGGCTGGTCGACGGACGACTTGCGCCGGCCGTTGAACGGGTCGCCGTGCTGCCGGACGTGCCGCTCGCCGGGCGGTATACTGCGTCGGGATCCGGCCGGCCGGCCTTGCTTCCGGAGCTGCTGGTCGACGGACGGCTGACAGTGGCCGAACTGCTCGAATGCTTTACCGTGACGCGGGATTCATACGGACGGGATTCCAATCCCGGAGACTCCGTACCGGTATCCGGTCGACTCGACGACGGCTTCGACTTGACTGCTTCGAAGGTATATGTCGGCGAACTCGACGAAGTCGTCGGCTTGGACGTCGAGCTCGAAGATGTTTTGGGCTTGGATACGGGCTTGCTGTAATCGTAGGGATGCGGGGTCGAACTCGAAGATGTTTTGGGCTTGGACGCGGGCTTGCCGTAATCGTAGGGATGCGGGGTCCGGCCCGAAGATGCTTTCGGCTTGGACGCGGGCTTGCCGTAATCGTAGGGATGCGGGGTCCGGCCCGAAGATGCTTTCGGCTTGGACGCGGGCTTGCCGTAATCGTAGGGATGCGGAGTCCGGCCCGAAGATGCTTTCGGCTTGGATGCGGGTTTGCCGTAATCGTAGGGATGCGGGGTCCGGCCCGAAGACGTTTTCGGCTTATGCGCCGGGCGGCTGTAATCGTAGGGATGCGGGGTCCGGCCCGAAGACGTTTTCGGTCTGTGCGCAGGTCTGTGATAACTGCGCGGCGGCGGAGGAGGCGAAGCCAGACCTTGTTCCACCGTCGGCGCAACGACCTGATCGAAAAATCCGTTGTCACCCCAAACAATATCCTCCGCGGTCGAACAACCGGAAATCAGCAGGACCGGCAGGACCGGCAGAACCGACATCAGCCACCATCTCATATATGAAACCTCCCAAACTACTGGTGTAATATAGCCCCTCCGCTGAAAAAAAGCAACCGGATCCGGAAGCGGTCCCGCGCCGTTTCCTAAATACAATAGTCGCAGACGCCGTTTTCGGCGTCGTGCCGGCGGTAGGCGTTGAGAATGTCGTCGAGGGTGATGTTCTGCGTCAGGCGGCGGATCCCGTCGTTGAGTTCGGTCCAGATGTCGCGGGCGGGACAGAGATTCTGGCGCTTGCATTTTTCGGGCGAACGCACGCAGTCCACCACCGAGATGGGCCCCTCCATGGTCTCCAGAACTTCCAGCAGGGTGATCTCGTCGGGCCGTTTCGCCAGATGAAAGCCGCCGTTGACCCCGCGCACCGAACGGATGAGATTCGCCCGCCGCAGATCGATCACCAGGCGGCTGATGTATTTTTCGGAGATCTGCTGCGACTGCGCGATGTCGCGGATCAGCCGCGGCTTTGCCGGGTCATGGGTCGCAAGGTCGATCAGTATGCGCAACCCGTATCTTCCTTTGGTAGAGATTTTCATCTTTATTTCCTCCGCAGGGTCGAAATTCATGTTTCCCCGTCCTTAATATGCCACGCCGCAGGCGAAAATCAACTGCGGGACCAAAAAAGATTACAAAAAAAGTAGATTTTTTTTCGAAAAGGACTTGCTTTTTGGGAAAAGTGTGGTATTTTATCCAATACACAACCAAAATGGTAATGTTTTAATTCAACATGAAAGGACAGACATCATGAGTATCGCGAACACCATTCTCGACCGGATCGGTTCCACGCCGCTGGTCAAAATCAACAAACTCAATCAGGGAAGCGCGGAAGTCGTGGTCAAGGTCGAGTCGTTCAATCCGGGCGGCTCGGTCAAGGACCGGATCGCCTTCGCCATGATCGAAGCCGCGGAAAAGGCGGGCAAGCTGAAACCGGGGGCCCTCATCATCGAGCCCACCAGCGGCAACACCGGCGTGGGACTGGCCTTCGTCTCCGCTGTGAAAGGTTATCATCTCATCCTCACCATGCCCGAGACCATGAGCATCGAACGCCGCAAACTGGCCGCCGCCTACGGCGCGGAGATCGTGCTGACCGAGGGCGCGCTGGGCATGAAAGGCGCGATCGCCAAAGCGTTGGAACTTCAGGCGCAAAACCCCGGTTCGTTCATTCCCCAGCAGTTCGAGAATCCGGCCAACCCCGCCTATCACAAGGCCCACACGGGGCCGGAGATCTGGGCCGACACCGACGGCAAAGTCGACGCCTTCGTGGCGGGAGTCGGCACCGGCGGCACTCTGACCGGCGTGGCGGAATATTTGAAGAGCAAAAATCCGAACGTCAGGATCTACGCGGTCGAACCCGACACCAGTCCGGTTCTCTCGGGCGGCAAACCGGGTCCGCACAAGATCCAGGGCATCGGCGCGGGCTTCGTCCCCAAGGTGCTCAAT
>JAFTDL010000314.1 GCA_017454215.1 Lentisphaeria bacterium | reverse complement strand
TTCGAAACGCTTGGCGATGCAGGGGCCGATGAAGATGTTGACCGCATCGGGGTAAAGCTCGCGCGCCTTTTGTCCGGCAAGCGCCATGGCGCTCGGCACGGAGGAGAGATAGGGGCGCATGGCTGGCAGATGCCGCCGCACGAGCTCGACGAACGCCGGACAGCTGGCGTCGGCGACGAGCTTGCCGCCGAGCTTCATCTTGCGGATGAACTCCTCCGCGGCCAGACTTGCGGCGGTCTCGGCCGCCGCGGCGACCGCGATGATCTCCGCGAAACCGACTTTCCGCAGGGATTTGAAGAGCTTTTCGCGTCCGCCGGGGAACTGGTTGAGCGTGGAGGGCGCGACGAGCGCGACGGCCTGGCGGCCTTCGGTCAGGAGCTTCAGCACGGGCATGAGCTCGGACCGCTGCATGACCGCTCCGTAGGGGCAGGCGCGGAAACACTTGCCGCAGAACGTGCATTTTTTGAAGTCGATCACGGCGAAGCCCTGTTCGTTCTTTTTGATCGCGCCGACGGGGCATGCGGCCTCGCAGGGGATCGGGAAGCGCTTGATGGCGTTGTAGAGGCAGACGTCGATGAGGCACTTGCCGCACTGCACGCAGGATTCCTGGTTGATGAACGCCTTGCCGCGCATGATGTTGATGGCGTTGTTCGGGCAGACGTGGATGCAGGTCTGCGCGAAGCAGTTGCGGCAGAGGTTCTGGACGACCTCGATCTTCGCATTGGCGCAGCTGGAGCATCCCGACGGGGCGATCGTGAGGGGGCGTTCCGGCCGCTCGGAATCCGCCGAAACAAGCTCGAGGTATTCGTGCGGGAACCGGCTGTCGTCCTCCTCGTCCTGTGCGTCGAATCCGAGGAGCGCCATGATGCGGCAGCGGATCACCTCGCGGTCGTGCGCGAGGCAGCAGTGGAGCGGTTTGGAGCCGGACGGCTTCACGTAGAACGGGAGCTTGTCGATCGTGTCCGGGAGCGTGCCCTTCTGAAATTCGCAGGCGATCCGGATCATGAGCTCGCGTCGCTGGCGTTCGGGACTGTTGGAATACTCCATGTTCATGCCTCCTCCTCCCGGTTCATGATCTCGGTGATGGCCTCGCAGACGGATTCCAGCGTGGCGTTCTGGATGAGCTTGCCGTTGATGCGGGCGAACGGGGCCTTCGCGAGGTCCAGGCACCCGCAGTCCACAGGACATTGCGACACCATCAGCTCGATGTGCGGGAGCCACTTTTCGGGCAAATGCGCTCCGATGTTCAGGATTCGGGCATTTCCCAGCATGTAGCAGGTCATGCCGCAGAAGATCTCCACTTCGATTTTCGTGTCGTCGCTCATGTGTGCAGTTCCTTTTCTCCGCGGGCCGGGCTGAAAAAATGGCGCAGGCGGTTCGTGTGTCCTGTCCGTGTGAAAGAATAACCAATACAGGAAAATACACGCTTTTTCCGTGATTTCAAACGCGGAATCCATAAAAGATTGAAGAAATGTGAAAAAAATGCGAAATAATCCACACCCCGGGAAAGAAAAACGGTGAAAAACCGGATCCCGGACCGTTTTTCCGTGCGTTTTCATCGCGCGCCCGTCAAAGCCGGATCGATGATCATACCCATCGCGGGAAGACGCAAAAACTGTCCGGCGGTCCGGTTCGTCAGAACCGGTTTTCCTATACCATAACCGCGCGCGTTGAAATGTGAAATGTATATTTTATAGGAGCCGCAGCAATATACGTAAAAAATTTTATCTGCGGAAAATTTGCATTTCGATTTGATTTTTGGCAATGGGGGCGCTATATTTTTAGCGTCGGGCTGAGAATCCGTCTCACCCGAGGCCGAAAAAAACAACCGCGCATTCCACCGCGCCATCCAGGCAAAATCCCCATTCCCCGATCGCCGCAGGCGAGCCTGAAGTGTTTTCTCATTCAGACCGGGAATCCGGAAATTCTCCCCGTTCCGGGAAGAAGCCTCCCCCCTACCTGTCACATGAATCCCGCGGAGCATTGTCTCCGGTTTCCGGGATGATCGCCGTTTTCCTCGTGCCCCCATGCGGGCTTGCTATTAACTGTTTTATAATGAAAGAAAGGACGCCGCACATGAAAAATCGTACTGCCCGAAGCGTGTACGGGCTGCTCATGGTCTCCTCCCGCGCGGAGAAAAAGAGCCTGCACGCAAATGCCCCGGCGGTTCTCCGGAACTGCCGTTTCACGAAACGCAAATACACTGGCATTATTCTCGAATATCATCCGGTTTTCCGCGGCGTCCCGAATCCTTTCACCCCGGATCGTGAACTGCCGGATGAATCCGCCGCGGAGCTGAGAGCCCTGCCGGCCGACGTGTTTCGTATCCCGGTCCGGGCGATGACGCCGCCGCTCGATCTTCCGGTTTTCGGGCCGCACAGGGAAGCCCGCGACTGGATTACGCGGCTGAAGTGAGCCGGATCCCCTCGGCCCCGGACTGTCTCGGTCACGGGCCGACGTGCTGAAAAAAGATCCCCCGATCCTGAAATCTGCTTCAAACGGTTCCGGACCCGTCCTGCCGAAGCAGGGGGGATTACGCTCCGCCGCCTGCCGTTTCTGAACGACCGCACCTCATTTTCCCGGGCGGGAGTCCTGGACGCGGCTTTTGCTCCGCGCGCTCGAACGTCCCGGCGGAAAAGGCGGCATGAAAACCGGAACAGCCTGATATGACATTTCAAGGAAAGCGTCATGTCGTATCCCGGCGCATCGCAATCCGGCGGGAGAATGCCCCGCCGCGCCTCATGAAACCTTGCCGCCCCCTTCGCGGCATTTTCCGTCCGCCCGGTCCCGGACGGAAAACAGCGCACGGACCGCCAAAAAGGAAAGATACCATGAAAACAATCACGACCCGGCAATGGAAACGGAGCAATGCCATCCATTTTCTGTTTCATTTCGTCTGCAATTACAAGGAATCCATCGAGAACCCCGGCGTTTTCGAGTTCGTCGCGAGCATGCGCAGCAGGAGCCAGTGGCTTACCATGATCAAGGAAATGTTTCCCGAGAAGAATATCGCCCGGATGAAGGCGGCCCGGAACTTCGAAGACCGGCTGGATTTCGAAGATTCGCGAGCGGAGATCCTCCGCACGATCTGGCAGGCGCCGTACGCCAGACCGAGACTTCGCAGAATGCTCATGAAGGTCCTCATGGAAGAGCTGGACGCACACATGGGGGAGATGTTCGAGCGGATTCCGTACTCGAACAGGCTGTATGAGCTGCAGCGAATCCTGAGGCTGAACAATTTCGAGCGGGACGCGCTGTTTGTCCTGTCGCTCGCCGCGGAGGGGATTCTTGTCGTTCCGCGTTCCCGCACGCTGTCCGGCAGATGCGAGTCGAACTGCGCGTTCATCGCGAGCTGTCTGGACTATCCGGTTGACATGGTCCGGGAGGCCATGGACGAGAACAACAGGCTCCGCCGCTACGCCTGCGTCGACCGGGATTACGATTTCAACAAACAGCTGTTCCAGTTCCTCGAAGGTTATTCGAACGAGCCGTTCACAAACGAATACTTCACGCTCTGGCGCGGCGAGGCGCTGCCGTGGGATTACTTCGAAGACCTGGCGAAAGAACACGGCGCCATGCTCAAACGGATGATCACGGGGAGATTGGCGAAGCCGGTCAATATTCTCATTTACGGCGGCGCGGGCGTCGGAAAAACGTCGTTTGTCCAGTCGCTGGCGAGAGAACTGAAACGGGAGTGCTATTTCATCCGGCAGAATGTTTCCGGGTCCAGCTGGCAGGTCGACAGCGCCCGCGACAGCCGGTTCGGAGCTCTCCTGTACTGCGCAAGACGCGTCCATCCGGAGGACTGCATCATCGTCGTGGACGAGGCGGACAGGATGGTCCGGGGGAACGAGACATCGGGGGACGTCCTGAACGGGAACAACATGCCGTTCGGGGACAAATGTCTGCTCAACAACGTGCTGGAAACGTACAAGGCCCCGACGGTCTGGATCACGAACTCGCCCCCCGAAGCGCTCGACCCGACGTGCCGGCGCAGGTTCGACTATTGCGTCCGGATCGAGCCGCTGTCCGACACGGGCCGCCGGACGGTCTGGCGCAACACCGTCTCCAGGCTGGGAATGGAACAGCTGATCGGGGAAGACATGCAGAAGGATCTGGCCGTCAAATATCCGCTGAGCGCGGGCGGAGTCTCCCTGGTCCTGCAGAACCTTGCCGGGCTTTCTCCTCAGCCGGAGGAAGTGGGGGAGCTGCTCGAAAAACTGATGGCGTCGCATTGCAGGATGACCGGCATCCCGCAGACCCGGTGCGGCATGCTTCCGGCAAAGGATTATTCGCTGGACGGACTGAACATCAAGAGCGAATTCCCGCTCAGCAAGATCGTGAAGGCGATCCGGAATTTCCTGACGGACAAGGGCGATCCCGACGACCGCCCCAGGATGAATCTGCTCCTTTCTGGCCCGCCCGGCACGGGCAAGACGGAATACGTCAAATACCTGAGCCGCGAACTCAAAATCGGGGTCATCGTCAAAACGGGAAGCGACCTGCTCAACATGTACGTCGGCGGCACGGAACAGAGGATCAGGAGCGCGTTCGAGGAGGCCGAGGCGCAGAAGGCGATCCTCTTCCTGGACGAGATCGACGGGATGGGGCAGAGCAGGATGCGGGCCGTGCGGAACTGGGAGGTGACCCAGGTCGAGGAACTGCTTCAGCGCATGGATATGTTCAAAGGCGTGATGATCGGCGCCACGAATTTCGGAGCCTGCCTCGACGACGCGTTTCTGCGCCGGTTCACCTACAAACTGGAGTTCGACTACCTCGACGAGACCGGAAAGAAGCTTTTCTTCGAACGGATGTTCCGCACCTCGCTTACCCCGGAAGAAGCACGCGAGCTGGCACGGATCCCCATGCTCGCGCCGGTGATTTCCGTACGGTCCGCCAGAGCCTCTACTACCTCGCAGACGAGGTGGACAACCATGACCGGATCGCCGCGCTTGCCCGCGAAAGCGAGATCAAGCTCAAAAACAAGTACGCCCCGAAGCGGAAGATCGGGTTCTGAGCGACCCGGCCCCGCGGCGTGCGTGTTGATGCGTTCCGTCAAAAAAAAGGAGACTTGTCTGAAAAAGGGGGTGTTCGGAAAAAGGAGGCGGCTCAGAAAAAGGGAGCTGTTCCGGGAGGGGGACCGCCCGTTTCCCGTTCCGCCGGTTCCGGGATCATCCGCATTCCGGGGCCCGGCCGGGAAACGGGCGTGATTTCAGTCTGACAAATAACCGGGAAAAGAGCTTCGGAACGCTGTCGTTTCAGCTATTTTTCCATACGCCGTACAATTGTCGAATCCTGTAGATGTTTCTTTTCCGAAAAGGCGGCGTCATCCTTGATTTCATTCCTGAAAATCAGTATAGTATAACTCATATTTTTTGTTTTTTCTTTTCGATGCCCTGTCGTATTCCGTGTGTCAGTACGGCAGGGCATGAAAACATCCGCAGG
>JAFTDL010000313.1 GCA_017454215.1 Lentisphaeria bacterium | reverse complement strand
TGCAAATGCTTTCCGTGAAATAACTTTTTCGCCGGTTCGCCTCTCCCAAAGCCGGTTTTCATTAACGGTGAGCGATGCCCACTCCTTTTTTTCTGCTCTCGCGTCTTGAAATCGCCGCCGGCGCAATGTATTGTAATTCGGAGACTGAAACGGGAGGCTTATCATGCGCAAATCCTTATGGCTGATCTTACTGCTTGCGGCGGGCGCGCTGTACGGGGCGGCCCCGGGGCGGACCGATGTCTGGGCGGAGTTCACCTGGTACGGCACGGAAAGCACGCCGACCGAAACCATCCACAAATACAAGCTGAAACTCTCCCCGAACTTTCCGGTTGATCAGGTGGCGCTGGTCCTCGCCGTGGATGTATTCGGCGGCGGCGACTATACCCCGCTGCGCAAGCTGGGAAATGACTTCCGATTGAAATATTCGGTATCGCCCGCAAACCCGAGAGGCGGATCAGTGCGGCGGATCCTTTCTCGAATCGTCCGCGGACGCGGGGCCGGGGATATCATCGCCGATGCCACACTCACCTTCGGCGGCGCTCCCGGTCATGACCGGAAGATACAGTTCGGATGTCGAAAATCCCCGAAACTGGAGCTCATGACCCGGCTGGTGCTTTATCCCGGCGACGTCACTCCGCTGTGCGCGCTGACGGTGCCCGAGACCCCAGGCGGCCCGACGACGGAATTCCGCTTTTCGCAGTGGGAAAAACCTCCGCGCGCCGGCTTGTTTCTGCGGCTCGTCCCCTACGAGGCTCTGACGGCGGCCGACAGGGACATCCCATACCACATGGCACTGCGGCACGAGGTGTTGGAACGGCTCGGGATCTACAGGGGCTTCGCCGGGAAAAACGGAGATCTCAAGGAGATAGACCGTCGTATCGCGGAGTACGAGGAGTACCGTTTGCGCTTCGAGACTGGAACGGCAACACGTTCGGCGCTTTTGGAGCGCGAGATCGCCGTGTTCGAAGTGTTCCTCAACACCAAGATCGATCCTCATGAGAAAAACGAACTGCGCCGCGAGTATCTGACGCGCCAGAAACGGCTGCTCGATCTCCTGAAGGCGGAATATCGGGCGGGAAACATCGGACTTGAACCGGTACGCAAAAAGGAACGCGAGATCGCCGAGTGCCGCCGCAAGTGGGGGCTCCCGCCCGCGGATGTCTTCGATCCCGCCTTCATCGGCAAGGCCAGGCAGATACTGGTGAAGCATCTGGGCGCGCCGCAGCTGACCTTCACATACGGGGGGCAGACGTATTGCGTGTGGAAACTCGAATCGAGTCAGAACGATTTATTCCTGATCTTCGGCAGCCGCGGCACGACGTGTCTGAACCAGTATGAGCTGCAGGCAGCATTGAAAAAAGCCGGGGCTCCGGAGCCGGAGCTGTCATCGCTGAAACCGGTCAGCGATGAGAGCAGAAAAAAGGCGTATCTGGAAATCTCCGAAACCGCCGAGGAGATGTTCGGGAAACGTCATTTTTCCATCGGGTTCGGAATCGTGCGGTATTATTGGGTTTTCGACGACGGCACGGTTTTGGAGGATTGTTGCGTGTGGTTGGACGGGATTGAAATACGGAAACTGCCGCCGCGATACCATACGACGACCGACGACGGCGAACGGGGGAAGATCTTCCGCGAGACTTTCAAAGGCCCGCTTTACGAATTCTGATGCAATCAGGGATCCCGTGTATTAAATTTCTGGGCCACACGCCGGAGCGAAGCGACGGCAACCATGCCACAAGCGTCCACCTTCGCTAAAGCTACGGCGGACAAGCAGGAGGC
>JAFTDL010000312.1 GCA_017454215.1 Lentisphaeria bacterium | reverse complement strand
CCGTGATGACATAACCGCCTTCCTTTCATTTCAGCTGTTGTTTCTGCGGTAATATACCCTTTCTAGAAAGGTTTGTCAAGGGCGGTTTCAAAGATTTCACGGATATTCCGCAACAAAGCGCTTTTTTTTGCATTTTCCGGGCGGAAACAGGTTGTATTTTTGCGGGAACGGTGTTATTTTAAGACCGTGTATGCAGAAATGAAAAAACTCTGAAGGATCGAGCTTATGACAACCGATGAAATGTCCGCCGTGCTGGAGCGGATGGGCCGCAAGGCGAAGCAGGCCGCGGAGACGCTGGCCGTGCTCGCAGGAGACGTGAAGCGCGCCGGGCTGGAGCACATGGCCGACGCCCTGCTGGCGCAGAAGGAGAAGATCCTTTCCGCCAACAAACTGGATCTCGAAAACGCCGTCAAAGAGGGCATTTCGCCCGCCATGCTCGACCGGCTCACCCTGACCGACGCCCGCTTTGCCGCCATGGCCGACGGGCTCAGGATCGTGGCCGCCCAGAACGACCCAGTGGGCAAAGTCCTCGATCACCGGGTGCGTCCCAACGGGCTGGACATCACCAAGATCAGCGTTCCCTTCGGCGTCATCGGCATCATCTACGAATCGCGGCCCAACGTGACCGCCGACGCCTCGGGCATCTGCCTCAAGGCGGGCAACGCCGTGATCCTGCGCGGCGGCAGGGAGGCCTTCAACTCCAACATGGCCATCGCCGAGACCCTCAATTCTTCCGCCGTCGAAGCCGGTCTGCCCGACGGCGCGGTGCAGTTCATCCCGTGGAGCTGCCGCGAGGCGGTTTCTATCATGCTCAAGATGGATAAATACATCGACCTCGTCATTCCCCGGGGCGGTGAAGGCCTCATCCGCGCGGTGACGAGTCAGGCCACCATGCCCGTGCTCAAGCACTACAAGGGCGTGTGCCATCTCTTCGTCGACGCCAAATGCGACTTCGATTCGGCGCTCGACGTCATCGTCAACGCCAAGTGTCAGCGTCCCAGTGCGTGCAACGCGCTGGAGACACTGCTCATCCACAAGGATGCGGCGGCGGAGTTCGCCCCCCGCTTCGCCGAAGTGATGCGCAAAAACAAGGTGACGCTCTACGCCGACGAGGCCTTCCGCAAGCTGGTCCCCGACGCCCTCCCCGCCACCGAAGAGGATTACTTTGCCGAGTATCTCGACCTCAAACTTGCCGTGAGGATCGTCGACGACGTCAAAACGGCGGTTGACCACATCAATTTCTACGGTTCGCGCCACAGCGACGGCATATTGAGCGAGATCCCCGAAAACATCGCCTATTTCACCGGCCGGGTGGACTCCTCCACCGTGTACGTCAACGCCTCCACCCGCTTCACCGACGGCGGCGAATTCGGCATGGGCGCGGAGATCGGCATCAGCACCGACAAACTCCATGCCCGGGGGCCCATGGGCGCCGACGAATTGACCAGTTACAAGTACATCGTCCGCGGAAACGGACAGATCAGAAAATAGAGAAGCACCATGATCGTACCGATGAAAAAGATCACGCTGCTGGCGGTGGCGGCGGAAGAGGACAAGGTCCTCTCCGAACTGCGCGGCCTCGGCGTGATGCAGATAGAGATGACGGGAGCCGTCTCGGGGACCTCCTCGGGTCTGGCCGACCGTCTCGCGGGGACCCGCCGGGTCCTTGCCGCGCTGGAGGAACGGCGTCCCGCAACGCCGGGCAGGTCTTCTTCCCTTGCGGGCGAAACGGTGTGCAAGGATGCGGCGGAGCGTCTGGAAAAACTCTCCCGCACCGAAACGGAGCTGGATTCCCTCAATCAGCGCAAAAAAGCACTGGCCATGTGGGGCGATTTCGACCGCTCCCTGCTGG
>JAFTDL010000311.1 GCA_017454215.1 Lentisphaeria bacterium | reverse complement strand
CGTCACCCGTTCCGGCGACGCGCCGGCGGTGAAGTGGACCAGTGACGGGCAGGCGGACTACACCCTCGCCCCGGCGGAGAAAGACGCCCCCGGCACCGAGATCAAGTTGTATCTCAAGGACGATGCGGAGATCTATCTGGAAAACTGGAAGATTTCCGAGATCGTGCATCGCTACTCGGACTTCATCGCCTACCCCATCGTCATGCCGGAAAAGAAAGTCGGCGAGGACAAGAAGGAGACCGTGGAGGAGCGGGTCCTCAACTCCCGGAAGGCCATCTGGCTGCGCAAGCCCTCCGAGATCACCGACGAGGAGTACAAGAGTTTCTACGCCCATCTCTCCAATTTCGGCGGCACGGAGTACCTCAAGGCGATCCACATGACCGCCGAGGGCGCGAGCGAGTTCAAGGCCCTGCTCTTTCTGCCCAAGCAGGCTCCTTTCAATCTGCTCATGCCCGACATCCAGAAAAAAGGCCTGCAGCTCTACATCAAGCGCATGTTCATCACCGACGAGTGCAAGGAACTGCTCCCGGACTATCTGCGGTTCGTCTGCGGCGTGGTGGATTCCAGCGATCTGCCGCTGAATGTCTCCCGCGAGATCCTCCAGCAGAACCCCCTGCTCGCCAAGATCCAGACCGCCGTCACCGGCAAGATCCTCTCCGAGATGAAAAAACTGCTGGAAAACGACCGGGAGAACTACGAGAAGTTCTTCACCGAATTCGGCCGCATCATCAAGGAGGGTCTGCACACCGACCGCGCCAACGCCGAGAAGTTGAAAGACCTCGTGCTTTACGAATCCATGAATACCGAACCGGGCAAGTACATCACGCTCGAACAGTATGTTTCGGCCATGCCGGAGTCGCAGAAGGAGATCTTCTACATCACCGGCGAGAAGCGGGACGCGGTGGCGTACTCGCCTGCGCTGGAATACTTCCGCAAACAGGGCTGGGACGTGCTTTTCATGACCGACCCCATCGACGAGTGGGTCATGCAGTCCATGTTCCAGTATCGCCAGAAGAGTTTCAAGAGCGTCCTGCGGGGCGATTTCTCCGCCGAGGAGAGTGCCGACACGGTCAAGGCCGCCGCCGAAAAATATGCAAAGACACTGGAGTTTCTGAAAAAGGAACTGGAGGCCGAGGTCAGCGAAGTCAAGTTCTCCTCCCTGCTCGCCGACAGCCCGTGCTGTCTCACGGTGGACGGAACCGCGCTCAGCCCTCACATGGAACGGCTTTTCCGCGCCATGAATCAGGAAGTCCCCGTCAGCAAGCGGATCTTGGAACTGAACTGCGACCACCCGCTCATTCAGGCGTTCGAGGACAAGCTCGCCGGCGGCGCGGACGCCGAGACGCTGCGCAAGTACGCCCGCATCCTGTACGATCAGGCGCTGCTTCTCGAGGGCAGTCCCGTCGCCGATCCCGCGGCATTCGCAAAGGGGATCCAGGAACTGCTGGCCGCCGCGCTGACGAAATAAAACGAGTTTTTCGCCGGGAAACGGTTGCAACGACCGCGTTGACGCGGTATTTTATGACGTGCCATGCGGAAGAATGGTCGAGTGGTTTAAGGCAGCGGTCTTGAAAACCGCCG
>JAFTDL010000310.1 GCA_017454215.1 Lentisphaeria bacterium | reverse complement strand
TAATCAGATCGAGGCCGCTCGTGTGGCCATCAACCGTCACCTGAAACGCCGCGGTAAAGTGTGGATCCGCATGTTCCCCTACCGCTCGTTCACCAAGAAGCCCCTCGAAGTGCGTATGGGCAAGGGAAAAGGCGCCGTCGAAGGCTGGGTCGCCCCCGTTCTTCCCGGACGTGTTCTTTTCGAGATCTCCGGGTGCAGCGAAGCTGTCGCCAAGGAGGCCATGAGCCGCGCCGCCAACAAGCTTTGCGTGCGCTGCAAATTCCTGTCGCGCGAAGCATAGAGGTGATCGGCCATGAAAAACAAGGAAATTCGTGAGTTTTCCGATGCGGAACTGGCGGCCAAGGTCGTCGAACTGCAGCGGGAGAAGTTGAATCTCAAGATCCAGTCCCGTACCGGACAGCTGGAGAAGACCGCGCGGGTCCGTCAGGTCCGCCGCGACATCGCCCGCTGCCTTACCGAACAGGCGGCCCGGGCTGCGAAAGGTGAGGTGAAGTGATGAGTGACGAAGCTGTTGTCTCCCGCGGGATCCGCAAAGAGCGGGTCGGCGTCGTCGTCAGCGACGTTCAGGATAAGACCATCGTTGTGAACGTGGAGCGCCGCACCGCGCATCCCCTGTATCACAAAGTCGTCAAAGTCAGTAAGAAATTCGCCGTTCACGATGAGAAGAACGAGGCCAGAAAAGGGGATACCGTCCGCATCGTCGAGACCCGCCCCCTCAGCCGCAGCAAGCGCTGGCGTCTGGTCGAGATCGTCTCCCGCGCGGCGAGTGAAGAATAATCCTCCGGAGGTAATTCATCATGTTGCAGATGCAGAGTATTCTGGAGGTCGCCGATAACTCCGGCGCCAAGTCTTTGCTCATCATCACCGTGCTGGGGCAGAGGCGCCGCATCGCCCGCATCGGCGATATCGTCAGCTGTGCCGTCGAAGAGGCCATTCCCGACGGGACAGTCAAGAAAGGCCAGCGCGTCCGCGCGGTCATCGTCCGCACCGTCTCCAAGATCCGCCGTCCCGACGGTTCCTACCTGCGGTTCGACGAAAACGCCGCCGTTCTGGTCGACAAGGACAACAACCCCATCGGCACCCGTATCTTCGGACCGGTTGCCCGTGAACTGCGCGACAAGAACTTCATGAAGATCATTTCTCTCGCGCCGGAGGTTCTGTAAATGAAAAAATACCACGTCAAAAAAGGCGACAAGGTTGTGGTCAACTCCGGCAACTTCAGAGGTGCCGAGGCGACTGTTTCCGCGATTCTGCCCCGAAAAGACCGTGTCGTTCTTGCCTTGGCTTCCGGAACCGAGAGCCATCTCGGCAAACGCACCGTCAAGAAGAGCAAAGCCAATCCCAACGGCGGACTCATCGAGCGTTCCGTTTCTGTCCACGTCTCCAACGTCAATCCGACCGAAGAGACCCTCAAGGCCAGAGAGGAAGCCAAAGCCGCGCGCGCCGCAAAGGCTCAGGAGAAGTAAAAAATGCCGGATATGAAGAAAAAATACGTTGACGAGGTCAGAGCCGCGCTTCAGTCCAAGCTCGCACTCAAAAACGTCATGCAGATTCCGAAGCTCAAGAAGATCGTCGTCTCCTCCGGTGTGGGAAGCGACATGGAGAGGGATGCCGTCACCGAGGCCAAGAAGCACCTCGGCGAAATGACCGGTCAGGAGCCCGTCATCTGCAAGGCGCGCAAGAACGTCTCCAACTTCAAGCTCCGCGTCGGCATGCCCGTGGGCGTCATGGTCACGCTCCGCGGCGACCGCATGTACGAGTTTCTCGACCGTTTCGTCCACAACGCCCTGCCGCGTGTCCGCGACTTCCGCGGTCTGCCCAAAAAGGGTTTCGACGGCGTCGGGAACTACAACATCGGCATGCCCGACGTTTCGGTGTTTCCCGAGATCGATACCGACAAACTGAAGTATCCCCTCGGGGTCAACATCGCGTTCGTCACCAGCGCCGGCAACGACGCGGCGGCTTTCGAGCTGTTGAAAATGATGGAAGTTCCGTTCGAGGAATAGAAAGGGTGTAAAAATGGCAAAACTCAGTTTGATGGTCAAGGCTGCCCGCCCCAACAAGTTTCCGGTCAGGAACTACACGCGCTGCAAGGCCTGCGGTCGTCCCCGCGCCTACATCGGCAAATTTCAGCTCTGCCGTATCTGTTTCCGCGAGCTGGCCTCCAAGGGTCAGATTCCCGGCGTGACCAAGGCGAGCTGGTAATCAAAGGAGAGCGTAAATCATGAGTATGCAAGATCCCATTGCCGATATGCTCACCCGCATCCGCAACGCCGGCGCCGCCGGTCTCAGGAAGGTCGCGATCCCCGCGTCCCGTGAAAAGGCCGCCATCGCCGATGTGCTCAAAGAGGAAGGGTATATCGCAGGGTACGAGATCGCCGGCGAGGGCGTCGCCCGCCAGCTGGTCGTCGATCTCAAATATTTTGACGGAAAAGCGGTAATCTGTGGTCTGGAGCGCGTCAGCAAGCCCTCCTGCCGTCGTTACTGCTCAAGCAGCGACATCCCCCGCGTCCGCAACGGACTGGGCACGGTCATTCTGACCACCAGCAAAGGTGTCATGAGCGGCCGCCGCGCGTCCCAGGAACATGTGGGTGGTGAAATCATCTGTTACGTTTGGTAATATAGGAAACCGTAAATATGTCCCGCATAGGTAAAAAACCGATCTCGATTCCGAATGGGGTCAAGGTTGCGATTTCCGGCACCGTCGTCACTGTCGAGGGCAAGGCCAAGCTGACCCTTGAGCTGCCTCCCTACGTCGCCGTTGAAGTTGCTGATAACCAAGTCGTTGTCAAACAGACCAGCGATGTTCGCGAAGCCAATGCCATGCACGGTCTGGCCCGCAGCCTGATCAACAACATGATCATCGGCGTGACTGCCGGATTCAAGAAGGAACTGGCGATCGTCGGCGTCGGTTACAAGGCGACCCTCGCCGGGAACAAGCTCAATCTCGCTTTGGGGTATTCTCATCCCATCGTTTATCAGATCCCCGCGGGGGTCAAGGTCACGCTCGTCGAGAACAAGATCGTCATCGAGGGCGCCGATAAACAGCTGGTCGGTGAGACTGCCGCCGAGATCCGGCGTTTCCGTCCGCCCGAACCCTACAAGGGCAAGGGTATCCGTTACGTCGATGAGCGCATCGTGTTGAAGGAAGGCAAGTCGGTCGGGTAATTCCCGCGGCTTCTCGAAGGAGTGTGAAAAATGTCGGTTACCGATAGAAAATCCCAGCGCGCCCGCCGCCATGCCCGGATCCGCAAGAAGATCTCCGGCACTGCGGAGTGCCCGCGTTTCTGCGTCAGCATTACGACCAATAACATCTATTGCCAGTTCATCGACGACGTCAGCGGCCGCACCGTTGCCAATACGTCGAGCCTGTCCGAAAAGTTCAAGGCCCAGAACGCCAAACCCAACATGGCCGGAGCCGAACTGCTGGGCAAACTGGCTGCCGAAGCCGCGCTGGCGGCAAACATCACCACGGTGGTGTTTGACCGGTCCGGTTACAAATATCACGGGCGTGTCAAGGCCATCGCCGAGGCGGCCCGCGCCAACGGTCTCAAGTTCTAAGGGGGAACTCCAGTTATGGCAAAGCGTGAAAATGTGAACGAAGCCGCGACCAGCGAGTTCGACGAGAGCGTGATCGCGATCAACCGCAGTGCGAAAGTGGTCAAAGGCGGTAAAAACTTCAGTTTCGGAGCCCTCGTCGTCGTCGGCGACCGCAACGGCCGCGTCGGCTACGGCTACGGCAAGGCCAACGAAGTCTCCGACGCCATCCGCAAGGGCGGCGAGGCGGCCCGGCGCAGTCTGGTCAATGTTCCGATGAACGGACAGACCCTGCCCCATGAGATCGAAGTCAAATTCGGCGGCGCCCGCGTTCTGCTGCGTCCCGCCAGCGCCGGTACCGGTCTGATCGCCGGCGGCGCCGTCCGCGCCATTCTCGAACTGGCCGGTGTCAAGGATGTTCTGGCGAAGTCTCTGGGCGCGTCCAACGCCGCCAACGTCGCCAAAGCCACCTTCAAGGCGATCGCCGGTCTGGCCACCCGCGACATGGCTTACGCCCGCCGCGGTCTCGAGGTCAAATCAGCTCAAAACAATTGATAGATCAGGAAGGCATTGCAAATGAAACTTCATGATATCGGTCCCACTCCGGGATCCCACAAGCGTCGGAAACGCATCGGCCGCGGCGACAGCTCCGGCTGGGGCAAGACCGCCGGACGCGGTGAAAAGGGACAGCTCTCCCGAACCGGCGCCGTGCACCGTCCGTTCTTCGAAGGCGGCCAGATCCCTCTGTTCCGCCGTCTGCCCAAACGCGGGTTCAAGAATGCCGACAGGATCGTCTACGAGATCATCAACCTGAACGTTCTCGAAGAGAACTTCGAGGCCGGTGCCGTCGTCGACGCCGAGTCCCTCCGCGCGAAGAAACTTCTCGCCAAGGGCGACCGGGCCATCAAGATCCTCGCCAACGGCGAGATCTCCAAGGCTCTGACCGTCAAGGCGGCCAAGTTCTCCGCCACCGCCGTTTCCAAGATCGAAGCGGCCGGCGGCAAAGTCGAAACCCTCTGAAACAGGAGTTCGGACTATGTGGCGGGCGTTCTTGAATATCCTTAAAGTCAAAGAGCTGCGCAACCGGCTGTTGTTTACCGCGCTGATCATTGTGCTGGTCCGCGTGGCGAGCAATATCCCCTGTCCCGGAGTTGATCCGGCGGCTTTGGAGCGCTTCATCAAGGAAGTGACGAACGCCAGCGGTTCAAACGGCGGCTTCATGGCTCTCATCGACCTGTTTTCAGGCGGTGCGCTTGCGCACTTCGCTCTGGGAGCTCTGGGCATCATGCCGTATATCAGCGCTTCCATCATTCTCCAGCTGATGATCCCCGTGATCCCCCAGCTGGAGAAGATGCAGCGCGAAGGGGAGACCGGACGCCAGAAGATCACCCAGTACACCCGGTATCTCACCATCATCGTCTGTCTCATTCAGGGCACGATGGTGGCTCTGGCCATGGTCAATCCGAGCAAACTCGGACTGCCCAATCCGTCGGAGCCCCTGTATCTGGGCAGCGTCGGCGTGTTCGTGCCGGTGACGGTCCTCGTCATTACCTGCACCACCATGGTCTTCACCTGGCTGGGCGAACAGGTCACCGAGCGCGGCATCGGCAACGGCGTGTCGCTGATCATCACGATCAACATCGTCTCCCGTCTGCCCCACGCCGTGATCGAACTGGTGAACATGGCCATCAAGGGGACCACCCCCGACGGGACCACGTTCAAATCGGTCCAGCTGCTGTTGCTTCTGATCGTGTTCTGCGTGGTCACCGCCGCGACGATCCTGCTCTCGCAGGGTTACCGCCGGGTGCCCATCCAGATGGTCCGCAAGACGGTGGGCAAACAGCTCATGGGCGGCTCCACCTACATGCCGCTCAAGGTCAACTTCGCCAACGTCATGCCGATCATCTTCGCCGGCGCGATCATGATGATCCCGGGATACCTCTTCCAGACCATGGCGGCCCGTTCGGGCGGCTTCTGGCTGAAGCTTGCCACATTCTTCCGGCAGGACGGCCCCGGATACATGACCGTGTACAGCATCCTGATCCTCGCCTTCAGTTTCTTCTGGGTGGCCAATCAGTTCAATCCTCTGCAGATCGCCGACAATCTCAAGAAGGAAGGCGCCTACATTCCCGGCATCAGTCCCGGTCAGCCCACCGCCGATTATCTCGACGGGGCCATGACCAGGGTGACGGCCGGTGGCGCGGTGTTCCTGCTGGCGCTGGCGGTCTTCCCGATGTTTCTGTACAGCAGTTTCCGCATCCCCTTCATGGTTGCCCAGTTCTTCGGCGGCACCAGTCTGCTCATCATGGTGGGCGTCGTGCTCGATACCATGAGCCAGCTGGAGTCCCACCTGACCATGCGTCACTACGAGGGATTCCTCAAGAGCGGAAGACTGCGGAACCGCAGCGGAAGTTGATATGTCTTGTTCGGGTATCTCAATCACCGGATACGGATCTTCGAAAAACCGGAGCGCTCTCTTTGGGGGCGCTCTTTATCTTTGTCGGCTCCGGAATTTGCTTTGAGCGGCGGTTCGGATGAAAGGACTTGTAAATGAGTAAAGTAGTTGCCATCGACGGCCCCGCGGGCGCCGGAAAGAGCACGGTTGCGAGGCTCCTCGCGGAGCGCTGCGGTTTCACCTACGTCAACACGGGCAGTCTCTACCGGGCCATCGCCTGGCGCGCCTTTGCCGAAAAGGCCGATATCGGAGCGCTCTCTCCGGAGTTTCTCTCTTCGGTCGATCTGAGGTATGAGAAAGGTGTTCTGCTGGTCAACGGCGTCGATCCGGGAGCGGCTCTGCGCACGCCCGAATGCGCGGCCGCGGCCAGCCGCATCGCCGCGCAGCCCGAGGTGAGAAAATTTCTTTTGCCCGTCCAGCGCCGCACGGCGGAGTCCGGCTGGATCGTCATGGAGGGCCGCGACATCGGCAGCGTCATTTTTCCCGATGCCGCGTACAAATTTTTCGTGACCGCCTCGGTGGAGGAACGCGCCCGCCGCAGGATGGCCGAACATCCGGACGGCAAATTGAGTTTCGAGGAGATCAGAAAAATGATCTCCGACCGCGATCATCAGGATTCCCACAGGGCCGAAGCGCCTCTGCGTCAGGCGGAGGATGCCGTACTGGTCGACACCTCGCATCTGACCATAGAACAGGTGGTCGATACGCTCTGCGAATATATGAAAAAAAATCCCAAGGAGTGAACGGAAGATGTACTTTGAATGTTCCTACCGGGTCCCCTACGCCGACACCGATCAGATGGGGGTCGTCTACTACGCCAACTATCTGGAATACTTCGAACGGGGCCGCACCGAGATGTTCCGGGCCGCCGGAATGCCCTACTCCGCGCTTGAAAAAGAGGGGATTTTTCTGCCGGTGGTCGAAGCGTACTGCAATTATCTGGGGAGCGCCCGTTACGATGATCTGCTGACCATCCGTTCATGGGTCGAGAGCCGCCAGCGGGTCAAGCTCAAGATCTGCAGCGAAGTGCGCCGCGGCGATGAGGTGCTGGTGAAGGGGTTCGTCGTTCTGGGATGCATCAACGGGCAGCACCGGCCGGTGAGGATGCCCGAACACATGGCCGCCTGCTGCGACAGTCTGCTGTGGGACGGACGCGAAAGGGTGCAGCAGTTCGTGGAGGTGGAGAACATTTATCCCCTGAAATTCACCCCCGTGTATCAGGAGCGTATCTGGGGCGGCAGTCAGCTGACCGAGGTGCTGAAGCGGGAACTGCCGCCGCACAAGGCTCCCATCGGCGAGGCCTGGGAGCTCTGCGACCGGGGCGAGATCCAGACCCGGGTGGCCAACGGACCGCTGGCCGGGGTCACGCTGTCCGAGTTGGTCAAGCGCTACGGCCGCGATCTGCTGGGGACCAAAGCCGCGCGGCTGGATCGTTTCCCGCTGCTCATCAAAATCATCGACGCCGGAGAAAAACTGAGTCTGCAGGTGCATCCCGACGATGCCGCCTGTCAGGCTCTCGGCAACGGCGCCGAGAGCAAGACCGAGATGTGGTACATCCTTGCGGCCCGGCCCGGAGCCTGCATTCTGGCCGGACTCGACAGTCAGTTTTCGCGCAACCACATGATCGACATGCTGCGTTCCGGGGCCGCCGACGGACTTCTGCAGAAGCACGTTTCGCAGACCGGCGACGCCTATTTCATTCCCGCGGGCACGCTGCACGCCATCGGCGCGGGGAACCTGCTGCTCGAAGTCCAGCAGAACAGCGATACCACGTACCGCATCAGCGACTGG
>JAFTDL010000309.1 GCA_017454215.1 Lentisphaeria bacterium | reverse complement strand
TCGGCCTCTCCAATCTGCGCGGCCGCGCCATTTCGGACGCCGATTCCACCCCCAGGGGCTTCGACGGCATCCGCCGCACCGCGCTGGGCGAACTCACTTTCGAGTTCAAGAACGCCAAACAGCGCTGCTGCCGCATCAAGGCCGTCAAAGCCAGCGCCGCCGCTCTGGCCGGTCTGCGCTCCGCCTGAGATCATCCTTTCGTCTTCCGGTCCGGGAGAACGTCCTTCTTCCGGCCGGAAGGCCTTTTCAACAAGGAGAAAACACTTTGATACCGCTGGAAACTGCCCGGGAGTATTTTTCAAATCACCTGCTGGGCGAACTCTTTCTCGAGAGCGACGGCACTCTTGCCGCGTCCGCCCTGACCATGGCCGCGAGAGACGTGTCGAGCCGGCTGCTCCGGCCCGCGGACGAGTCCGATCCCCGTTTCGTCGCCGCCGTCTGCGAACAGGCGCTCTTTCTGCTGACCCGCAAGGAGCGCCTCCTCGAAAATCAGGCGATCGTTTCGGAGTCCGTCGAAGGACTGGGCAGCCGCAGTTACACATCTCCCGTGTCCGGCCGGGACCTTGTTCTGGCGCCCCGCGCCGCGCTCTATATCGATGATCTCAACGCCGGAAAAACTCTACCGATCACAAGAGGTTGACCTTATGCCCGAAAACACCCCCCGCTGCTACGGAAAATTTCAGGCTGCCGACAGATGCCGCGACTGCCTGTATTGCGGTTCATGCAAATACTACACAGAGTCCGCCCGCGGCCTCAACAGAGGATTCAAGATCGTCAGCGTCGAGCACCTCGGCGACTGGTCCGGCAGTCTGACCGATCCCGGCCCCGGTCCGGATCAGTTCGACGAAAGCGACGATGAACCCAGATTCGGCCTGTCCGAACTGGCCGCCTTTCTGCGCTACCTCATGGAACTGGATTCCTACACGCTGGAGATCCTGCGCGAGATCATCTCCCCTGCCTCGGGAAAACCCTGTACCGTGGCCGATCTGGGACGCCTGCACGGCATCAGCCGCCAGGCCATGCACCGCAAGATCTTCAGGACCATCCGGAAACATCCGGAACTGGCCAAACTGCTGCGCTCCACCCTCAGCCGCATGCCGCCCCGCCGGACGGCGTGACGCGCCACAGGACGACGATCTTTCATGGCGGACTTCGAATACACTCCCGCCCAGAGGGAGGCCCTTGCCCTGCTCTCGGGGCCGGCGAAAAACGTCATGCTGTTCGGCGGCAGCCGTTCGGGAAAGACCTTTGTCCTCTGCTGCGCCCTGGCCGTCCGCGCCCTCAAAGCGCCGGGCGGCCGCCACGCCGTCATCAGACGCCACTTCAACGGCGTCAGGACCGCCGTGGGCATGGACACCTTTCCCAAGGTGATGAAACTGCGCTTCCCGCAGGTGAAGTTCGTTCACAACAGGACCGAAAACGTCTTCACCTTTCCCAACGGCTCGGAGATCTGGCTGGCCGGACTCGACGACGCACAGAGAGCCGATAAGATCCTGGGAAAGGAATTTTCCACGATCTACTTCAACGAGTGCAGCGAACTCGACTACGCAAGCGTCACCACCGCCCTCACCCGTCTGGCCCAGAACGTTCCCGGACTGCGCAACAAGGCCTTTTTCGACTGCAACCCGCCTTCGAAAAACCACTGGACCTACCACCTCTTCATCGAAAAGACCGATCCCGCCGACCGGACGCTCCTCGCATGTCCCGAAAACTACGCCGCCATGCGGATCAATCCGGCCGACAACGCGATCAATCTGCCCTGCGGCTACATCGAAAATACCCTCGCCGCTCTCCCCGCCCGTCAGAGAGCCCGCTTCCTCGAAGGACGCTTTGCCGACGAATGCGCCGGAGCCCTGTGGAAACAGGACGAACTGGATTCCCACCGCGTCGTCACCCCGCCGGAACTGGAGCGGATCGTCATCGGCGTCGATCCCGCCGTTACCGGCGGAGAAGACAGCGACCTCACCGGGATCGTCGCCGCCGGACGCGGGACCGACGGACGCATCTATGTCCTCGCCGACCGCAGCTGCCGCGCCTCCCCCCTGGATTGGGCCAAACAGGTGATTTCCCTCTACCGCGAACTCGAAGCCGACCGCGTTGTGGGAGAGGTCAACAACGGCGGCGACCTCATCGAAAACCTGCTGCGCGAATTCGACCCCGACGTGAGCTTCCGCGCCGTCCGCGCCGCCCGCGGCAAAATCATCCGCGCCGAACCCGTCGCCGCCCTCTACGAAAAAGGAATGGTCTCCCACACC
>JAFTDL010000308.1 GCA_017454215.1 Lentisphaeria bacterium | reverse complement strand
TTTTCACGGGAAAAAAAGTTCTTCCTTCCCCCCGGACCCCCCATCCTTTTCAAAAAAAGCGGCGCATTTTGTGGAAAACGAGACGGACGCCCCCCGGAAAAACTCCGACGGCATATTTCTTGCGTCCCATTCCGTTTCACTTCGTTCTTCCTCTTTTAACGACCCATGTGGGGAACAGACCCTTTCCAAATCCCAATTCCAAATTGTACGCAATTTTCCGGACTTTATCGCACAAAGCACTTGACAAAAATAAAATCGCGTGTATATTCCAAAACAGGTAACACGGGTAACCTCAGCAAAATGAAACGAATCCGAAACAAAGACATTGCAGAAATCGTGGGTGTCTCGCGGGCGGCAGTCACGCAGGTGCTGAACGGCTCCCGTCCCGGCTGTGTTTCGGTGGAGAGGCGAGATGCCATTCTGCGCATCGCCAGAGAGCACAATTATCATCCCGACTTTGCCGCACAGGTGCTGGGTTCCGGACGTACCCGCACCATCGGAATGCCGATGCCCTGGATGCAGACCCTGGCGACCTCCTTCAGTTACGGCCGCCTGCTGAACCATGTGACGGCACGGCTGGAAAAAAGAGGCTATATGCTGACACTTCTGCCCGTAGCCAATGACTCCCCGTCAAAAATCTATCAGAGCATAGATGATCTGCTCTGCTCCCGGCGGGTGGACGGTCTGATCATTAATCGGCCCTTTCTCGATCCCGAGGCGGAACAGACGATCCGGCAGAACCAGATCCCCGCCGTTTTTTTCGCATTTTCCTCGGATCCTCACGACTCCATTTCTCCGGGCATACCCGGCGTGATGTTCGACTGCCGGGCGGCTTTGGATGAGTTGATCGCACGTTTTTCGCAATACGGGAAAACGGCCTTGATCGCTTTGCTGAAATCATCGAATACCCGAGTTTCGATTTTCAAATCCCACCCGGAACTGACTCTTTTCGGTCTCGAACGCGACCCCTATTTTCTCTACAACACAGCGGCTGCGGCCATGGTCTTCATCAGGGCGCACTGGCAGGAGCTGAAAAACTATCCCTGCTGGATCTTGCAGAACGACAGTTTTGCCTACGCCGCACTCTGCGTCATCCGCGAAATGGGACTCGTCCCGGGAAGAGATATCCTTCTGGCAGGATTCGACGATGTGGAAGAAAATTTCGAAGTTCCCTTTTTTACGACGGTGCACGACCCCTTCGACGAAATGGCCGATGAATGCATCCGTCTGCTCTTCGACCAGCTGATTTCGAAAAAGTTCTCCGAAGAGCGCGTAACTGTTCGCAGCCGCGTTGTTTATCGCGGCTCCTCACTTCCCGTCAATCCCGCAAATTGACCCATATCTCTCTCAACTCGGAAAGGAAAAAATCATGACCGGAAAAATGACAGATCACGCGAATGCCGGGACCGCCCCCGACAAAACACGCTCCGCCCGAGCAGCATTCACGCTTATCGAATTATTGGTTGTTATCGCCATCATCGCCATACTGGCGGCGATGCTGATGCCGGCCCTTCAGCAGGCGCGGGAGCGGGGCAGGCAGAGCGCCTGCCAGTCAAATATCAAGCAGGTCGGACTGGCATTCGTGATGTACGGCGACGCATCCGGAAGCTGGATTCCTTCCGTCACCCGTTCAGCCAGTTACGGATTGTCCAATGACATTTCCTCCCGTCCCTGGATCATGCTTCTTGCGCGCAATACGGGACTCTTCACCTACTCCGACCTTTGGGCGAGGATCGCGAGCCCGCCGAAACAGAAGGGAGCACAGTTCTGTCCGTCGGTTCCGGACAACTCCAAGACGCCCGCCTCGTATGGGATCAATGTCGGCTTGGGATACAATTCGGTGCTGGGCTCAAAACCCGCGGCGATCAGGGGAGGACGTTACTGGGGAGGATATTCCGAAGACGGCACGGTGATTTTTGTAAAAACGGATGCAATGCCCGCGCCGAGCCGTGTGGCCGCCGCCGCGGACTGCGTGCCCCGTACATACGGCATCGGCCCCGCCAGCGAAGAAATCACCGAACCCGGTCTGGTACAGGGAGCCGAACTGCGGCACAGCAGAAAACTGAATATGTGTTTTGTCGACGGTCATGCCGAGGCGCAGGGGCTCGAACAGCTGCGCTATTGGCCGAGCGGGGATACGACGCTCCGTCTCCGGAAGCCCTGGTATTGATGCGAAGCGGAAGATCGGCGCTTTCCGCTCCGGAAAAGGAAAACCGCTCTGCGGAAAGAAAAAGATCCGGACGGCATGCAAAATAAATTTCAACATATATGACGATGGGGTGTCTTATGCGGAAACTTTATTCAATCATCATGCTCTGGGCCGCCGCCGCGGCGGGGGCGGCCACCTTTGACCTGCCGGACGTCACCATTGACACGCCATGGAAAAGCCGGGCATTCGCCTCAGGCGGCGGTGAGACGGTGAAAATCACATTCACCGCGGAGGGCAGCGGCAAAGCGGACGGCGTTCTGACCACAAACAGCAGCATCTCTCTGAAATTCGCCGTGACGCCGGGGAAAAACAGTCATTCTCTGACGTTTCCCGACAGCAAGGTTCCCATTCGCATGTTCATTGTCAAACTGGCTCCACAGGAAGGGAGCCGGTTCGTCATCAAAAACTTCAGGGTGGAAATTCCGGATAAGATCCGCTGCGGCAATTTCGAGAAGGTCGGCGCAACGCCTCAGGGCGGGTGGGTCGCGGACAAATCGGGGAGCTTCAAGATCATTGACGGAAAAGCCCTGGCCGATCTTTCCGGAAAACCCCTTGTCTGGATTAAGCAGTGGGTCCCCTTGCCGCCGAATAAGATTTTCACCATTGCGGCCGATGTGGAGGCAAAAAATTTCAAAGGCTGCGCCGGGTTCGAACTGGTGTTCCGAGGCGGCGGGAAGGGAATCGACAAGACCATCCGGCATATGCCCGTCACGAAAGATACAAATGGCGTCAGAAGGTTGTATTACACCTTCAAAACTCCGGCAAAACTCAATTATTGCGCCATGCGCCTTGCCGCAATGAACGCGACGGGAACATTGACTTTCGATAATGTGGAACTGCTCCCCGGCAATTTTGTTCCGCAAGTTCCCGTCACAAAGGATTTTTCATCAAAACTTACTCTCGAAGGATTCTTCAAATACAACCGCAGCGGATTCAAAAGAGAAACAGCGCCGCCGCTTACGGAAGTTTCTCTGGCGACTGACAACAACGAACTTATGATTTCCGGAATCTGCCGCGAACCGCTGATGACCCGACTCAAAGCCGACAAAAACAATTCCGCAGGATTCTATGCCAACGACAATGTGGAAGTTTTCATTGACTCCCAGGGCATAGGCAGGGAATGTTATCAGATCATTGTTGCGCCCCACGGGGAATATCAGACTTATTTCAACGGAGATTCTTCATGGAAGGACGCAGAGGTCAAAACGCAGATCAATGAGAAAGACTGGCGTTTCGAGATAAAAATTCCTTACGAAAAAATGGGCTACGGCCAGGCGGAGGCGCAACTGTCCGGCAAGCGTCTGGCCGTGGCCTTTTTCCGCAACCGCCGCACCACGGGCGAGTGCTACACCATGCCCTACTGGAACAGGATTGGGTTCAGGCATCCGGCGTTCTTTTTCCGTGTTACGACGGGAAAACATTCCAAAAGTGTCGTCATTGATCCGTTATATGCTGCCTCGGACAGCACTGCACACACAGAGCCGCCCATGGCCTGGCGTACGCCCGATCCGCTCTTCAAAGAACTGATGTCCGATGAAAAACTTTATCCGGGCAATGAACTTACCGGCTATTTTTACAACGGTTTTGTGGAATATGGCAACGTGTCCCGCCGTCCGGTTACGCTTTTCGGGCTGCATCACGGTATGAGTTTCAACTACTTCCGTGATGTCGTCAGCCATTACCGCGCCAGCCGCACGGCGGGCGGCATCACCCATTATCGTCCGACCGGCGCGGACCCCGCCGAAAAGGTTTTCGCCGCAAGGATGAACAGAAAATATAAAAACCGTCTTCTTTTTGATACGAATCTTTCGCGCTGCGACGGCATATTCGCTCAGAAAAGCGCCGCGCCGGCCTACCGGAGGGTGTTCCACTTCTGGGGAGATCCCCGTTCCGCAGAGCAGAAAGAAAAACAAATCGATGCGGTACTCAAACGCTGGCCGGATCTGGTCGGCATTGTCCGTCTCGGTCACGAGGATGACGCACAACCCAATGTCCGCTATATGGAAATCCGCAGCGCCTATCTTGCGCAGGAACCCGACACGTGGAAAAAATGGGAGGAGGAGGCCAAAAGAGAATTCGGCGGCGGAAAAACGGGATTCCCCAAAGCGGAACTTAAAGATGCAACGCCTGTGGAACGTCTCGTCTGGCTGCGCTTCGCCCGGAAGATGTACATTGCCGGATTGGATCAGGTGATCAAATTCATCCGCAAAAACCATCCCCATGTCAAGATTTCCAGTTGCGTGGGGGGCCCATTTCCGTACGCCTTCGGCTACGATGCCTTTTTCGGACGTTTTGACTGGGTAACCACCCAGACGCTCTGGGGAGGTGGTTCCGGCAGACAGGACGTGGGATTTCTGACAAAATACCTGACTGATATTTCGGGTGTTCCCGCTGCCCCTTGTGTCCATATCGAAGCCTACTTCGTATCCCTCGATCCGACGGATACCCGCGAAGTGCTCAGCCAGGTCTTCCGGGCCGGAGGAAACAGTTTCCAAATGGCTCTGTTTGACTGGTTCGGCAACTCCCAAAGCGATTTATTCGGAGCTCCCGACCGTTTCCACGAAGTCATGCACGTGCTGCGGCAGCTGCCGAAAATGAACAAACTCAAATATCCCAAGGCGGATTGCGCCGTTTTCAGCTCAAATATGGACAGGCTGGCAACGCATTACTTCTCGCACGAACCGGATAAATCGGGCTTGAAGGAGCTTTTTACCATGCTCGGTCCCTGTAACCGCAGCTGGTTTCACTTCATCACGGAGGAAAATATTTCCCGCAGGGACCGCCGTCTTGAAGACTACAAAGTCATATACATTCCTCCCGTCTTCTACCAGGATGACGATACCGTCCAAGCCCTGTTGGACTACGTCCGAAAGGGAGGCAATCTGGTCATATTCAATACGGAGACGTTCAAATTCCGTCATGACGGCTCGGAGCGGACACCCTTGAAACCGGGGAAATTGGGAGCGGGGGAGATTGTCCTGCAGAAAACCGCACTGAATGAAGCTGTTTATGCCGACAGCAAGGCGCCTCTGCGGTTTGCCGATCTTCAGAAAAAATTCGGCTGCAAAACGGGACATGATATTTGGCGTTTCACCTTTCCACCCGGGCCTGTTCACAAATTTTTCCCTGAAAATCTTGTGTGTCTGACAGGCAACGCCTGTCGCTGGCAAAGAAACATTCCCACTGATGGTCCCAATAAACCTGTCAAATTCTCTGTTGCCTGGCAGAACAAACCGGATTATGTGACCGATAAGGGTGACAATCTCTTCAACCGCAAAGCGGCTCTTTCAAGCAAGCTCATTCAGGGCGGAGGACTTGATTGGCAAAAGGAGCTTTCCCGCTGGGCCGTTGCCTGGAAAAACACGGAACCGGCGGAGATCACGCTGAAATTTATCCATCCCGTTACGGTGTCCATGGTCAAACTGTTTCTTCACGGCGGATATCAGGATATCGTCGTTTCGAATGCGGGGAAACGACTCGCCGATTTTAAACGTTCTCCCGGCGGAGAACCCGAAGTGGATGTGGATGAAGTTATGATTTCCTTTAAACCTCAGAAGCTTCAGGAAATCACTGTCCGCTTGGAAAAACGCACCGGCATCACCTGGCTCTCCGAATTGGAAATCTGGGGAGAAACTGACAAAAATCCATTTTTTCCGACCTGTGATACAGCAAACAGGCCCGGGATCGGAAAAGTTCGACGGCAAGGACAGGGGCCGACCGAAGCGGCATCAAAATCAATTCGACAAACCGAGACAGCTGTCGATCTCGTTTCTGTCCCACATGACAAGTCCGCGCCCGACGGTCAGTTTTTTGCCGAGTTTCATGAGGCCGAACGCGACGGTGGAAGTCGCCTCGCCCAGAAGTCCGGATTCTTCATAACTGAGGCTGTAACCGGCTTTCTCCTTGAGCCGCAAGCGGGTGTAGACTTCGCACGCCCGCTGAAATTTCTTCAGTTCGGCAAGGGCATCTCGCGTGCGGCGGGAGGCCGCAGCGGTCTCCGCTTCTCTCCGGCGTTCCCGCCACTATGCGGCAGTCCTGCCAAGCGGCACCAGGGCCTGCAGAGCGGCGATGATCACGATGATCCAAATGAACTTGGCATTCTTCAATTCACGTCACCTCAAGAATTCATCGGTCTTTTTCGCGTTTTCCAAAACGGTACGCCCTGCCGCAGACCGGGAAAGATCGGGAAACAACTCATTGAGGACCTCCGTACATGACGCCATCTTGCGCGGCAATATGTGTCCCTGAACGTAACCTCCGCCGTAGAGGATATTGATGAATTTCCCGTTGTTTACACTGATATAATACGTGTTGTCTTCAGCGATTTTTCACTGTTCTGCTCACGTTATCATGCAATATGGGGAACAGAGCCTTTCATAAAAATTCAAGTTTGAAATGCAGACCGTCTTTTTACGGTCCGGGAAAAAATCGTCGACACACTTTGCTGCGTGCCGTCTCCTTTTGGAAAACGGCTGCAGTTCACACCGTCTCGCGGGAGGAGACGGCGCGGTCGAGGATGCCCGCGTAGTCGGGAATGAGCTGTTCCTCCTTTTCGGCGATGACCAGAGGCACAGAGGTCGAAGGACTGGAGGGCGCGAACACCGTGCAGCTGTCGGGGACCTGTTTTTCGGAGAGCTTCATGGTGCCGATCTTTTCGGCGACGGCGATGGTGTCGAGTTTATCCTCCCCCACGATGGGCCGCAGGACCAGCATGTCGATGGAGCGGTTGATGGTGTCCATGTTGACGAGGGTCTGACTGGCCACCTGTCCCAGCGCCTCCCCCGTGACCAGCGCGCGGCATCCCGTCTCGCGGGCGATCCGCTCGGCGATCCGGAACATGGCCCGGCGGTAGAGGACCGTCCTCAGACGCTCGGAACAGTTGTCGCGCACGGCCTTCTGCAGTTCGATCAGATTGACGAGGTGAAGTTTGCCCGCCAGCTGAAAACTGTTGAGGTGGGCAGCGATGCTCTTCACCTTGTCGGTGGTCTCCTCGGGCGTGTAGGGGTAACTGTGGAACGTCACGTAATCGGTGGGCGAACCGCGCTTCATGACAAGATACGCGGCGACAGGGGAGTCGATGCCGCCCGACAGCAGGGTCAGCACCCGGGGATTGCTGCCGACGGGCAGTCCGCCGGGGCCTTCGTAAGTATCGAAGTACAGAAGGGAAAATTCGTCGCGGACCTCGCACCCCAGAGTCAGTTCGGCGTGGTCGAGGTCGAGCTTGAAGCGGCGGTGGTCGAAAAGTCCGGCGACGGCGGAGACGAGGTCGATCTCGATATCCCGGCTTCTCAGGGGGAAACGCTTGTTGCTCCGGCGGGCGCGCACGCGGAAAGTCACCGTGTCGGGCTTGCCCTCGAAGACCGGCGGCGCGATGGCCAGCGCGGCAGTCCTGATGGCGTCCATGTCGGAGTCGATGCGCACGGCGGGCGAAAAGGTCTCGACGCCGAAGGCCCTCCTGAGCGCGGGGATCATGGCGGAGATCTCCTCGGACGTGTAATCGCGGTGCTCCGGGTGTTCGATCCAGATCCGTCCCCTCACCCGGAGCACGCGGCAGGGAGCGATGCCGTCCAGCAGATGGCGGATGTTGTCGGCGAGACACCGCTCGAACATGTTTCTGTTGTTGCCCTTCGTGGCGATCTCGTGGTAGCGGCAGATGATGCAGTTGTACATGGAAAAAATCCCCCCCTTGGAAAAAGTATCACAGATACGGTATGATCTCCTCGATGTCCCCGGCCCCCAGCACGGCGATCAGCAGCGGCTTGTCTCCGTGGGGCGCGGTCCGGACGACGGCGGCGTCGGCCTGCCATGCGCCCGAAAGACACACTGCGCCGCAGGACTCCGCCAGCTGACGGCTGTCCACGCTTCCGGACTCGCTCCATGCGGCGAAAACGGGTGCGATGAAAAGCGAATCCGCCGTCGCAAGTATGCGGACGAAATCGCCGAAGAACGCTTCCAGCCGGGCGTAGCGGTGGGGTTGGAAAACCACCCGCAGATGATGATCCGGGTAGGTCAGGCGCAGAAATTCGAGAGACCGCGCCACCTCGGCCGGATGGTGGGCGTAGTCCTCGATCACCGTGCAGCCGGGTCCGTTTCCGTGCAGAGTCATGCGCCGCCGGACGCCCCTGAAAGCGGACACGGCGCGCACGGCCTCTTCTTCGGGACACCCCAGCAGGACGGCGGCGGCGACGGCGAGACGCGCGTTGAGGGCCATGAAGCCCCGGAAACCGGCGAAAACAAAATCCTTTTCCGGCAGCGGAAGCACGGTCACGTCGGGACACGAACTCAAAAGCGCCCGTTCCGGCGCGAAACACAGAATGTGCCGCGACCGGGAAGCGAAAGTGCGGAAATTATCCAGCAGCGCCTCTTTGCCGCCCACGCTCCAGGAGTGATCGTCATCCACGTTGGGAACGATCCCGAGGTAAGGCGACAACAGTTTGTGTGTCCCGTCCGACTAGTCGGCTTCGGTGACGAAGATGTCGTCCCCCCTCCCGACGGAGGCGGAGGGATTTCCCGAAACGGCCGCGCCGATCATGAATCCGGCTTCGATGCCGCACCCGGTGAGGATGTGAGCGAGCATCGCCGTCACGGAACTCTTGCCGTGCGAACCGGAAACGGCGGCGACACGCCGGTAGAACGAGAGATAAAAGGCGAGAAACTCCCCCCGTCTCATGGCGGGGATCCCCAGTTCGGCGGCCTTGCGCCGTTCGGGGTTGTCTTCGGGAACGGCGGAGGAAAAGACGACCAGTTCCGCATCTTCCGGCAGGTTCTCCCTGCGGTGGCCGGCAAAGATCTCCGCCCCCGCCTGAACCAGTTCGCGGCATTTTTCGTTGAGGACAAGATCGGAGCCCGTCACCCTGACGCCCCGGACAAGGACCATCCCGGCCAGCGGAGCCATCCCCGCACCTCCGATGCCGATGAAGTGGATCAACTCCGGCAGCCGCATTCTGTCCGCCCCCTTTTCAGCGTGAAAAAGTCACGACGCGAACTGCGTGTCGTGAAGTTTGCGGTATCTGCCGTTGAGCGCCAGCAGTTCCTCATGGGTCCCCGACTCGACGATGCGGCCGTGTTCGAGCACGATGATGCGGTCGGCGTTGCGGATGGTGCTGAGGCGATGGGCGATGGCGAAAACGGTCAGGTTGGTCATGACCCGGTTGAGGGCCTCCTGAACAAGTTTTTCGGTCACTGTGTCGAGAGCGCTGGTGGCCTCGTCCAGAATGAGGATGGGCGGATTCCGCAGGATCGCCCGGGCGATGGCGATGCGCTGCTTTTCGCCGCCGGAGAGTTTGAACCCCTTTTCGCCGACCACATAATCGTAACCGTCCCGATAAGGGCCGTTGATGATGAAATCATGGGCATTGGCCAGTTTGGCCGCCTCGATGATCTCCTCTTTCGTCGCATTGAATTTGCCGTAGGAGATGTTGTAGGCGATGGATTCGTTGAACAGGACCGGCTCCTGCGTGACCACGCCGATGACCTTCCGCAAGGAAGCGATCCGGTAGTCCCGCACGTCGACGCCGTCGATGGTCACGCTCCCGGAATCGACGTCGTAGAACCGGGCGATGAGATTGGCCATGGTCGTCTTGCCGGACCCCGTTTCGCCCACCACGGCGACCACGCTGCCCCGGGGAATGACCAGATTGATGTCCTCGAGGATCCGCTTGTCGCCGTAAGAGAAATTCACGTGCGAAAACTCGATCCTGTCCCTGAACTCCCGGAGCACGGGGCCGTCCGCCTTTTCGGGGAGAGACGTGTCGGTGTCGATGAGGTCGAAGAAACGGTCCGCCGCGGCCATGGAGCGCTGGATCGATGCGACCACCTTGCTGATGGCCTTGATGGGCCGGTAGGCCATGAACGCCGGCGACAGCAGCGCCGCCAGCTGGGTGATGGTGACGCCGTCCCAGTAGGAGTACACCAGAAAGACCAGCGTTCCCGTCACGGCGACGAACTCCATCGAGGGGGAGATGAAAAGCTGGAGCCGCAGGGCCTTGAGCACCTGTTTCAGGTACTTGCGGTTGTCGATGCGGAAGCGGTCGATCTCGTGCTTCTCGGTGTTGCAGGCCTTGACGACGCGGATTCCCGAAAAGGTCTCGTGCATCCGTGAAAACACATCGGCGATGCGGGCGAAACTCTTTTTGTAGACCTTGCGTATCTTGCGGCCGAGGATATGCAGAGGCACGATCAGGATCGGCACGCCGAACAGCAGAATGACCGCCAGAGAAAAACTGTTGTACTCCCGGCAGGCGACAAGGATCGCCAGAAAACAGGCGAAGATCTGGATCGGCGCACTGGTCAGATCCTCGATGGAGTGCGACACCGACGCCTCGAGCGCACTGGTGTCGTTGGTGCAGCGGCTGATGAGATGCCCCACGTCCATGCTGCTGTAAAACGACAGCGACTGCTTCGAAAGCTGCTTGAAAATGATCTCGCGCAGATCGGCCACGACCTGAGCGCCCACCATCCGCGTGCAGTAGGCGTTGACATACTGGGCCAGAGACTTGACCAGCCAGGCGAGAACAAAAAGGAGCGTGTAGATCATGAATATCTGCCACGCGATCCGTCCGGAGTCGTTGACGATCTCGAACCTGAATTCGACCGGCCACCTGACGATCACGGTGCGGCCGGCGAGTTCACAGGGCAGATGATAGCGTCTGATGGCCGCCCGCGCCTGATTCAGGAGCCTGGTCAGCTGCGGATCGGCGTCGGGGGGATTCAGCACCCGGTCGACGGCGGAAACACGCTGTTCGGGGGTAAGTCCGGGAGCCGTTGCGGCCTTGACCACCTGAGAAGCCAGCTCGGAACGGGAGACGGATACGGCGCTCTTTTTGCCGGAATCGGCCACGCTGACCAGCCGGGGGATCATCATCAGTCCGAAGAAGAGGGAGCCGCCGACCAGCATCCCGGCGAGGATGCCCACGGTCAGGCGCTTCCAGTACGGGCGCGCATAGGAGACAAGACGCAGATAGCTCTGCGCCTTGAAATCCCGGTTGTTGAGTTCTTTGGAGTCCGGCACGGTCCA
This sequence comes from Lentisphaeria bacterium, assembly GCA_017454215.1. GTDB lineage: Bacteria > Verrucomicrobiota > Lentisphaeria > Victivallales > Victivallaceae > UBA1784. Next base: position 1,029 of record JAFTDL010000308.1, on the reverse strand, counting down.
GCTCACCTGAAGAATTTGGCGATGGTCTCGACGACGAACTCACGCTGCTCGGCGGGACATTCGCCGTAGATCGGCAGAGCCAGCACTTCGGAAGTGGCCTTTTCGCACACGGGAAAGTCGCCCGGCTTGCCGCCGAGAGACTTGAAGCACTCCTGAAGGTGCAGCGAAAGCGGATAGTACACGGCGCATCCCACATTGTTCTGCGCGAGGAAGTTCCTGAGTTCGTCGCGCCGTCCGCCGTGAACGCGGATGCAGAACTGGTTGTAGATGTGGCGCACGGGATAATCCGCCTCGCGGGGCAAGGTGATCATGTCGTCAGTGATGCCGGCCTCGGCAAAAAGCTTCCGGTAGGAAGCCGCATTGGCCTGACGGGCGGCGCTCCACGCGTCGAGGTGACGCAGTTTGATCGAAAGCACGGCGGCCTGAAGCGCGTCCAGACGGAAATTGCCGCCCACGTATTCGTGGATGTAGGTTCTGCTCTGCCCGTGATTGCGGAAGATCTTGAGCAGAGCGGCTTTGTCCGCGGAGCTGGTGACGGCTCCGCCGTCTCCGAAACAGCCGAGGTTCTTGCTGGGGAAGAAGCTGAACGCGCCGTAATCGCCGATGGAGCCGACCCGGCGGCCGCGGTATTCGGCGCCGATGGCCTGACAGGCGTCCTCGACGACGAAGAGACCGTGTTCGCGGGCCAGCTTCATGATGGGATCCATATCCGCCGCCTGACCGAAAAGGTGGACGGGGATGATGCCGCGGGTGCGCGGCGTGATCTTTTCGGCAACCTTGGCCGGATCGATGTTGAACGTCACGGGGTCGATGTCGGCGAAGACCGGGGTGGCGCCGACGCGGACGATGGCTCCCACCGTGGCGAAGAAGGTGAAGGGAGAGGTGATGATCTCGTCGCCCGGCTTGACGCCTTCGACCATGAGGGCGATGATGAGCGCGTCGGATCCGCTGGTCACGCCCACGGCGGCTTCGGAACGGCAGTAGGCGGCAAGTTCCTGCTCGAAGGTCTCGACCTTGGGACCGAGAATG
>JAFTDL010000307.1 GCA_017454215.1 Lentisphaeria bacterium | reverse complement strand
TGGATTCGCACAGGAAAAAATTTCCCGACCTGCCAAGTGGTGGCGCATTTCATTTCATGTCGGACGAGGGGATTTGTTGTTCGATGCCATCAAATTATTTCTTGCTCGGAGGAGGGGGGAGCGGCATGAATGCTGTGTTTCAGAAGGAAATTCCGGAAGGGACTTGCGGAGTTCAGATTATTGCTGATTTGATGTCGGTGCCTCCGGCGGCGGATCCCTCCTTGTGCGTTTGGGCCGACCTTCGGAAACTTTCCATTGTTCAGGCATTGAAGATATGGACAAAGATCCCCGGTGAATGCTTTAGGAAATTGAGATGTTTTTTTGAAACGCCCTATTGATATGGAGACAGAGTATGATCCCCCAAACGATCCATTATTGCTGGTTTGGCGGAAAGAAGAAACCCGCCTGTGCGGAAAAATGCATAAGATCCTGGAGAAAATATCTCCCGGATCATGAGATCGTCGAGTGGAATGAAACGAATTTCGACGTTGACGGCATTCCGTTCACCAAAGAGGCTTACGCTGCAGGGAAATTTGCTTTTGTCTCCGATTATGCTCGTTTCAAGATACTTTTCGAGAACGGAGGTATCTATTTCGACACCGATGTCGAAGTCATAAAATCCTTTGACGATATCGTTTCTCAAGGTGCTTTCATGGGGTGTGAAAGATATGATGACGGAAATTCGTCCGATAACGAGATACTGTATTGTGTCAATCCCGGTTTGGGGATGGGGGCTGTCCGTCATATGGAAGCATATCGTGCCGTGCTGGATTTTTATGAAGCGCTCCCCGGGTGGAACAGGTCGGGCGATATTCATGACTGCATTGTCGGAGTCATAGTGACCGATATCATGAAGGCGGCTGGATTTGATCCCCGTTGCTATTCCGTGCAGAAATGTCGGGACATCACATTTTATCCTTCGGAATACTTCGCTCCCCGCGACAGTCTTTCGGCCCAACTGCGTCTGACGGAAAAATCTCACAGTATTCATCACTATCAGGCGACATGGATGTCTCCGCGGGCCCGACGTGATGCGATTTTGTGGCGATGGCTGTTGGCACATCCGCATATTCACTGCCTGTTGCGTTTTTTCAACCGCCTGTGGAAGATCGGTGTTTGAGAATCTCCGGGACGGTTGCGGGATACCCAAAAGGATTTTGAGTATCCGGACTCTGTAATTTACCGACGTTTCGAAAAATCGGGAATACGGAAGATCCGTCGCGTATCGGGACAAATTCCGGTCAGAAATCCTCCAGCTGACGGAGCAGGCGCTTGTCCGCGGCGACGTCGCGGCCGCGGGTGGTGAGGTAGCCGCCCGTCATCAGGGCGTTCAGGCCCGAAAGCATGAGAAGCCCCTGAAAATCGCTCATCACCGTTTCGCGTCCGGCGCAGAACTTGAGCGTCTTCGCGGGATTGGCCAGCCGGAAGAGCGCGAAGGCCTTGGCCGCGTCGGCGGGCGAGACGATCGGACGTCCCTCCAGCGGCGTGCCGGGAATGGGAAGCAGGATGTTGAGGGGAGACCCCTCCACGTCGAGCTCCCGCACGGCCAGTGCGAGATCGATGCGGTCCTCCCACGTTTCGCCCAGTCCGAAAATGCCTCCCGTACAGTTGGCTATCCCGTACTTTTTCAGCAGCCGGATGGTTTCGAGTTTTTCCGTTATGCTGTGGCTGGTCGCAACGAGTTCGCCGTATTTTCCCGGAGCGGTCTGGAGATTCATGTTGTAGCGCCTCACGTGGTGCTCCGCCAGAAGGCGCACGCACTCTTCTCCGAGGATCCCCAGCGAAACGCAAAGGTACATGTCGGGCAGTTCCCGGTGCAGAAGATCCATGGTGTCGAGAATTTTGATGAAGTCCCCGTCGGGCTTGAGCCAGCCCCGGCCGCTGGTGACGTAACCGAAAGTGCGCACGCCTTCGGCATGGACCTTGCGCGCCGCCGCGAGAACTTTTTCCGGTTCCAGCAGAGGATAAGTCTCGATCTCGGAATGGTGATGCCCGCTCTGGGCGCAGAAGCGGCAGTCCTCTCCGCACCGGCCGCTTCTGGCGTTGACGATGGAACACCGGCTCCATTGCGGGGCGAATTTCCTGCGCACCTTGTTGGCCAGCGAGATCAGGTCCAGCAGATCTTCACCATGTATCTCCCCGGCCAGCGCCAGAAGTTCATCGCGTGAAAGTTCTTTGCCCTCCAGCACGCGGTATGCGTCTTCGATCAATGGATGCAGTTTCATTTTCAAGCCTCCCTTGCAGTCTTTTGTCAATGCCCCGTTCCCGATAAAGGCAGCGGGAGTCCCTCTCCCGGACCCTCTTCCTTTTTCAAAGAAAGCGGGGCGTTTTGAACGGAGTTTCGCGGGCCGTCGGCTGGGATCGGTCCGCTTCGTCCGCTTTGTTCCCTGTCAGGCCTGCCACCGACCATTGCGGTGGACAGAACCTCGGTGAAAATATACTCCGCGGATCAAAAAATAAAAATAATGTAAACAAATAGTTTGATAAGCGATGCTTATCGGTATATATTATCCGGCGAGCCCTGACAGGCCGGGCAGGACAGCAGCGGGGGCGCCCCGAAACACTCCGCTTTTTTTGAAAAGGGATGGGGGCGCGGGGGAAGGGAACCGTCCGTCCTTTTCGGAAACCGGGTGTTATCGAAAGGCAAAAAGATGATAGAGCGGGATCTGCGGATCTTCGAGACGGCGGCGGCGGTGTTGAATTTCACCGAGGCGGCGGAGCTGCTGGGCATGTCGCAGCCGAATGTGACGCAGCGTTTGGCGAAGCTCGAGAGAGAGTTGGGGGTGATGCTTTTCGCGCGGACGGGGCGGAGTGTGGAGTTGACGCCGGCGGGCAGGGTGCTGCAGCGGGAGTGCGGGCGGCTGTTCAGTCTCGAGACGGCGATAGTGCAGAGGGTCCGGGATGCGGAGAAGCTGCGGGAGTCGTTTTTTCTCGGCGGGACGGTGACGGCGGGGAGTTTTCTGCTCATCGGCATGGCGGCGGCGTTCCGGCGCGAGGAGCCGGGGTGTGCGCTGCATCTGGAGATCGGGGAGGGGGCGGATCTGCTTCTGCGGCTGGGATCGGGGGAACTGGATCTGGTCCTGACCGAGGACGAGTACGACCGCGGACATTTTCTTTACGAGCCCTACTGCACGGACGAACTGATCCCGGTTTTCGCGCCGGGACTGCTGAAGGAGGGACGTTTTTCCCTCGGCGACAGCATCAGGCGCGGCGACCGGTATATCTTGGACGGCTTCAATTCGTCGGCGCACCGGACGTTCCGGCGTTTTCTCATGCACCATCGTCTGCCCGAGCCGGACAGCGGGCAGGTGACGGCGGTGAATTCCCTCGACGCGGTGAAACAGCTGGCGCAGTCCGGTTCGGGGATCGCGGTGCTGTCGACGCTTGCTGTCGAAAACGAACTTCGCGCGGGCTGGCTTGCGGGCGGAACTTTTGCCGAAGGTCCCATGCGGAGAAGCGTGGATTTCGTCTATTCTCCCTCCGGACGTCAGGACTTCATCGGCAGATTCACGCGATTCTGCCGCCTCCGCCGCGGCGTTTCTCTGAAGGATTGACGGCAAGGGGCGGAGGTCCCTTCCCCCCGGGCCCCCATCCCTTTTCAAACAAAAGCGGGGTGTTTCGGGGAGGAGGAGAAGAACGGAACGACGGCTGCGGACGCGGGGAAGAACGTCACCGTTCCGCGTCCCGGCGGAAGTTGCGGATCCAGAACTCCTTGCCCAGCAGGCTGCGGCGGTCGGTGGCGTCGATGATGTACTCCATCTTTTTCCGCAGCACGGGACTTTTTTCCGTCCGGCGCAGAAATTTCTCCCCTTCGACGATCATGGCGGCGAAGGTCTCCGCCCGGTCCTCGCGTTCGTCGCTCATGGCGTAGCGCGAGACGAAGTCGTCTTTGAACCGGCCGTCCTCCAGATTGGCGCTCATTTTCCTGCGCTTGAATTTCGACAGCCTCTCCTGATAAAACACGCTGCCCGTGTAGACGAAATCCCTTGCATTCAGTTTCAGCCACTGTTTGTTTTTTCCGGGGGGATCGAAGATGTGGTAGAGTTCGTGATAGACCGTATGGGCGCCGCAGTCCGCGGCGAGGTAGATCGTGTCTCCCGAAGCGACTCCGGCGGCGGGAGCGTTGTTCAGCTGCAGAGCGGTGACGAAGGTCACGTATTTGAGTCCGGAGCGGCTGATGAAACTTTCCGGCAGCCTGTTGAGCGCACGGAAAAAATTTTCCGAGAGCTCCGGGATCCTCTCGCGCGGGACGGGCGTGCCCGTGACGGCGCCGCGGGGCGTGACCTGACGCACACGGATCCGCACCGAGCCGTACTTCCGGCTCTTCTGCCGCCGGGGATCGGATTCTTTCTGCCGCCGGCCGCTCTGCGTTCCCCCCGGTGCGGAAAAAACAAGCAGAAGAGCGCATCCGATCCCGAGCCCCGTCAAAATGGTTTTCATGTTCATCCGCTTCCTCCCGAAAAGTTCTGTACGTTCCGCCGGTGCACGCCATACTCTATCACGCAGACGGGGTTTTTTCAACCGGGCGTTTGCATTTTGTCCGAAGACGTGCTAATTTATAGCGGTTTTCGTATTTGTCGTACAAATAAGGCCGTGATCCTGCGGCCGCAAAGGGGGGCTTTTCCGCCGCCGAAAGGGAAATTTTCTTATGATGGCCTGGTATGATTATCTGATCGTCTTCGTTCCGCTGCTTTTCATCTACGGCATGGCGTTCTACTGCCGCCGGTACATCCGGGGCGTGGTGGATTTTCTCGCCACGGGACGGCTCTGCGGGCGGTACGTCATGACCGTTGCCGACGTGGCCAGCGGTCTCTCGATCATCGGCATCGTTGCCTACGTGGAAATGCACTACAAGACGGGGTACGCCCTCGGCTTCTGGCAGAATCTGGTCGTGCCCATTTCGGTCGTTCTGGGGCTGACCGGGTTCTTCAACTACCGCTTCCGCGAGACCAAGGCCATCAGCGTCGGCCAGTTCCTCGAACTGCGGTACAGCCGCACGTTCCGGATCTTCGCCGCCGCGCTGCGCAGCGTTTCGGAGATCCTCGCCAATATGATCATGCCCGCGGTGGCGGCACGTTTTTTCATCTATTTCTTCGATCTGCCCGAGTATTTCAGCGTCTGCGGCATACAGATCTACACCTTCGGCTTCTTCATCCTCGTGAGCCTCGTCATGGCCATCAGCATCATCATCGTGAGCGGCGATCTGGGCATCGTCATCACCGATACTCTGCAGGGCCTGATCCTCTATCCTCTGCTGGTGACCTTCATCATCTTCTGTCTGGTCAAATTCTCGTGGTACGGCGAGATCGCTCCCGTCATGGCCGACCGCGTCCCGGGCGAAAGTTTCCTCAATCCCTACGACATGAGGGAACTGCGGGACTTCAACTTCTTCTCTTTCGCCGTCACCATCTGTGTCGTGATCCTGCACCGCGGCAGCTGGGCGACGGCGGGAAACAGCCGTGCCCGCTCGCCCCACGAACAGAAGATGGCCGGACTTCTCGGCGGCTGGCGGGGCGCGCTCAACTCGATCTTCTACACGCTTGTCGCCGTCTCGATCCTGACGGTGCTCAATCACCGGAACTACGCAAAAGACGCCCGGGTCATCCGCACGGAGCTGAGCACCCACGTGGCCCGGCAGATCGCTCCCGACGAACGGACCCGCAAGGGGATCGAGGAGGCCGT
>JAFTDL010000306.1 GCA_017454215.1 Lentisphaeria bacterium | reverse complement strand
GCCCATTCCCTGCCCGGGACACCGGCGATGCACCACTGGTGACGGTTCTCCATGGCGTCGCGATAGGGTTTGATGACGGGGTAGCGGGCCTGCTGAGCTCTGGCGCGTTTGCCCTGATCTATGCCGTCCATGCCGTCGGGATCGTCGGAGTCCAGCCACAGCAGGGCGGGGAGTTTCTCCGCGCGCCACTTGAATTTGGCGAGTTCCCACGGTTCGACGGCGGAAAGTCTTTCCTCCGTCTGATGGAGCTGGTCGAGCCGGCAGCAGGGCATGTCGGTCCACTCGACGACGACCTTGCCCGCGCCGTGCCGGTAGCATGTTTCGACGACGAGGCGGACGAATCCGGGCTGGTCCAGTCCGGCGATGACGAGCACGTCCTGACCGGGGTCGGGATTGATGCCCTTTGCCACGATCAGTTCCGCGTATGCCTGCAGACGGGCTTCATCCATGATTCCGTTCTCCCTGTCCGGAACCGTCGCCGATCTGGCGGATCAGCACCACGGTCTGGTCGTCGGACTGCTCCCGCTCGAAACGGCTGACCGCATCCATGACGTCGTCGATGATCTCCGCGGAGCCCGTGCGTCTGGCGCAGGACTCCGAAAAGGCTTCGATCAGCCGTTTTTCGCCGAATTCTTCGTCGAGGGCGTTGGTGGCCTCGGTGAGACCGTCGGTATACATCATGACCGTGGAACCGGGATCCAGCGAGATGCGCAGCGTCTCGAACGCGACGAATTCGTCGGGCAGGATCCCCAGCGCGTTGCCGTCGGGCGAGATCACCCGTATGTGGTTGTGGACGAAGGTGATGAGATTCGTGTGCCCGGCGCGGCCGAATTCGAGGAGCGAGGCTTTGCGGTTGAGCAGACAGCAGCCCACGGTGATGAAACGGTCGCCGCCGGTGTCGTTGAAAAGTTTTCTGTTGAGGTCGCGCAGAAAGGCCGTGAGCGTGGTGAACGAGTCGCCCAGCGCGTTGGCGAAACTCCGGGTCATGGCCGTGAGCATGCTGGCGGGCACGCCTTTGCCGCAGGCGTCGCCGATGACCACCAGCAGACGGTCGTCGTCGATGCGGACGAAGTCGTAATAGTCGCCGTTGACCTCCTTGGCGGAACGGGTCCGCGCATTGACCGCGAAACTGCCCCACTGCGGGAACGACACCGGCAGGAGCGAGGTCTGTATGTGCCGCGCGAACTCCAGTTCCTGATCGATGCGGTCCCTGCGGCTGATCTCGAAGTAGACCCGGACGAGGTCCTGCACCATCATGATCTCCGACGAGAGGCGGCGCAGACGCTCCAGCTGCAGGGGCGAGAAGGCATGGGTCGGACGGGCTCTGTTGCCGCAGGCGCACACGATGCCGCTGACCATGCCGTCGCGGAGCATGGGAACGGCCATGACGCTGCCGATGGCGCCCGCGTCGGCGTAGCCCCCGAACCGGGGATCGGCTCCGGCGTCGGGGATGATCTCCGGCTGTTTCGACACCAGGATACAGCCGGGAAAGCCGAAGCCCGCCACGATCTTTTCGCGGAGCAGGACTTCCAGCAGCTGCTGCCGCCGGGTGAGGAGCTGGGGCGTGTCGGTATGGACGAGGGGATAATTTCCGCAGACCCCCGCGCCGATGAATTCCTCGTTGCGGAACTCGTAAATGCATACGCTCCGGGCGTCGATCTTTTCGGCGACGTTGAGGGCCGTGGTGTGCATCAGGCCCTCGAAGCCTTCGTCGCCGCGCAGACCCGAGGCGAAGCGCGAGAGAAAACTCGCCAGTTCCCCGCGGGCCTGTTTTTCGTCCTTGAGTTCCCTGAACAGCCGGGCCGCGCGGTGCGAGAGCAGCCGCAGGGCCACCGCCGCCGCGATCAGAAGCAGCAGAAGCAGCGGGATCGCGACATGGACGAAACGGGAGCCCGGACCGGCTCCCGCCGCACAGATGATGCCGCAGAACTCAGCTGTCATGCTTTTTCGAGCCTCGGGAACTTCACTTCAGGCCGAGATATTCCTGAAGGGATCTCACCGGCGGATCGCTGTGTCTGGCCTCTTTGATGCCCTCCGCCGTGGCGCCGGCCGCGGCGATGGTGGTCATGTAGGGGATCTTGTACTGGATGGCCAGCATGCGGATGTAGCTGTCGTCGATCTTGCTCAGACGGCCCGCGGGGGTGTTGATGATCAGCGCCACTTCGCGGTTGCGGATGAGGTCGGCCACGTTGGGACGGCCCTCGTTGAGCTTGCACACCTGGGAACTGGCGATGCCGTTCTCCTGAAGGAATTTGTACGTCCCTTCGGTGGCGACCAGCTCGAAACCCAGTTCCGAGAGCGTCTTGACGATGGGCAGCAGATAGCCGCGTTCGCGCACGTTGACCGAGACCAGAACTTTTCCGGACAGCGGCAGACGCATGCCGGCGGCCTGCTGGGATTTGAAGTAGGCCATGCCGAAGGTGGGAGCCAGGCCCATGACTTCGCCGGTGGCGCGCATTTCGGGGCCCAGCACCGGGTCCACCTCGGGGAACATGTTGAAGGGGAAGACGGCTTCCTTCACGCCGTAGTAGGTCGTGGGCGCGCTGTGCAGCATGCCCTTAAGACTTTCGAGGCTGCTGCCCAGCATGATGTAGGTGGCGATCTTCGCCAGCGGCGTGCCGGTGACTTTGGCCACGATGGGCACCGTGCGGCTGGCCCGGGGATTGGCCTCGATGATCCAGACCTCGTCTTCGCAGACGGCGAACTGGACATTGAGAATGCCCCGCACGCGGAAATCGCGGGCGATGGCCGCGGCGTGACGCTCGATGGTGTCGAGATGCTTGCGCGAAAGCGTCACCGGCGGGATGGAACAGGCCGAGTCGCCGGAGTGGATGCCCGCAAGCTCGATGTGTTCCATCACCGAGGCCACGAAGGTGTGTTCGCCGTCGCTGATGGCGTCGACTTCGCACTCGATGGCGTGGCTGAGGAAACGGTCGATGAGCATGGGATAGTCGGGACTGACCTGAATGGCCTCGATGGCGTAACTGGTGAGGGACTCCTCGTCGTAGATAACCGCCATGCCGCGGCCGCCCAGCACGAAGGAGGGACGGACCATGACGGGATAACCGATCTTGCGGCCGAGGGCCACGGCTTCGTCGAGGCTGCGAGCGATGCCGCTTTCGGGCTGTTTGATGCCCAGAGCCAGCATGCGTTCGCGGAAGTATTCCCGGTCTTCGGCCAGACGGATCCCTTCGGGCTGGGTGCCGATGATGTTGACGCCGGCATCCTTGAGTTCCTGGGCGATGTTGAGGGGGGTCTGCCCGCCGAACTGGACGATGACGCCCTCGGGCTTCTCCTTGTGGTAGATGGTCAGCACGTCCTCGACGGTCAGCGGCTCGAAGTAGAGCTTGTCGCTGGTGTCGTAGTCGGTGGAGACGGTCTCGGGGTTGCAGTTGATGAGGACCGATTCATATCCGGCCTCGCGCAGGGTCAGCGCCGCGTGGACGCAGGTGTAGTCGAACTCGATGCCCTGACCGATGCGGTTGGGACCGCCGCCGAGCACGAGGATCTTTTTGCGGTCCGAAACGGGCACTTCGTCGGGCTTGCCCGAGTAGGTCGAGTAGTAGTATTCGCCCCGGTGTTCGCCGCTGACGGGGACCCGTCTGTAAGTCGCGATGCAGTTCAGGGCGACGCGGCGGCTGCGCACCACTTTTTCGGGCACGTTGAAGAGTTTGGCCAGGTACTTGTCGGCGAAGCCGAACTTCTTTGCCTGGATGAGCAGTTCATCCTAAAGCGCCATCCAGTTGCACTGGGCGAGCTTGATCTCGAAATC
>JAFTDL010000305.1 GCA_017454215.1 Lentisphaeria bacterium | reverse complement strand
GCATATCCACAGACCCCAGGCAGTCCCCGGATGCGAAAACTGGCGCTACGCGGGTTCCCTGCTCAAAATGCAGCTGCGCAAAAATCCTTATGCGCCGCAGGTCTTTCTTCTGGACACCTGCGACCTCTCTTCGCCCCGCGGGATCGAGATACCCGATGAGTGTTTCCATAAAATGGCGGTCATCGAGGGCGACATGGATCTTCTCAACGCCCGGCTGACCGAACTTGCCGACCGGGGGGCGCCGGTCTGGGTCAAACCGGTCTTCACGGGAGAGAGGGGCGTTCCCAACTGGCAGATCGATCTTCTGCAGAAAATGCGCAATTCCTGCGTCACGATCGTCCGCCCCGAGGTCCGCAGAAAGAAAACTCCCGGTACGGACGAAGCGCAGACCGCAGCCGACCGTCCTCTTTCGGAATCGACTCCCGAGCAGATCTTTCTCGAAACCATCGCCAAAGACGAGTTTCCGGAGGAGCGGAAAAATGCGCTTCTGAAATTGTACCGAAAGGCTCAGAACGCCGTCTGCGATCCCTCGGAACTGACGGAAAAGACCGCGCGGCAGGGAACCGGGGCCGTCATGAAATTCAAGCGTCTCCGGCTCAAAAACATCAATTCTCTTTACGGCGAAAACGTGATCGACTTCGAAGACCCTGCCTTCGGGAACGGCATATTCCTGATCTCGGGCGACACGGGGGCGGGCAAGTCCAGCATCCTCGACGGCATCTGTCTGGCCCTCTACGGCTGCACGCCGCGGGCGGAGAAGCCGACGAAAGAACGTGACGACATCATAAGCCACGGCGCCGACGAACTCCTGGCCGAATTGACTTTTTCCCTCGGACCAAAGGAATACAGGGCCCGTTTTTCACATGTCCGCACCAGTCGCTCCGATGCGAAGAAGTCCTTTCGCGACTGCGAACAGACTCTCTGCTGCGACGGCAGGGAGACCGCCGGAGGAAAAAAGGATTTCAGGAGCGAGATCATTTCTCTCATCGGCATGGACATGAAGCAGTTCACCCAATGCGTCCTGCTGGCTCAGGGCAGTTTCGACGCCTTTCTGAAGGCCAGGACCAATGACCGGGCCGCCATCCTCTCGAGCATCACCGGCACGGAGATCTACGGCAGGATCGGCGACAGGATCAACAAGGAGTATCTTGCCGCCGATGCAAATTACAAAGCCCTGGAAAAACAGATCGCAACTGCCGAATGCCTGCCCGAGGAAGAGAGGCGGCAATTCGAAAACCGACGGAGAGACGCCTCGGAGGAACTTGCGGAACTGAATCTGACGCTCCGTGAACTGGAACGCTGCAGGCAGATCTTCAGCGACATACGTTCGGGCGAGGAAAAAGTCCGGGAAGCCGGAAAGAAGCTGGAGTTTCTGCACAAGGAGGAACAGGAAGCCTCCCCCCTGCGCGCCAGGCTGGCCGATGCCGAACGGGCCCGGAACTGTGTTCCGGCTTTCGGGACCTGTAAACAGGCGCGAAAAGAGGCCGCCGACGCCGAAAAAGCATTGGCCGAACTGGATCGGGCCCATATCGCTCTGCAGAAAGCCGCGCAGGTTTCCGCCGACGCCAAAAAACGGGCCGACGAGAACCTGAAAAAAGTTGTTGCCGAGCAAGTCGAAAAACAGGGCGTCTTCACCGAGATCCGGCGGCTGGATACCCTGCGCGGCGAAAAAACGCGGAGCCTCGATCAGGCGCAAAAAGAACTGGCGGCGGCCGAGAGGACGCAGGGAGACCATCGCCGGCAGTTCGAACAGGCTGAAGAGAGCTGGAAGAAACTTCAGGAGAGTTCTGCCGCCGCCGGGACCTACCTTGCTTTGCACGAGGCGGACAGACAACTCGAGACCTCCCGGGCCGCATGGGAGGAGCGCCGGCAGGCTCTGGTCAAAATGGAAGCCGACGGCAGGGCGGAACAGGAGAAGGCCGATACCATGCGCAGGGAACTTGTGCAGGCGTTGAAAAAACTCGGGCCTCTGCAGAAGCGTGAGAAAGAGGCCGAAAAGGCCCTTTCCGACCACGCGGAACAGCTGAAAAACGCCGAGGAAGAGAAAAAAAGACTGCTCGACGGCCATACCCGCGAGGCCATCACCGAGGAGCTTCACCGCACCATCGCGTCGCAGGCTTTCTACGAGCGCGCCGCGAATTACGAAGAAGACCGCAAAAATCTGCGTCCGGGAGACAAATGTCCTCTGTGCGGCTCCGTGGAGCATCCTCTCTGCTCGGCGGGGGAGATCCGCGCAAACATGCACGAGCAGGATATCACACGGTTGAAAACGATCCTTGAGAAACTGGACGGACAGGAAAAATTCCTGCAGACGAGGGCCGTGCGGTCCGCCGAGCTCGAAAAAGAGCTTGCGGACTGCCGCAATTCGCGTGAAAATCAGCAGAATGAGATCGCCCGCAGAAAAAGCGAACTTGAGCAATTCGAGGAACAGCTTGGCCGGAAAACTGCCGAAACGGCCGTCGCGGCGGCGAAACTGGCCGAAGAACTGCGGCAGGCTCTTCAAACCGTCTGGCTGGATCACAGCGCCCTGCCGCCCGAACTGGACACCCGCATCTCCGCCCTGAAAAGCGCTCTCGCAGTGTCCGAAAAACTCGAGGCGGGCCGGAAAGATTTCGAGAACGCGAAAAAGACCTTCGAAGAGTTTTCCGCCGAGGATTCCCGGCAGCTCGAACTCCGGAGAAGGAACCGCGAAGCCCTGCGGACCGAACTGGAGGCGCTCACGCGGGAGCGCACGGCAAAGTTTTCGGGCGACGTGGAAGAGGCTGAGAAATTTCTTGCGGACCGGGTCTCGCAGGCCCGGAAAGCCCTTGCCGACTCTTCCGAACGGGCCGTCAGCGACGCGGCCGCCGTCACCAGCAACCGCACCGGCCGCGAGGCGCTGCGCGGGAAACTCGACAAGGAACTTCTGCCCGCGCTGGGGGCGGCCGAGGCCGCTTTTGCGGATGAACTGACCGCCAACGGTTTCGCCGACGAGAATGCCTTCACCGAAAAGCAGATGGACCTGAAGGAACGGAACAGGCACGAGGACCGGTTGCGCAAGCTCGACGAAGAACTTGCCGCGGGCAAAGCCGCCCTCGAAGAGCGGAAAAAGTTCCTTGAGGACAAGAAAAAACAGCTTCCCGAAAATGCCGACGAGAAACGGCTTTGCGACGAAATTGCCGCTTCCGAAACACGGAAAGCCGGGATCGAGGAAGACATTCGCCGATGCGCTGTCGCACTCGATACCGATGAAAAGAACCGGCGCAAAGTCGCCGATCTGCTGGAGGAAAAAAGAAAAATGGCGGAACAGCAGGTCAGCTGGGCGTATCTCAACGAGCGCTTCGGCACCGACGGAGGACGCCGCTTCTCCCGCATCGCCCAGGGGTACACGTTCAGAAACCTCGTGGCATTGGCCAATGCCCGCCGCATCGGGGCGTTGAGACAGCATTTCACGCTGGTCAGCAGCAGCAATGATCCTCTGGAACTTGACGTGATCGATCACTACCGGGGGGACGTGGTGCGCACGGCCGGCAACCTTTCGGGCGGAGAGAGTTTCGAAGTCAGTCTCGCGCTGGCGCTGGGTCTTGCCGACATGAGCAGCATCAGCCAGAAGGCCAGTCTGGGCAACGTCCTGCTGGACGAAGGATTCGGCACCCTCGACGACCGGGCGCTTGCCAGCGCCCTCGATCTGCTCATGGATCTGCGGACGACCAGCGGCAAGCTGGTGGGCATCATCAGTCACGTGGAAAAGCTCAAGGAGAGGATCGAGACCCGGATCGACGTTTCCAGCCAGAGCGGCATTGGCACGCTCTCCGGCGCGGGCGTTTCCGTACCCGCTCCCGCCGCCGGACCGCTCCGGCCCAATGCGCGGCGGGGACGGCCGAAAAAGCTCCTTCCCGCCGCCGATACCGCCCCTGACGGACAGTAGACCGGCAGCGGGCATGCCGGTGAGAAAAACATGCCGCTTCTCCGGCGGCTCCCCGAAGAGCAGGCCGCCGTTGCCCCGGCGCCGACGTTTCGGCCGGGACGCTACTGTTTGTACATGACGGGGAATGTGGCCAGTCCGGGAGCGCCCGTGGGAACGTCGAGGGGAGCCTGACGGTCCGCAAGTCCCCAGCGGCGCGAGAAGGGCCAGAAGGTGAGGAAGGCCCGCCCCACGAGGTTGTGACGCGGTACGGCTCCGAAGAAACGGCTGTCTTTGCTGAAACGCGAATTGTCGCCCAGCATGAAATAACAGTTCGCGGGCACGGTGTATTCTTTTCCGGAGGCGATGTCCTCCATGCCCATTCCCGAAGCGTGGCCCTGATAGCCTCCCTTTCCGGAATAGATCCTGGCGAAGCGCGGCGAAAGGTCCTGCGCCCGGACGAATCCGCTTTTTCCCGCCGGACGGATATAAAGCTGATTTTCGACGATCTTCACCGTATCGCCGGGCAGAGCCGCCAGACGCTTGATGTAATAGTGTCCGCTGGTGGCCTCCAGCGGCGTCCCGTCGGGATCGGCGAGTCCGGGGGTGGTGAAGACGATGACCTCCCCCCTCTGCGGCGGCGCAAGGTAGAGACTGAAGCGCTCCACGAAAAGGTGGTCGCCCAAAGACACGTATCCGTCGGCCGGCACGTCTCCGGATTTGTATTCCTTCGAGGGATCGAGCTTTGCGTAGTCGGCGACTTTCACGGGGTCCCCCGGCAGGGAATAACTCTTGCCGCCGATGACAAAGGTCGTGCGGTCGAAGATGAGGCCGCTTTCGTGCTTGAGGGAAGTCGGGTCGAGCATGCCCGGCGTCGTCACCACGGCTCGGGCGCGGGTGTTGGCGAAGAGCAGCGCCCGCAGGGGGCCGGGAAATTTTTTCTGGATGCGGTTGGCCTCGGACTCCGCTTCCTGATAGTGGATGCCGTACAGAGTCGGCTGCATGGAGCTGGTCGGGATGCGGAAGGGCTGAAAGTAAAGTCCCCTGATGCCGAAGGCCACGGCGCCGACGACGAGAAGCAGATCCAGCAGATTGCGGAGACCGGAGGTGTTCCACGGCAGGGGGATCTTTTCCATGCGTTTTGCGGCGGTCTTCATGGCCTGAACGGGATCTTTCTCCGCCTTGAGGTCGGCGAGGATGCGGTCGAACTCCGCTTTCCGGTCTTCCGAAAAGAGATCGTCTCCGGCGCGGCGGATGGAGACGAGTTCCGCCAGATATTTGCGGCGTTTGCGGTTTCTCAGGTAACTGAAGATCATTTTTCTTCTCCGGAGGCGGTTATTTCGGTGATGAGGTTGTCCACGGCCTCCCTGATGGCCGCGAAGGTCAGGGTGTAGACGGCGCTGCCGCCGCCGAAGGGGTCGGAGATGCCGCCGGCGGGCCGCCACCGGGCCAGTTCACGGATCTTCGGCGCGAATTCCGGCGCGGCCGAGGCGAGGGCTTCGGCGTGGGAGCGCGTCATGGCGACGATCATGTCGGACTCCTCCAGCATGTACCGCGAAATGCGGCGCGAACGGAAGGCTCCGGGATCAATGCCGTTGACGCGCATGACTTCGCCCGCCCAGTGCGAGATCGTGTCGCCGGGACAGGCGCTCAATCCGGCGCTCCGGGCCCTGTGGGACCCTCCCGTTCTTGCCATGACCGCGTTGAAGTACAGTTCGGCCATGGGACTGCGGCAGGTGTTTCCGGTACAGACGAAAAGAATGTTCATGCGAAACCTAAAATTTGAGTTTCAGGAGGGCGGCCCGCAGCAGTTTTTCGCTGGTCTGTTCCTCCGCGGGGATCTCGGCAAGGAGCTGGTTGAGCGCCTTGTTGACGGCATCGCGCTTGAAGCCCAGTTGTTCGAGGGCCAGGGCGGCGTCGTTTGCGGCGGTGTTGACGGGCGGAGCCGCGTCGCTCCCGGAGCTTCCCATGACGTCGAGTTTGCCTTTCAGATCGACGATGAGCCGTTCGGCGGTGCGTTTGCCGATGCCGCTGATGCGTGAAATGGCCTTGACGTCGCCGGAAGTCACGGCGGCGCAGAATACCGAGGCGGGCATGGTGCTCAGCACGTTGAGCGCCAGCTTTCCGCCGACGCCCGAGACTTCGATGAGTTTCAGAAAGAGCTGTTTTTCTTCAGCGGAAGCGAAACCGAAGAGGGTGATGGCGTCCTCCCTCACCTGCATGAAGACGTGGAGACGCACCTTTTCTCCGGGCTGGGGCAGTTTCTCGAAGGTGGAGACGGGGATCTGAAGTTCGTATCCCACGCCGTTCACGTCGACGACACAGGCGGTGCTCGAACTTTCGGCGAGGATCCCCGACAGAAAGGCGATCACTTTTCCACCTCGATGTCGAGTGAGATGTCCGCGGCCTTGACCGAATGGGTCAGCGCGCCGGAAGAAACGAAGTCCACGCCGATCTCGCCGATGGAGCGCAGCCTTTCGAGGGTGATGCCGCCGGAGGCCTCGAGTTTCGCGCGCCCGCCGACGATGGCAACGGCCTTTTTCATGGTCTCGTTGTCCATGTTGTCCAGCATGATGTATTCGACTCCGGCCTCGGCGGCCTCGGCGACTTCGTCGAGGGTGTCGGCTTCGACTTCGATCTCGAGTTCCGGATAGGCCTTGCGGGCGCGGGCCACGGCCCGGGCGATGGCGCCGTCGCCCTCCAGTGCGGCCAGTTCCCGGTGGTTGTCCTTGATCATGATGCGGTCGTAGAGGCCGATGCGGTGGTTGGAGGCGCCGCCCACGGAAACGGCGTACTTTTCGAGATTGCGGTAGCCCGGAGTGGTCTTGCGGGTGTCGAGAACGACGGTTTTGAAGCCTTCGAGTTCTTTGGCGTAGCGCCGGGCGGTGGTGGCGACGCCGCAGAGGCGCTGCAGAAAGTTCAGGGCGGTGCGTTCGGCGGTGAGGATGCCGCGGGCCGGACCGCGGATGACGGCGAGAATGTCTCCGGCATGGCAGACGCTTCCCTCGTCGAGCCGGGGATCGAACTCCAGCCGGGGTTCGACGATCTTGAATACCCGTTCGGCGATGGGCAGTCCGCAGACGACCATTTCCTTTTCCTTGCACAGCAGCACGGCGCGGCTCACGGCGTTTTCGGGAACGACGGCAAGAGTCGTCGCGTCGCCCACCATGTCAAGATCCTCGTTGAGGGCCAGTTCGATCAGGTGATCGGCGCGGCCCCAGTCGATGGCGCATGATCCCGGGTCATCCAGATTGCTCACTTGCAAAACACTCCTGTATTGAATTTTTGTTCCGCCGCGGCGGATCTTCTGAAAAATACCTTCACTTCTTTTTGCGGGGCGCCGGTTTCTGCCCGCGCAGATCCAGCCATTCGGGCTGGTTGTCTCTTATCTTCATCATCCACTGGGCCGAAGGGGTGAAAAAGGTGCCGCGGATGAACACGGCGACCCAGCGCCCGGGCAGCTGCCACGAAATGGTGGCGTCTCCGGTCCGGCTGCTGCTGTAAACGATCCTGACTTCGGGATCTTTCTCCTTGATGACGGCCTTCTCTTCGGGAGTGAGTATCTTCGACCGGACGAGAGAGCTGCGGGCGGTACACGCCAGTTCCAGTTCCTCCTTCGGCGTGAGCACCTCCACCGGTTCGCCGTTGATCATGACGACGGGTCCGCGGCAGCCCGCGAGCAGAAAAACCGTGCCCAGCAGCAGAAATATCGTTCCGCAACGCATTTTTTTACCTTTCGAGATGATGAAACTCCAGCAGGGAGTTCATCCAGTTGTTGAGGCTGTTCCAGTATTCCGGCCGGCATTCCGGCAGGGGGGAATCGTCGATGCCCGAGGCCACGAGGTTTTCGAGAAAATCGTTCTGTTCCCGGGTCACGCCCTCGGGAAGCAGGCCGTTCTCATACAGATAGGCGCACTTGAGGACCACCGCGCACTGGACGAGGCTCCAGACGTTCCCGGTCTCCTCGGGTGCCGACAGATGGCGGTAGACCGAGACCGCCGCGTCGTAGGTGTAGGGCTGGGGCAGGTTTTCGGGCAGACTGCGCAGCAGGAACGCACCGATCTTCACGGCCATTTTGTAGGGCAGACTGCGGTCGGCCACAGCGGAGAAATCGCTCAAAAGCTCCACCCGGTCGGCGTTGTGCAGATCGCCCGGAACATCGTCCCTGTACTCGATGTTGAGTTCGCGGTAGAGGTCCACCACGGGAGTCTTCTTTTCACCGATCTTCTGGGCGCCGTGGACGACGAAACTGATCCTGCCGCAGTCGGGACTTGCGCCCCGCACGATGAGGGCCGATTCCCGGTAGGGGCGCTTTTCGAGGACCAGAAGCTGTGTGGTGACGATCATGTTGTTTTCACTGCAGCTGTTTTTTGAGTTCGGCGATGACCAGCTGCGGATTGGCCTTGCCTTTCGAGAGTTTCATCACCTGTCCCACCATGTACTGCAGCACGCGTTCGTTGCCGGCGCGGTACTCTGCGGCCTGCTTGGGATTCTTTTCGATGGCTTCCGTCACGATGGCCGAAATGGCTCCGGAGTCGCTCACCTGCGACAGGCCCTTTTCTCCGATGATGGTTTTGGGGGACTTGCCGGTGGCGTACATTTCGGCAAAGACCTCCTTGCCGATCTTGCCGTTGATGGCGCCCGAAGAGATGACGTCGGTCAGTTCCGCGAGGCTTTCGGGCGTGATGCGGCAGTCGCCGATGCGGATCCTGTCCTCGCCCAGAAGGCGCAGAAGTTCCGAGGATATCCAGTTGGCCACGAGTTTGGGCGTCTTCGCCTTTTTTGCGGCCTCATCGAACCACGAAGCGATCTCCCTGTCGGCGGTCAGGACGCCCGCGTCATAGGCCGTGACGCCGTAGGACTCCTGAAAGCGTCTGCGCATGGCCGCCGGCAGTTCCGGCAGCGAGGCGCGGATGGACTCGATCTCCTCGTCGGTGAACACCACGGGCATCAGGTCCGGATCGGGGAAGTAGCGGTAGTCGTGGGCGGCCTCCTTGGTGCGCATGAGGTAGCTTTCGCCCGCGTCGTCGTTCCAGCCCCGGGTCTCCTGAGCGATCTTTTCGCCCCGGTCGAGAAGTTCGCCCTGCCGCCAGATCTCGTGGTCGATGGCCCGGTGGACGGCCCGGAAACTGTTGAGGTTCTTGAGTTCGATCTTGGTCCCGAACTCCTTCTGCCCGACGGGGCGCAGAGAGATGTTGACGTCGCAGCGCATCTGGCCCTTTTCCATATCGCAGTCGCCGACGCCGCCGAATCGCATGATCTCCTTGAGTGACGACAGATAGGCGTAGGCTTCGTCGGCGCTGCGCATATCCGGTTCGCTCACCACCTCCATCAGGGGGACTCCGGCGCGGTTGTAGTCCACGCCGCTGGCGCTTCCGGAGTGGACGAGTTTGGCCGCATCCTCCTCCAGATGGATCCGGGTGATGCCGATGTATTTGTCGGGCAGGGGCGCGCCCGAGAGCCCGGTCCCCTCGAGTTTGATGCGTCCGTGTTCGCAGAAGGGCAGATCGTACTGGGATATCTGGTAGTTCTTGGGCATGTCCGGGTAGAAGTAGCTCTTGCGGTCGAATTTGCTGAATTTGGCGATGGTGCATTCGGTGAGGAGTCCGGCGCGGACGGCGGTATAGACGGCGTGTCTGTTGGGCACGGGCAGCACGCCGGGGTAGCCCATGCATACGGGGCAGATGTTGGTATTCGGTTCCGCTCCGTAGCGGTTGGCGCACGAACAGAACATCTTGCTTTCGGAACGGATCTCGATATGGGTCTCGAGACCGATGACGGCTTCGTACTTCATCTTCTGAAAAACCTCGTTTGTTTTGTCGGCAAAAACACTCACGATATAATTTAACGGGAAAATGTCTCTTTGTCAATAAATTTTTTCTTGCAAGGGGGGCTTTTTCGTGTTACTTTATAACCGCATCTTGCGACGGTACCGTTTACGTGAGTTTGTTTCTCCTGAAAAAATATGGAAAACAGTCTTTTTCAGAATGTCAGGCTTCAGCAGAAGCAGACCATCTCCCCCCTGCAGCAGCAGTCGGCGGAGCTTCTGCATCTGTCGCGTCAGGAGCTCGAAAGCCGCATAAATGATGAGCTTGCGACGAATCCGCTTCTCGAGGAGGGCTTTTCCTCTCCCGGAGACGATCCGCCCGGCGGAGATGAGCGCGATCCCGCCGACGGAGGGCGGGAGAACGGGGACTTCCCCGACGACGGCGGACTGCCGGAGTTTTCCGCCGAGCGCGTCCTGTGGGGCGACGATCTGCCCGCCTCGGGGGCCGGAAGAAGGGATCCCGACGACGACGGGGATTTCTGGTCCAATTCGCCCGCGCCCCAGCCCTCCATGGAGGAACAGCTCTCTTCCGAGATCGCCACAAGCGGCCTCGACGGCCGCATGCGCGAACTGGCCCAGTGCATCATCGACAATCTGGACGAACGCGGGTATCTTGCCAGCCACCCCGCCGATCTGGCCATGGCCTGCGATGCCTCCATGGACGAGATGGCGCGGGCGCTGGAACTTGTTCAGAGCTTCGACCCGCCCGGCATCGCCGCCCGGGATCTGAGCGAGTGTCTGCGCCTTCAGCTCAAGCGCAAGGGGCTTCTTTCTCCCCTGATGGAGAAGCTGACAGGCGGAGAATCCCTCGGCGAGATCGCCGCCAATCACCTGCCCCGGCTGGCGGCGAAGCTCGGTATTTCGATGGATGAACTCAAAAGCGCCGTTGCCCGGCTGAAAAAACTCGACCCCTGCCCGGGATACGAACTTGTTTCCCGGACCGCCGCGGCCGAAGAGCCCGAGATCGAGATCGTGCGCCGCGGAAACGATTACGCGGTGGCCGCCCCCTTCGCCCGCGAAAAGTCGCTCTACGTTCCCGACCGCTACGAGAAACTTCTCCGGGACCCTTCGCTTTCGGAACGCGACCGGGCGTACATCGAGGAAAAAATGCGTTCCGCCCGGGAACTCATCAAGGCCCTGCGCATGCGCGGCGACACGGTTTCCGCCATCGGGAAGGTGCTGATCCGGACCCAGCGGGACTTTCTGGAGCAGGGGCCCTCCGCGCTGAAGCCCCTCACCATGAAGCAGGCCGGAAACATTCTCGGTCTGCACGAGACCACCATCAGCCGCGCCGTCGCGGGCAAATCCGTGCGCACGCCGCAGGGGGTCTTTCCCCTCAAATACTTCTTTTCCGGCGGCTACAGAAACGACGAGGGCGAGGATGTGGCCGCGCGGGCGGTCCAGCAGAAGATCCGCGAACTGGTATCCGGCGAGGATCCCCGGGATCCCCTTTCTGACGACAAACTGGCGAAACTTCTCGGCGAAAGCGGTCTCTCCGTCGCCCGCCGCACCATCGCCAAGTACCGGGAGATCCTCAGGATCCCCAGTTCCCGTCTGCGGAAACAGTATTGATTCCGCTGCTCCGCCATTTCTGCGGCGAAAGACCGTGCATTTTTTTGAATTCCCGCGAAAAATGCGCCTGATCGAAGTAGCCCGTCCGTTCGGCGATCTCCTTGATGCTCAGTTCGGAGTTGCGCAGAAGCTGGCGCGCCAGGCGCATCCTCACCTGCTGTCTGTACCCGACGGCCGTCGTATCGCAGCAGTTCCGGAATTCCCGCTGCAGGGTCGAAACGGAGCATCCTGAAGCGGCGGCCAGGCGGGAAAGCGGAAGATCCTCTCCCGGACGGGTCTCGATGGCGCGGATGGCCCGGTTGAGCGATTCGGGATAACTGCCGTTGCGCGCCCCTTCGGCGGAGAGGGTCGAGATCAGTTCGAACACCTTTCCGTTGACGGTGCTGATCGACTCCGGGGCCTTTTTTTCGAGGGCCGCGCTGATGGAGTTGATGAGACGGTCCACCGCCTCCGGATCGCAGGGGCGGATGAGTTTCGACCGGTAGAGGGAAAATCCCGACAGCACGGCGTCGAGCAGAGTTCCCTGAAGCAGGAACGCCCGTTTGAGGAATCCCCGGCGGCTGTTCAGCACGGCGAACCGGGGACGGCAGATCATGAGCAGATCGCCGGGTCCCAGACGGAATTTCTCGCCGTCTATATCCGCGGCAAGTTCCCCCCGGAGCAGAAACTCCATGGCCAGATAGGGCGGATTGCTCAACTCCCAGCGGTGGGGGCCGCGATACTCCGCCGTCGTGATCTCGAGCGGCCACAGCTGAGCGGTCTGCAATGTGCCCGCGTCCCATGATGAGGTCTTGTGAAAAAACGGTTTCGACCGGGTCGGCGCCGCCATTGTTTCCGTCCTCCGCCGCGCGTGAACCGTATTTACATATCCGTCACGGCGCTTTCAACTTGTTTTTACAAAAAAGTGACCTTATTATACAAAATATACTCCGTTGCGGTTCTTGTTTCAAGGGCTCTTCCGGGGTATAATATCGGTATGTTCCGAAATTTCACCCGAACCCAAAGAAAAGGAGTTTCGCCATGCCGAGAAGAACATCGGTCCGCCCGTCCGGCCCCGCCGTCTGCGTCCGGAGCATTTTCCGGTTCACCCTCATCGAACTGCTGGTCGTGATCGCCATCATCGCCATTCTTGCGGCGATGCTGATGCCGGCGCTGAGTCAGGCGCGGGACCGGGCGAAGAGATCCACGTGTCAGAACAATCTCAAACAGATAGGGCTGGGTGTGCATTTCTATCTGTCGGGCAGCAATGAATTTTTTCCGCCCCTGCGCCTCACCTCCACCGCGGACTCGTCATACGCCCTGTCTAAATTCGTGGAAAAGATGAATCCCACGCTCAAGACCCTGCCTTCGATCTGTCCGGCCGACACCGAACTGCGCAAGGCCACGGGCTACAAGGGCGGCTGGGGCTCCACGTTCTATTACAGTTACGGGATCAACAAGCACGTGGTCCACGACCACAGCTGCCGTTCGCAGAATCTGGCCAGTTTCAGCAAACACTCCGAACTGCTGCTCCTTGCCGACGGCGGCAGTCCCACCATCGCCTGCAACGCGCAGCAGTTCCGCACGCGGCACAACAGCGACTTCAACGCGCTGATGATGGACGGCCACGTGGTGAGCTTCAAGGGCAAGATCCAGGGCGACTTCAATCTCAACAATCTTCCCAGTCCCTACAAGTACTATTTTCAGGCCAACGCCAAACTGCCGATCTGGGGCGGATACGACACCTCCGGCGTGAAACAGTGAAGGAGATAAGATCATGCGTTTCATCTGGCTGATATGTCTGTTTCTCTTCGCCGCGGCGTTCGCGGGTGAAGTGACGCTGGTGCGCGACGGCAAACCCTGCGCTGAGATCGTTCTGCGGAGCGATGCCGTGTCCTCCGCTCAGCTGGCGGCGTTCGAACTCAACCACCACATCCGCCTCATCACGGGGGCCGAACTCCCCGTGGTGCGGCAGGCTTCCGGCAAGGCCGAAACCGTCATCGAACTGGGAACGGCGCAGCGCCCGTTCAAGGAGGAATACGCCTGCGTCTCGGTCAAGCCGGGCAAGATCCGTCTGTGGGGCTACGACGCCCCCCGCCGCGACCCCGTGGATTACGCCGACGCCAAAACTTTCCCCAAGGGGTCGCTGGGGACGCTCTTTGCCGCCTATGATTTTCTGGAAAAATTCTGCGGCGTCCGCTGGTACGCCCCCGGACCGGTCGGCACGGTCTATACCGCGCGCAAGACCCTCGCCGTGCCGGAGGGAGAGAACCGCGTCGTCTCGGCCACCAGCAATTTCCGGCGCCTTTCCCCCATGCACAACCGCTGGACCGTGAACAAATTCTACGGATGCTCCTCCCGGGATGCGGCCCTGTTTTTCAAGCGCTGGCGGACCTACGAGTACAGTCCCGGCGACCAGCACAACATCTACCCCATCTTCTACGAATACTACGGCCCCGCCCAGCGCGACCCCGCCCTGCGGGCCATCTTCAAGGAGCGCAGGCTCAATTACTTCGCCCAGGGCTACGACGGCGTCATGGCCCCGGTGGATAAATACGTCCGCCGCGAGTATCCCAACGACGTGAATCTGCCTCCCGGCATCTGCTTCTCCGACCCGGGGCCCGTGAAGTATTTCGCCAACATGGCGCTGCGCAAGTACAACAACGAAAAGATCGTGGGCCTGCCCCGGCCCTATACGCCCCGCCTTCAGGGCCGGGATTTCTACGACGCCGTCAACCACATGGACGCCACCAGCGTCTGCCGCTGCGCCAAGTGTCAGGCCGCCCTCGCCGCGGGAAAAAGTCTTCAGTGGCAGTTCATCGCCGACGTGGCGCGTGAGGCGGCCAAGCTCAATCCCGCGATCAATATCCGCGGCAGCGCCTATCAGGACCGGGCGCCTTTCCCCAGGGACGTCGACTTTCCCCCCAACGTGGGCGCCTCCATGGCTCTGGGCGTCCACGCGTGGTGGAATCCCGATTTCTACAAGATCCAGCACGACGAATACTACAGCAACTACATAAAGTACTTCGGCGGCAGAAAGACCATCGTCTGGCTCTATCTCTTCGGCCCCTCGTGGGACTCCCTCACCCGCTACAAGCACAAATATTTCCCCGGCATGTATCCCCGTCTGGCGGGCAGGATCGCGAAGGAAATGGCCCGCGACGGCATCACGGGTGTCATGCTCGAGGTGGAGCTGGAACAGAACACCCTCGAAGCCTATCTGGCCTGCATGCTTTTTTATGACGCCGGTCTGGACGTGGAGAAGGCCATTTCCGAGTATTTCGACAAGTACTACATGGAGGCGGCTCCGGAGATGCGGGCCTTCTACACCGAGATCGAAAACGCCTTCTGCAACTGGAAGAACTACCCCAAAGAGATGTTCGGACCCAGGGGCGCGGCGGAGAAACAGCGCCTCAATTCCCTCGGCAGCGGCATGCTCACCGCCGACCGCAACTGGTCCATCGGCACCCCGGAGCGCATGGCGAAGCTGAAAAAACTCTTCGAACAGGCCGAGAAAAAGGCCTCTCCCCTCGTGAAGAAGCGCCTCGCCCTGCTGCGCCGGGCCTTCTGGGATCAGACCCTCGCGGGCATGAAAGATCATCTTCTGCGTGAACGCAACCTCAAGGCGCCCGTCAAGACCGTGACCATCCCCCGCATCGCCGACGCCGCGGGCGATCCCGGCCGGGTGAACTGGGAAAAGGCCGCCTCCGTCGGCAACTGCCACCTCATCACCACCGGCGAGGAGATCCCCGGCGCGTTCCTGCTGCGCATGGCCGCCGACAAAAAGCATCTCTACATGGAACTCATCGACCGCCGCCCCATCACCGCCCGGGGCAAGTGGAACAACTATCTGGAGATCTTCCTCTCCCGCGACGGGCAGATGCCCGTGGCCCAGCTCGGCTTCGGCATCGGCTGGAAGAATATGCTCGCGTGGAAGACCGACCTCATCAACGACGCCGTCAACGTTTCCGGCGTTCCCCCCGTCGAGGTCTACGGCGCGAACTTCAAACTCATCGACGAGCAGAAACTCTGGCACTGGCGCGCGGCCTTCTCCCTCGAAAAGCTCTTCGGTCCGGGGCCGGTGGATAAGTTCCGCATGAACCTGCGGCGCAAGTCCCCCGAAAACCGGCTGTGCTGGAACCGTTTCTTCGCCTCGTCTCAGGACTGTCTCGAACCGGGCATCATGGGGAACGTCCTCATCCGCGACATGGACCGTCCCGAAGAACTGCCCTTCGCCCAGACCCGCTTCCGCAACGAGATCGGCACCTGGCGGATGCCGGAGGGCTTCCTCCGCTTTTCCGGAAAACCCGGAGAAGCCCATGTCCGCTTCACGGGAAAAAAGGACGGCCTGATCTTCAACACCCCCGTCGCCAACAGGAAGGGGCAGTCCGTCACCGTCAGTTATTCCGCGTCCAGGGATCTGGCCCTGCGCGTTCTGCTGGTCCCCCGGGACGGCGTGAAGCGCTTCCCCGCCGCCGTGAAACGGGCGGTCAAGACCGGGAACGGCCGCTTCTCCGCCGTGTTCCCGCCCCTGAAACACGGCGACGCCTTCACCGTCACGCTGGCCTGCGACGCGCCGGAAGAAGTCGGCATCTCTCAAGTTCAGGTCGCGTTTTCGGTGCCGGAAAAATGATGTTCCATAAAGATTACGACATCGCCGTCTGCGGCGGAGGCATCGCGGGCGTCGCCGCCGCCGTCGCCGCCGCCCGCCGGGGCTGCCGCACGGTCCTCATCGAAAAGACCATCCAGCCCGGCGGACTTGCCGCCAACGGCCTCGTTCTCGTCTATCTGCCCCTCTGCGACGGCCGGGGAAATCAGCTCCTTTACGGCCTGCCCGAAGAACTGATGCGTCTGAGCAACAAGTACGGTCCCTGCCGCCTCGATGAAAACTGGCGCGAAAAAAACGGGCGGATGCAGGTGAACTTCTCCCCCGCCGCCTGCGTCCTGGCCCTCGACGAAGTGCTGGAAGAGTCCGGCGTCACCGTCTGGCTGGACACCGTCATCACCGGCGTCCGGCTGGAGGACCGCCGTCTGAAGGCCGTGGAGGTCTTCAACAAGAGCGGCTTCGGCGTCATCGAAGCCGCATGTTTCATCGACGCCACCGGCGACGCCGACGTGACCTTCCTCTCCGGCAACGCCTGCCGGAACTCCGCCAACGCCATGGTCCTCTGGGCCCTGGAGCATCGCGGAGCGCCGGGAAAGGACGATATTCCTCAGGATGAATACGCCGAAGGCGTCATCCCCGTCGCGGGCAGCATCTGCGCCGCCATGCGGGCCGATCCGCTGAAAAAGATCTTTTCCGACGGACCCCTCTCGGGCGAACTCGTCACCCGCTTTACCCTCGAAGGCCGCCGCCGCTACCGCCGCGACCTCGCCCGGCTCGGCGCGGCAAAGACCTCCCGCTTCCCCGTGGCCCTGCCGGCTCAGGTCCCCCTGCGGCGCACCCGCGCGATCTCGGGCCGCGCGACGGTCACCGATGCGGACGAAGGAAAGGAGCTCCCTCTGACCGTGACGAAACTGGGCGACTGGCGCGCCGCGGGCCGCGTCTGGGAGATCCCCTATCCCGCGCTTCTGCCCGACAACGTTGAGGGCCTTCTCGCCGCCGGACGGTGCATTTCGGCCGTCGATTCGGCCTGGGAGGCCGTCCGCGTCATCCCCGTCGCCGCCAAAACGGGTGAAGTCGCGGGCATCGCCGCCGCTCTATCGGTCCGTCAGGGCCTCACCCCCGGCGCACTGCCCTTTGCCCGTCTTGCCAAAGAACTGCAAACGATAACGCCCCCGGCGGCCCTGCCCCGGGCATGCAAGGAGATCTGAATCATGAAAATACGTCCCGTCATTTTTGCCGTCATTTCGATCTTTTCCGTCATTTCCGCCTCGGCCGCACCGCGGGAATTCGCTTTTTCGACGGTCCCCGGCCCGGACGGCCTCTGCGGCGACTGGGCCAAAGGCCGCTATGCCGCGGACTGGCAGGGCATCCGCCTCGACAGGAATAAATACTGCTTCAACGCCAGCGTCATCCCCCTGCAGGGCGCGAAAAAAGTGCGGATATCGTTCAAATATCAGGGCACCGGCACCGAGTGCGGCCTCTTCATCTATTCCGGCACCGGACTCCGCGGCCGCGATCTGCACTATCTGCCCAACGCCGAAACCTTGCGCGAATTCACCGGCGACTTCCCCATCCCCGACGTCGTCGGCAAAAAACGCCCCACCGGAGTCCGCATCGTCTTCCGCACCACCGGAAAAGCCCTCCTCTCCGACGTCAAACTCACCTTCCCCGAAAAATAAAACTCTCTATTCTTGATAAGGGAGACGGTTTCCGGGGGAGGGGGAAAACTTCTTTTCCACGTGAAAAG
>JAFTDL010000304.1 GCA_017454215.1 Lentisphaeria bacterium | reverse complement strand
GACCTTTTCGAGAAGATCGGCGGTCTGCTGGTTCCCGGCGGCGTTTTCATCGGAACGACGGAGTTCATCCGAGAGAACAACATCGAAGACTGGTTTTATGCCAATCCCCGCGCCGGTCATTGTCTGCTGTGGACAGAGAAAGCGCTTGACCTCGTGGCCGAAAAACACGGCTTCCAGCCGCTTTTGCACTCCGAGAACTGGCACATCTACAGGAAAGACTGAAAACGCCGTTCCGATCAAGGCGAGTCGGGGGCGGAGCCACCAGCCGCCGCGACATCACGAAGCCGACGTTCGGCCCGCTCCGCTTTTTTCGCCTTTCGCTTCGCCGCCGCCAGACGCCGCTTCTCCGGGGTGTAGGAGGCGTTGACCGCCGCCATGTTCCGGCGCTGGGCGGCGCGTTTTTTCTCCGTCACCGCCCTGCCGGCGGCGCGGTGAAAATCGCTCACTCCGGCCGCTTTGATCTCCGCCACCAGATCCGGCGGGAGTTCCGCGCCGCACTCCGGGCAGCGGAAAGTTTTTTTCGTAACAGGTTTCATCGTTTTTTCCGTCCTCGTGATATTATATTACTTTGCCGCAGGATTGTCAAGCCCAGATCAGCCGTCGGTGGTTGTCAAAGGCATTCAAGGCCAGCGCCGTCATCCGGCGGGCGTCCCGGCGTTCCGCCGCTGCCTCCGCTTCGCCGACCAGCCACAGCGCGTATTCCCGCCAGTTCTCCGCCGGGATCTGCGCCGCAAGGTGCCGCAGTTCCCTGAACCACTCGGCCCCGGCTTGCGAACCGTAAAAACGCCAGTCGCTCATGGAATGCTCATGCCACAGGGCAAAGAATTGCTCCGTCGGTTTGTCAAGCATATTCGGTCCCCCCCATTCCCTCAAAACAGGCTTCCTTCGATGAATTTCCGCTCCGGCTTCGCCGCTACCCGTGCAGTCGGCGCCGGTTCCTTTTTCGCTTCCGGATCCGGGCTCGCGGCCGGGGCTTCCGGTTCCGGTTCCGGCAACATCAACAGCGCCCCGGCTTCCAGAGACAGCCCCTTGAATGCGTCGAAATACCGCTCCGCGCCCTCCGCCATTTCCGGCGTGAACTCGCGGGCGATGTCCGACTTGTTTTTGATCCAGCCGAGCTTCCGCGCGACCGCGACGTTCAGCGCTTTCATAAACTCCATGTTGAATTTGATGTGTACGTTTCTGTTCTGGTAACAGCGAAACGCGAAAAGCGTCTCCGGCTTGCCGTCGATGGTGGTCTGCGCCGTGCCGCGCGCGCCGTATGACCGCGGTATGTCGATCCGCCCGACAGGAAAGCCCAGATTGTTTGCCACCGTGCAGATGTCCCCGATTTTGGTCTGGAATATGTCGCGCACCGTCGAATCATGCCACTCGTAACCTGCTTCTCCGGGAAGCGCGTGCTTGGTGACGACGATCCGGTAGTCAAGGGTATAATGGGTGTTGCGGTTCTCCCGCGAAGTGTACCGCCAGCGGTCCTGCTCGAAAACCCGCTTGTTCGAGACGTAGTTTCGCACGTTCTCCTTCGAGGACAGCGCCATGAAGAAGTCGATCATCTGGTCTTCGGTGTAGCGGTTCGCGTTCTTTATCACCCAGACGATCAGCGCGTAGATGTTCGACGGCGTGAAGTCCACCGTCTTCAACAGCGTGAAGCGCCCCAGCATATCCTTGCGCGATTGCGACGTCAGGCGGGAGGTGATCTCTTCAAGGCAGTCGAACGCGGCGTTCCAATACAGGTTTTTCAGCCCCTCGAAGTTCTTTTTCAGCGCCTTTTTCACCGCGTCTTTCCGCACCCCGATCGCCTCCAGCACCCCGGCATCCAGCCCACAGATCGTCTTGAAGTGTTCAAACAGCTGCTTCTGCTTTTCGTCATATCCCCGGCAAAGGATCTCGACCTTGTTCCGGCCGGTCAGCAGTTCCGCTTTGAGCGCTTCGGCTTCGGCTTGGCGCTCCTGATACTCGAAGTCGTATTTGCTTTTCGCCTCGTCCGGCATCCCGAACGTATCATCGAAAAAACGGTCAAACCCGGCGTCCTGCGGCGTGTACTTTTTGTTGATGTGGATAATGTCCACCTTGGCCCGTGCAGCCCGCTCCGCGTCCAGAAAATCCGCGCTCCCGATCACCTCGACGTCCGTAACGGTTTCCTTGGTCACGGTGAGAAATTCACAGCGTTGCACTTGGTGCGGCTCAAAGGAGAGCTTCATCCGCTTCAATGCCAGCATGATCTTTTCGCTCTCTTTCCAGCGCCGGGGAATGATGAGGTAGATTTCCTTACAGGCGCTCTCGGTGATGATCCGCGCCGCCCAATCCTCGTATTCCCGGTACGGGGGATTGCAGAAAATCGTGTCCACCGGCTTGTCGATCAGCGTCGCTTCGTGAAAGTCCGTCCCCAGCACCACCACGTCCGGATCCAGTTGGTTCAGCAGGATCAGGCTCTTTTCCATCACATAGTAGCCGTGCATATCCACGGTGTGGCGGTCGCCGTCCGGCTCCTTGGCAACCTCGGCGTTGAACTCATGCACCCACCGCCTGAAATTGCACGTCCCGCATCCGATGTCCAGCACCGTGCCGAAGTCGGCAATATGCGGGCTTCCGTCGTCCCATTTCCCCCGGCGGTGGTCCCAGATCATCTTGACCATCTCCCGCGTCGTCGGGTAAAACTCGAAGTCTTCCCCCGCCTCTTTCAGTTGCTCCACAAGTGCAGTCGTTTTCATGCCGGCACCTCGATCTTGACAAGGTGACCGGTGCTGGAGACCTCTTCACCGCCGCTGTTGTATGCGGTAATGTAGGCGCAGCCGTCAGCCTGCTTGGGATTTGATACAAGCTTCCATCCGACCGGCAGCTCGATCGTCTCCCAGATGTCACCGCTGGTGATCTCCTCGATCATAGCATCGCCGACCTGTTCATTGTCTGCCCAGCAGGACCAAGTGTTGCCAACCGCAAATCCGACCGCCGCACGATTGCGGGCCTTGTAGGTGTAGGTGAGTGTGTAGTTTTTCATTTCGACCTCCTTTTTGTAGGCTTTGTTGCCTTTGTGCATAAAATACACCACATAACAAGATATGTCAAGCGGCAAATGCAAAAAAATCCCGTTTTTTTTAACATTGAGGCTATTTATTGTCCAGAAAAGCCGGTTTTCTGCACAACGGCGCGGCTTGTGCAGTCCCGCCGGTTGACTTCCCCAGATTTATGCGAAGACATCAAAACGGCGCACATAAGGCAACGGCGGCATGAAAAAAACGATCTGGCAGAAAATCGACCGGCGCATCGGTCGGCTGAAAATCTTCCGCAACTCGGCGGTCCTCATCAAAAAAATCATCACGACCGATCCCGCTTCCGGCAAGACCACCGTGACCGCGGACCGCTTCTCCATCCAATGCCCGGCCCCCGAAAATGTACGCGCCGACCTCATCGACCAGACGCTCGTACAGGCCGGAGATCTGTCGCTGGTACTCGATCATACGACGCTGAAAGACATCTGGGAACGCGCCGTCACGGAAGACTGGCGCTGGGATGAAAGCCGCGCGTTCCTGACGCCGGGCACCGACGAGATCGCGTTCGGCGGCATCCTTTACTCGGTCCGCAAGGTCATCCCGGAAGACTGGCAGAACAACCAGCCGGGGCAGTACCGCATCATTCTCCGCAGCATCGCGGACAGCGAGGAGGACGACCTTGAAATTCAATCTGAGTGACCTCGGGAAAGTCCATGAATTTCTCCGGCTGCCGGGGAAGCGGGCCAACGAATTGAAACGCAAAGTCGCGATCATGGCATACGATCGGCTGACCGCGCAAGCGCCGGTACTCACCGGAAGATACCGCTGGGGCTTCAACTGTTCGATCAACGGAATCGACTTCACCGTGCCCGCGCCGCCGCCCAAAGAATACATCAAAAACAAGATCGTGTATTACGATCTGGATAAACCGCGGGCGGAGAAGGCTTTCGTTTCCGTGAGCATCGACGACGACCTGATTATTTCCAACAGTCTGCCGTATGCGGAGCCGCTGGAAAACGGCCACAGCGGGCAAGCCCCCCACGGGGTGTTCCGGGTCGTGATCCCGCAGTTGAAGGAAGACTTGAAGAAGTATGCGGCGGAACTGAAAAGCAAGGATCTGTAGCCGTGGGCGGCAGAGGTGCGCGGAGCGCGGTCAAGAAGTCGGTGATCCGGCACGGCACACGGGAGACCGTCAGCCGTGCCGCCGCATCAAATGCGCTGAAAAACGGATTTTACGTCAATGCCGCCGGAAAACGCCGGGGGCGTTTTACCTATGATTTGCACAGAAAATATGCGGAAGGTGTCGGCAGAAAAGACAACCAACCGGCGAAAGAACGTCTGTACCAGCTCGGCAAGGCGGTCACGGCAGTACGAAAGG
>JAFTDL010000303.1 GCA_017454215.1 Lentisphaeria bacterium | reverse complement strand
GGTGTGATAGAATCCGTCGTGCCAGCTGGCGGCGTTGGCCTCGTCTTCGCCGTAGTAGCCGACAAAAAGTCCCGGCACCTGGTAAGGCTCGGCCTTGATGACGATCTCGCCCACTTCGCCGGACTTGACCTGATTGCCGTCGGGGTCGTGGAGTTCCACATTGTAGAGGGGCGAGGGCTTGCCCATGGAGCCGGGCTTGGGCACCATGCCGATGATGTTGCCCAGGACCATGGTGGTCTCGCTCTGTCCGAAGCCCTCCATGATCTTGAGGCCGGTGGCCTTGTAGAACTGGTTGAAGACCTCGGGATTCAGAGCCTCGCCCGCGATGGCCGCGTGCTTGAGGCTCGAGAAGTCGTGCTTGGAGAGGTCCTCCCTGATGAAGAAGCGGTACATGGTCGGCGGTGCGCAGAACGAGGTGATGCCGAAGTCCTTGAAGAGGTTCATGATGTCGTCGGCGTCGAAGCGGTCGAAATCGTAGACCATGACGGCGCACTCGCAGAGCCACTGACCGTAGATCTTGCCCCACAGGGACTTGGCCCATCCGGTATCGGAGATGGTCAGGTGCAGGCCGTCGGGGTCCACCTGCTGCCACCAGCGGGCGGTGATGATGTGGCCGAGGGGATAGGTGTGGCAGTGGACGATGGCCTTGGGGTATCCCGCCGTGCCGGAGCTGAAGAACATGATCGCCGGATCCGTCGCCTTGAGGTCGGCCGGACGGGGGAAGTCGTCGGAACACTTGACGAACTCCTCATCGAATTTCAGCCAGTCCCGGTAGGAGCCGTTGACGGCGATCTTGAATTCCACGCAGGGAACTTCACGGGCGGCCTCTTCGGCGGCGTCGGTCATGGTCCCGTCGACGGAGCAGATCACCGCGCGGACTTTGGCGCGTTCGAAGCGGTATTTGAAGTCCTTGGGCAGGAACTGGTTGCTTGCCAGAAGCGCCACTGCGCCGATCCGGTGCAGCGCGTTGATGATGACCCAGAACTGCCAGTTGCGGCGCAGCACCAGCATGACGTGGTCGCCTTTTTTGATCCCCAGTGAGGAGAAGTAGTTCGCGGCCTGCCGGGAATAGCGCGAAATTTCGGTGAAGGTGAAATTCCGGCGTTCGTGATTGCGGCTCATCCACGCGATGGCCCGTTTTTCGGGATATCTGCGGGCGAGTTCGTCGACCACGTCGTAGGCGAAGTTGAAATTGTCCGGATAGTGGAAACGCACGGATTTGAGGTGTTTGTTCTCGTCGAGCACCTCTTCCATGAAATCCTGATAGATCAGGCGGCGTCTGCCCTGTTTTTCCGGTTCGCCGCTGCTGGTCTCGAACTCCAGCGGCTCTTCGCTTTCGCCGCGGATGACGATGGCGAGGAACTCGCATCCCTCCCTGTTGGCGGCCACCATGCCGTGGGGATGGCCCGCGTCGAGGTAGACGCTGTCGCCGGGGTTGAGGATCTCCACCTTGCTGCCCAGCTGGATGCGCAGCTGTCCGGAAAGCACGAAGTCGAATTCCTGCCCGGAGTGGGTCGAAAGTTCGATGGGCAGATTTTCGTCCTGATACTGGGCCGTGACCCGGAGCGGTTCGGTGCTGCGGTTTTTGATCCTTGCGGCAAGGTGCTGATACTGAAGATCTTTTCTTCTTTTGATAGGCAGCCCGCCGCCCTTGCGGGTGACGGTGTAGAACGACAGTTTCGGGGAATCGCCCGCGATGAGGGAACTCACGTCGACGTTGAAGCGCTTCGCACAGGTGTAGAGGAAGGAGAAGGGAGAGTCGACTTCGCCACTCTCGTGCCTGAGATACTCTTCCTCGCTCATTTCCGTGAGCTTTGCCATTTCCGAAACCGGAATGTTGAGGACCTGACGGATCTCCGCTATCCGCTTGCCGGTCTGCTTGTACTGATTTTCCATAGCGCTGTGCCTTCCACAAAAAATATGACGGAACATACCCTTCCGATCACCGGTGACGATTTTTCATTTCATTAATATATCACCCGTTCCCGGTCAATGCAAGAGCCGGGTACGGTTAAAATTCGGGGCAAAATCGCCTTTTGCGGAAAAATTTTTCAAGATTTTCGTCAAAACTCCCGGTGCAGTATTGACTTTTCCGGTCCGCGGGGTTATCTTATCGGGTGTGTGAAATGTGGATATCAACCGTATTCAACAGGGTGCATATTATGAGAAAGACGTTTTTTTCCGCGGTGCTGACCGTTGCCGCCTTGTCCGCCGCCATGCTGGCCGGGTGCAAATCCGAGGAGGATTTCAGGAACGAGCGCGCCGAGAACGCCATGAAGCACTTCGAGGCTTCGCGTTTCAAACAGCCCGCCGACGGCAGGACCCTCACGCTCAGGAACTGCATCGAACTGGCCCAGAAGAACAACCTCGAACTTAAAGTCCGGCAGCTCGAGGAGCAGGTCGCACGCGAGCAGAAGACCGCCGAACTGCTGGGCATGCTGCCCGAGCTCAACGTCAAAAACACTTTCACCGCCCGGAGCAACACCGCCGCTTCCTCCAGCAGGAAGCTGGAAGGCTCCGGCATGACCTACGGATACAGCACCAGCACCGACCGCAACGTCAACGTGTTCAGCACCGAGGTCGCGCTCTCCACCCTCGACTTCGGACTGGCCTTCTTCAACACCGTTCAGGCCAACGACCGTGAGCTGATGAAACGGCAGCGTCTGCGCCGCACCAGTCAGAACCTCACCCTCGACGTGGTCAGATCCTACTTCAAGGTGGCCGCCGCCCAGCGGGCCATCACCATCACCCGCAAGCTGCTGGAAGACTGCCGCGGCCGCTACGAACTGATCGAGAAACTGAGCAAATCCCGGGCCATCACTCCCTTCCGCGCCTTCGACGAGACCCGGCAGTTCGTCGATATGGAAAAGCGTCTGACCAGTTACATCCGCAACTACGAAAACAGCTGCGTCGAACTGCGGGCGCTGCTGGGACTGGATCCCTCCGGCAAGATCCGCGTGGACGAGTCCGCGCTCGACAGCATTCCCCGCATGGAGTTCCCCGAACTTACCCTGCTGGAGCAGATCGCCCTGCTGGAGCGCCCCGAACTTTACGAGACCGACATGCGCAAGCACATCAACGTCACCGAGTGCCGCAAGGAGCTTATCAAGATGCTCCCCTCCGCCCGGTTGTTCATCGACTTCACCAAGGACAACAACAGTTATCTCTATCACGCTTCGTGGTACGGCATCGGCATCAGCGCCGCGTACAATCTGCTCAAACTGCCTCAGCACATCGCCAGCTACATGGCCTACGACAGCATGGCCGACGCCGAGGCGGCCAAGGCCTATTCTCTGGGCGTGGGCATCATGGCGCAGGTCAGGATCAGTCACTCCAATCTCATGTCCGTCAAGGAGCGTTTCGCCATTGACGACCGGGTCTACAGCGCCTACCGCAAGAATCTGCAGTGGGCCCTTGCCAACCGCAAGGCGGCCGGAGAGCTTTCCCAGCTCGAACTGGATCACATCCGCCTTGAGACCGCCGAAAAGGAGATCTCGCGGATCGTTTCTCTCGGCAATGTGTACGTGGCTTATTTTCAGGTGCTGAACACTCTCGGCGTGAGCAAGATCGACTCCGAGAGCCTCGATGCGGTCAAGGCCGAACTGGATGCGGCCCGGGTCCGCGCCGAAGGCGAACTGGCCAAGGCGCAGGCCGAGTACAACAGCCGCCTGACCGGCGCCGACGCGAAGAAAAGTTCCGAAAAACCTGCGGAGAAGCCCTTCGATCTGGTCAATCGGCCCCTGACGACGCTGGGCGGTTCCGATGACCTCACCGGCAGCCTCTGAGGCTCCGGGCATGACTTTCCGGTCCGGTCCGGAGCGCGTTTACCGCGTTCTGCGCCGGACCGCTTTTTTTGTTCTAATCGTTCTCCCCTGCGCCCCGGCGTCCCTTTTCGCGGGGCTCGTACCCCTCTTTCTGCTGGAGAAGGCCGGATTCCGCGGCATCAGCGAGCCGGTGGTCTTTTTCTGCTGTTTCCTCGTCATTGCCGTCATCATCCTCAACATCGCCCGCGGGGCGCTGCTTACACCCGATGCGCCTGTCGGCGACGGCCCCTGCTCCCGTCTGCAGAGCGTCGGTCTGTGGCTGGTGCCCGCGTTTCTTCTGTGGGCGGTCTTTTTTGCTCTTGCCTGGTATTTCGAGCGTGACGCCTTTCTGTGGGGACTGCCCGCGACGGCGCTGGCGGCAGTTTTTGCGGGAGTCGTCTTTCCTTTCCGGCGTCATAAAAACACGCCGGTCTTCGGCTGTGCGGGCCCCGTCGTGGCGTTCATTCTGTTCTGCATCGGCGCTGTTCTCCTCGGACGCACCGGCCGCGACGTGACTTACACGGGAAACGACGTCGCGTCCATCCCCCATCTCTTCAAGTGGCAGAAAGAACATTATTTTCCTGCGGGCGCACACGACATCAAAGTCCGCGGAAACACCATGGCTTTCGAATGGGAGTGCCGCCTTTCGGAAAAGGATTTTCTCGACTACGGCAGGAAAGTGAAGTATTCATTCCGCAGGATCGAAAAGAAGGGGGAGGGCGCTCTGTCCCGGGAGCCGCTCCCTCCGTATTACGAATACCGCCGCATGGATCCCGACGGCGGCGGCCTCACGCTGCGCTATTCCGTGCCCGAGGAGAAATTCCGCGGCTTCTATGCCCGCCATTAGTAATCCACGTGTCCCGAAACCATGTCGGGCGTGCAGAGGCGGAAACCCGATTTGTTGCCGCTTTTCTCCGTGCTGATCCCGTAGAGGAAAGTGCTTTTGCACCCTTCGATGTCGATGGTGCGGGCGTCGGAGTCCAGCGTGACGACGGCGCTGAGGGGATCGGTGTAGATGACCTGATTTCCCGCGCATTCATAGGTCTTGTACCACTCGTCGGGGAAGAAGGCATGGGGCGTCGGCACCCAGTTGAAGGAGGCGGAGTTGACGTCCAGCCGGGCGACGCCGTCGATGATGTCCAGGCCCGAGCGGTGATAGTGGCCGTTCATGCAGAGAATGACCTCGCCGGGGGTGTTCTTCGAGCCGGCGATGATCTCCCGGACGGGCTCCTTGCATCTGACGCCCGCGCCGTTGGGGTAATCCAGCGGCGCGTGACTTGAGAGGATGCAGGGATAGGGGGAGTTCGCGACGGTCTCGCGCAGCCAGTCGATCTCTTCGGGCGGCATCCAGTCCCGGGACTGGGGATGATCGAAGTAATTTCTTGCCGAATAGTGGAAATAGACGCCGGGAAAATCGCGGAAATAGTTTTCGTCCAGCTGGATGAAGCGGAATCCCGAGCAGTCGAAGTAATAAT
The DNA here is from genome assembly GCA_017454215.1 of Lentisphaeria bacterium. Lineage (GTDB taxonomy): Bacteria > Verrucomicrobiota > Lentisphaeria > Victivallales > Victivallaceae > UBA1784. The sequence goes on along the minus strand of JAFTDL010000303.1, from coordinate 9,004 downwards.
AGTTGCTCTCAAGGCCCATGGCCTCCAGAACCGTCTCGTAATAATCGATATCGAATTCGTGATTGCCCAGGACGAAGTACCCGGGCAGAGAAAACTCCCTGTACTGCCGGATGAGTTCCGGATACCGTGAGGGCTGGTGGCTGAAATCCCCCAGATGGAGCAGAAACGCCGAGCCGCTGTCGACCGCCCGCCGCTGGATCGCGGCGAGGCGTTCCGGCGCTTCGGTCTTGTACCAGACGGGGTGGTGGTGAAGATCGGAAAAAACGGTGAAAACAAGTCTGCTCATGGTGCCGGGATCTCCCTGGTTTTTGTTGTGTGCGTACCGCCTCATAATATACCATGTCGGCGTTCCGTTTTCAATCGGAGATGCGTTTCTGTCCGATGAGGCCGGGGAATTTCGACAAAAAAGCATGTTTTTCCTCAAAACGGGGTTGACGGAACGCTGTTTCGGTGCAATATTATTATGGTTGCATTTTATATTGCCCGGTTCATCACAAATTTTTAATACAGGAGTTTTCATTATGACGAAACGTGATCTGGTCGTGAAAATTGCGCGCGAGACTAACCTCAATCAGGGACAAGTCGCCGAGACCGTGCAGAAGGTGTTGGACTACATTGCCGAGGAACTGATCTCCGGCCGCACCATCGAACTGCGCAACTTCGGCGTGTTCGAGATCAAAGTCCGCAAGAGCCGCAAGGGCCGCAACCCCAACGAACCCAAGCACGAAGTCGTGATCCCCGAGCGCACCGTCGTCAAATTCCGCGCCGGAAAAGAACTCAAGGACGCCGTCGAGAAACTTGATCCCGCCGATTTCAAGTAAGACGATGTTTGGCAGGGTCGATAGGCAACTGAATGAACGCACGCCTGACGAAATGATTTTCGTCGGGCGTTGCTGATTTTTTGGAGAGTGTATCATGGCGGCTTGTTCTCCCCCGCCCGGGACTGCGGACATTTTCGAACCGGAGGCCCGGGAGTGGCGTGAAATCGAACGCATCGGTTCGGAGATATTTTCCCGTTACGGTTACGGGGAGCTGAGGACTCCCGTTTTCGAGTTCACCGAGGTTTTCCAGCGGGGGCTCGGCGGCGAGACCGAGGTCGTTCAGAAAGAGATGTACACCTTTACCGACCGCGGCGGCCGCAGTCTCACCCTGCGCCCCGAAGGGACCGCGGGCGTCATGCGCGCCCTCTCCGGCACGGACGTGATGAATCAGGTGGAGCACCGGGTCCGCTACTTCGGTCCCATGTTCCGGGGCGAGCGTCCCGCCGCCGGCCGCCGCCGTCAGTTCCACCAGATCGGCGTGGAAAACGTGGGCCGCTGCGCTCCGCTGATCGACGCCGAATGCATCGCCATGCTGGCCGCGGTCCTGCGGGCCATCGGGCTTGACGGCTTCTGTTTCGACATCAACACCCGGGGCGTCGGCGAGGACCGCGGTCCCGCCGAAAAACTGCTCCGGGACTACTTTTCTCAGCACCTCGACACCATGTGCGACGACTGCCGCACCCGTTTCGAGCGCAACATCTGGCGCATTCTCGACTGCAAGCAGGAGTCCTGCGGGAAGGTGGTTTCCGATGCTCCCGATTACGTTGCGAGTTTCGGCGAGGCCTCCCGGGCCTACTTCGACGAAGTGCGCCGGGCGCTGGATGCGCTGAAAATTCCGTACAAGGTCAATCCCCGCCTCGTCCGCGGGCTGGATTATTATGTTCACACGGTCTTCGAGGTGACGCATCCGGCACTGGGCCCCCAGACCGCGATCGCGGGGGGAGGGCGCTACGAGTTGTTTCTGCCCGGCGGCAGGCGTCCCGTGCCCGGCGTGGGATTCGCCGCGGGCGTCGAGCGTCTGCTGCTGGTGAGAGAGGCCCTCAACGTCAGGGCTCCCGCGCCCGCGGGGCCGGCGGCCTATCTCATCGGACTGGATCCCGCGGCCCGTCTTGCCAATCTGGCTCTGGCGGATGAACTGCGGGCGGCGGGCATTCCCGTAGAGCTCGAACTGGAGGCGCGTTCTTTCAAGGCGCAGCTGAGAGAAGCCAACAAAAGCGGTGCTCCGCTGGCCGTCGTGCGCGGCGAAAGCGAGCTGGCCGGCGATACCGCCATCGTCAAAAACATGGCCGACGGGGAACAGATTCAGATCCCCGCCGGCTCGATTCCGGAATATCTACGTAAAAGGAGTTCATCCAAATGAGTACCGAACACAATCTGGTTTTTCTCGGCGCTCCCGGCGCGGGAAAGGGGACCGTTTCGAAGCAGGTCCTCGAGAAGTATCCTCTGGCGCACATCTCCACCGGCGACCTGCTGCGGGCCGAGGTGGCGGCGGGCACCGAACTGGGCAAAAAGGCCGACGCTCTGATGAAGTCCGGTCAGCTGGTCCCCGACGAGATCGTGGCGGGCATGGTCCGCAGCCGTCTGGCCAAGGACGACTGCAGGGCGGGATTCATCCTCGACGGTTTTCCCCGCACCGTTGCCCAGGCCGAACTGCTCGACGACGCGCTGAAAGCCCTCGGCCGGAAACTCCAGATGGTCGTGTATTTCAAGGTGCCCGACGAAATGCTCATCCAGCGTCTGACCGCCCGGCTGAACTGCCGCGGCTGCGACGCCATCTACAACAAGCTCTTCATGCCTCCCAAGGTGGAGGGCATCTGCGACAAGTGCGGTTCTCCGCTCTACCAGCGCAGCGACGACTCCGTCGAAACGGCGAAATCCCGGCTGCAGGTCTTCTACAAGCAGACCATGCCCCTGATCGACTACTATGAAAAGTCCGGTCAGCTGCTGACCATCGAATCCACTTCGAGCAGCGAGATCCTTGCCCGCCTGCTCGAAGCTCTGGAGAAGTAGTTTTATGTCCAAAGGGCAGAATGTCCACACTCCCGAGGAGATCGTCCGCATCCGCCGCGCGGCGGCGGTGACGGCTCAGATCCGCGATCTGCTGGCCGAATCGGTCCGTCCGGGAATGACCACGATGGACGTCGACATGCGCGCCGCCGAACTCATCCGGGCCTCCGGCGGCAAAAGCGCTTTTCTCAATTACCGCGGCTATCCCGGCAACGTCTGCATTTCCGTCAACGACGAGGTCGTGCACGGCATCGCCAGCTGCGACCGGGTCATCGGCGAGCATGACATCGTCAGTCTCGACGTGGGCGTCGAATTCGACGGCGCTCTGGGCGACACCGCCGTGACCGTCTGCATGGATCCCCATCCCTCCGCCGACATCCGCAGGCTCCTCGAAGGGACCCGTTCCGCCCTGATGCGGGGGATCGAAGCCGCCCGCTGCGGCCGCCGCGTCGGCGACATCAGCCGCGCCGTGGAACTCGCCGCCCGCAAAAGCCGCCTCGGCATCGTGCGCGAATACGTCGGGCACGGCTGCGGCATTCATCTCCACGAACCCCCCGAAGTGCCCAATTTCACCGGCTGGGGCGGCGGACCCGTTCTGGCGCCCGGCATGGTCATCTGCATCGAACCCATGCTCAATCTGGGCACCGAGCGGATCGTCGTCGACCGTCACGACGGCTGGACGGTGAGGACCCGCGACGGCTCGTGGAGCGCGCATTTCGAACACATGGTACTTATAACCGACAGTGAACCGGAGATATTAACGTGGCAAAAGACGATGTAATCAGAGTCGACGGCGTTGTCCGGGAACTTCTGCCCAACACGATGTTCAGGGTGGAAATTCAGACCGGACACGTGGTGAACGCTCACATTTCCGGCAAGATGCGGATGAATTTCATCCGTATTCTTCCCGGCGACGCGGTGACGCTCGAGATGTCGCCCTACGATCTGACCAAGGGGCGCATCGTTTTCAGAAAGAAGTGAGGAGCGTTTCCCCCTTTTTTTCGTGATCTGTCCGGAAGGATCTTTCCGGAAGCGTTTTTGTTTTTTCGAGGTTTGTCGTTTCAAAACAACTGGAGAAGGAAGTCAATGAAAGTTCTGGTCATCAACGCCGGCAGCAGTTCGCTCAAATTCACGCTGTTCGCCATGGAAAACGAACAGGTCCTGGCCAAGGGTCTGTTCGAACGTCTGGGCAGCGACGCGCCCAATCTCATCTACAAGCGCCCCGACGGCTTCAAATTCGAGGCGGTGATCCCCGTCAAGGACCACGCCGAAGCCGTGAGCCGCATCTGCGAGAAGCTGACCGATCCCGGGATCGGCGTCATCAGGAGCCTCGGCGAGATCGCCGCGGTCGGCCACCGTGTCCTCCACGGCGGAGAAAAGATCACCGCCCCCATGCTCATCACGCCCGAAGTGAAAGACGTCATCCGCGAGTGCTTCCCGCTGGGACCGCTGCACAATCCTCCCAATCTGGCCGGTATCGAAGCCTGTGAAAAGGCCATGGCGGGCGTGCCCAACGTGGGCGTGTTCGACACCCAGTTCCACCAGACCATGCCCCCCGAAGCCTACCTTTACGCCATTCCCTACGAGTATTACAAGCAGTACGGGATCCGCAAGTACGGTTTCCACGGCACCAGTCATCACTACGTCACGCTGGCCACGGCCAAATTCCTCGGGCAGAAGCCTGAAGACACCGACATCATCACCTGCCATCTGGGCAACGGGTGCAGCATGGCCGCCATCAAGGGCGGAAAAGTCATCGACACCACCATGGGCCTCACCCCGCTGGAAGGACTGATGATGGGGACCCGTTCCGGCGACATGGATCCCGCCGCCGTGCTGCGTCTGGTCGAAGTCGGCCACACCGCCAAGGAGGTCGATACCATCCTCAACAAGAAATCCGGACTTTACGGCGTGGGCGGCATCGGCACCGGCGACATGCGCGACATGCTGGCCGCCGCCGACAGGGGCAACGAGCGCGCCGCGCTGGCGGTCAAGATGTTCGTCCGCCGCATCGTCAAATACCTCGGCGCCTACTACGTGCTGGTCGGCAAGCCGCAGGCGATCGTCTTCACCGGCGGCATCGGCGAATACTCCTTCGAGATCCGCAAGATGGTCATGGACCAGCTGGGACCCCTGGGGCTCAAGATCGACGACGTCCGCAACAACGAGTGCTTCGGCAAGCAGGGTGTCATCTCCACGCCCGACAGTGCCTTCAAGGTGATCGTCATGCCCACCGACGAGGAGCTCATGATCGCCCGCACCACCATGAAGATCGTTTCCGGGAACTGAACCACTTTTACAAGGAAAGGTTTGAAAAATGTCCGCCATTGAAAAATTCGCCGAACGCGCAAGAACCGTCAGCCGCACCATCGTCCTGCCCGAGGGACAGGATCCCCGCGTGGTCAAGGCCGCCAACATGGCCGTCGAGAAGAAGGTCGTCGGCAAGATCATCGTCCTCGGCACCGAGGAGGAGATCGCCAAGGCCTGCGCCGACGCCGGGATCGCCGAGCGCAGATTCGAGTGCCTCGACTACATGAAGAGCCCTCTCTTCGAGGACTTTGCTCAGGAACTCTATGAAATGCGCAAGGCCAAGGGCCTCGAGATCGAGAAGGCCCGCAAGATGATGTCCAGCCGGATCTATTTCGGCGCCATGATGTGCCGCCGCAAGATGGTCGACGGTCTCGTCGCCGGAAGCATCGCCTCCACCGCCGACATGCTGCGCGCCGCGTTCCACTGCATCGGCACCGCGCCCGGCATCAAGAGCGCCAGCAGCTGCTTCGTGATGGACCTTGCCGCTCCCGCTCCCGCGGGCGACGAGGTGCTGGTCTTCGCCGATTGCGGCGTCAATCCCAACCCCGACGCCGACCAGCTGGTCGATATCGCCATGGCCACCAGCAAGAGCTACCGTTCTCTGCTGGGCAAGACGCCGCGGGTGGCGTTCCTGTCGTTCTCGACCCACGGCAGCGCCGATCACGAAGTTCTGGTCAAGATCCGCGAAGCGGCGGCCAAATTCGCGGCCAAGGTCGAAGCGGAGAAGCTGGACATCGTCTGCGACGGCGAGCTTCAGGCCGATGCGGCCATCGTGCCCAAAGTCGCGGCGGCCAAGGCTCCCGGCAGTCCGGTGGCCGGTTCCGCCAACGTGCTGATCTTCCCCGATCTCAACTGCGGCAACATCTGCTACAAGCTGGTCCAGCGTCTGGCCAAGGCGGAGGCCTACGGTCCCGTTCTGCAGGGACTGGCCAAGCCGCTCAACGACCTGTCGCGCGGATGCAGCGCCGAGGACATCTACGGCGAGATCGTCATCACCGTCTGCCAGAGCCTCTGACGACGGCACTGCGTTAAAATTCCGATACGAGAACAGCGGGGCTGCCCCGCTGTTTTCGTATGAAGGGAAATGATCCTGATTTCCGCAAAAAGGCGTTGCATAATTCCCGTTTTCGGAGTACGTTAAGGGACAGTATTCTTTTACAGGGGGGATCTCATGAAAAAACTGTCGTTTCTTTTTGTTCTGGCCGTGTGCGCCTGTGCGCTTTACGGCAGGAATCCCAAGTATGTGTTTCTTTTCATCGGCGACGGCATGGCCACGCCCCAGCGGATGGTGGCCGATGAGTTTTCGCGCAAGATGGGCCGCGGCCAGCTGGCGCTCAATACGCTGCCGTACCACGCCACCACGCGGACCAACTCCACCGACAGCCTCGTGACCGATTCCGCCGCGGCGGCGACGGCCATCGCCTGCGGCGAAAAGACGCGGAGCGGCCGCGTCGGCATGGATTCCGAGGGCAAACGCAAACTTGAGTCCGTAGCGTACGTCGCCCGGCGCAACGGCAAAAAGGTGGGCATCGTCACTTCGGTCACGATCAATCATGCCACTCCGGCGGGATTTTATGCTCACCGTCCCCACCGTTCCCAGTATTACGCCATCGGACTGGACCTGATCGGCTCCGGGTTCGATTACTTCGGCGGCGGCGGCGTGCAGAAGAACGACGACAAAACGGCTCCCGAGTACAAGGGGGACATCTATGAACTGGCCGCAAAAGCCGGCTACAAGGTCGTCCGCGACAAGGCCGGACTGCTGGCCCTGCGTCCGGGGGAGGGGAAGGTCCTCGCCGTGGGTGCGAAGGGGAAACTTCCTTACAGCATCGACGCCAAAGGCGATGTGGCGACCCTTGCCGAATACACGGCCAGGGGCATCGAGCTTCTGGACAATCCCGGGGGGTTCTTCATGATGGTCGAAGGCGGCGCCATCGACTGGTGCGGCCACGCCAACGAGGCAGCGGGCAATCTGCACGAAGTGCTGGCTCTCGACGAAGCCGTCCGCGTCGCTCTCAAGTTTGCGGAAAAACATCCCGATGAAACGCTTGTCATCGTCACCGGCGATCACGAGACCGGCGGCATGACCATGGGATTCGCCGGAACGGGGTACGCCATGTACATGGAGCGTCTCATCAATCAGAAGTGCTCCCACGACGCCTTTGCCGCGAAGATCAAGGCGGCGAAAAAGGCCAAGCCTGATTTCTCCTTCGAAGATGCCGAAAAACTTCTCACCGAGAACTTCGGATTCAAATTCACCGATGATCCGAAGAAGGATCCCATGGTCGTCAACGCCAAAGAGCTCAAGATGCTTCAGGACGGGTTCAAAAAGAACAAACTTGCCAATGCGGCGCGGCTCGTCATGGCCGGGAAGGCCGGGATCGGCTGGACCAGCGGCTCCCACACCGCGCTGCCCGTGCTGACCACCAGCAAGGGCGCGGGCGCCGAGCTTTTCGTGGGATTCATCGAAAACAGCGACATCGCCCGGAAACTCAAGACTCTGCTGTGAAAAAGTTTTTCACACGGCACAGGCGCGAGATCGTCTTCATCGCGGCGGTCCTGCTGGCGGGGGGGGCGATGTTCCTCGTCCCCGGGAATCAGCCCCTCGGCGAACGGACCGGCCGGACCGCCCGCGCCGCGGTGCTCTCGGTCGACAACTCCGGACTGACGAAACACGGTCTGCTTCTCTACGGTTCGCAGAAACTCGAGGTCGATGTGGAGGGTGAGTGCTTCACTGCCGGCAACGAACTCCGGGGCCAGATGGAGCTGGACAAGGTCTTTTCTCCGGGGGACACGGCGGTTGTCGTCATCCATCCCGGCGACAGACCGGGCAAAAGCATGCTCACGGCGCAGGACCACTACCGCAACTTCTGGAGTTTCACTCTCTTCGCCGGATTCTGCGTGCTGCTCTGCCTTTTCGGCGGGTTCACCGGCGTCAAGGCGCTTTTCAGTTTCGTTTTCAGCTGCATCGCCATCTGGAAACTGGTGATCCCTCTGGTGCTGAGGGGGTGGCCCGCGGGGGTGACGGTCTTTGCCGTCGTCGCCGTGCTCACCGCGGTCATCACCTTTCTGGTGGCCGGGGTGACGAAAAAGGGCGTCTGCACCTTTGCCGGAGCCGTTTCGGGCATCCTTGCCGGACTGCTGATGGCCCGTGTGTTCGGCAAAGTCATGCACATCAACGGCGCGGCCATGCCCTACGTGCAGACCCTGCTCTATTGCGGCTACGAGACCCTCGACATTCAGGATCTCTTCGTCGGAGCCATGGTTCTGGCCTGTTCCGGAGCCGTCATGGATCTGGCCATGGACATTGCCTCGGGCGTGGAGGAGGTCTCTTTCCGGAACCCCGCGCTGTCGAAGCGTGAACTCGTCCGTTCCGGAATGCGCATCGGTCGGAGCGTGGTGGGCACCATGACGACGACCCTGCTGCTGGCCTATTCCGGCGGCTACATTTCTCTTCTCATGATGTTTTACGCGCAGGGAACGCGGATTTCGGACTTTCTCAACAGCACGCTGGTGGCGTCGGAACTGGTCAAGACACTGATCGGCAGTTTCTCTCTCGTGCTCGTCGCGCCCTTCACGGCGGTGATCTCCGGCTGGCTTTTCGGCGCGAAAGGGTCCGGCCGGAAAGCCGTTTGCGTCTCTTCGCCGCTTGCCCTCCGCATCCGCCGCTTCCGCCGCTGCCGGAAGTGAGGCAAAAAATCTTCCCTGCTCCCCGGCCCCCCTGTCTTTTTCAAAAAAGCGAGGCGTTTCTGAACCGGATCCGCCGACTCGTGTCGGAGAACAGAGCCTTTTGAAAGGATGAGAGGGTTCGGGAGAGGGGAAAAAACTTCTGAAACACTCCGCTTTTCCCGCAAAAGGATGGGGGC
>JAFTDL010000302.1 GCA_017454215.1 Lentisphaeria bacterium | reverse complement strand
GTCCCGGGAGAGTCCCTCCCCCGAACCCTCTCCCTTTTTCAAAAAAACGGGGTGTTTTGGGACCGGGTCCGCCGTTTTTTGAAGGGAGACGTGCTGCGCGCTCCGCAGCGTCGATGAATTTCGGGCGGGATATCCCCGGAGGAAGCGCAGGTCTTCCCTTGACAAAACGGCAAAGCCGTGCTAATTTTATCCGGTGTCTGCGCCCCCTTCGGCTTGTCGTTCGAACGAACCCCCGGACCGAAGCCCGTGAGCGCTTTCGTCAAATACAACGTGCCCCTTCACAAGTTTCGGAAAATGATCGGAAAATATCTATCGGCGCCGTACGGGTGTCTGCGGGAGGACGCGGAGCCCCCCGCGGGAAGTGAATGGCCATGATCTGCATTTCGGATAAGGCGGCACAGGCGACGTGGTTCGCAACCGGTTTGGGAGCCCTGACGGCCGCCGCGATGACGCTTCGCCGCTGGGGCTTCGACACCGCCGCTCTCGACGGCGTGTACTACACGGTATATCCCGCCCGCACCCCCTCTCCGGTCTGGCCCTTCATCGCCCTTGCGGCGGTCGCGGCGGCCGTCCTGACGGCGGGCATGCGCGGATGCTCGGAGTGGAGCCGGAAACTGCTTCCCGCGTGGCTGTTTCTGCCTCTTCTGTTCCTGCCTGCGGGATTCCTCAATCTGGCGGCCGTTCTCGCCGTGACGGCCTGGTGCATGATGCGGTGCTTCGGCGCCCTCCAATGCGGTATACCCCGAAAAACCGGCTGTTTCGCACTTTTGCAAGGCACACAAAGACAAGTCGGGAGTTTTGGCGGGGCCGTCGTCAAAGTCCGTCTGCCGCAGCTTTCCCCGCGTCTTGCAGCGCTTCTGGCCGCACTCGCATCTCTGGCGGCCGCGGCCTGGAGTTTTTACCTTCAGAGCCGCGCTTACGGCTCGCTGTTCCTCGCCTATCAGGACTGGGGAGAATACACCGAGTGCTACCTGAGACTCATCTCGGGGAAACTGCCGCTGCGGGCATATCTTGTTCAGGCCGGACATTTCAATTTTCTCCCCAACGTTCTGATGACCGCGGCTCTGCGTCTGTGGCGCGCCCCGGAAACGGTCTTTCTGATCTCGGCCCTGCTCTCGGGATCTTTGCCGTTTCTCGTCTATCTGCTGGGACGGGCCTGCCGGCTGCCCCGCTCCGCCGCGCTGAGTTATGCCGTTGCCGCAGTGTTCAATCCTGTTTTTCTCAATCAAAGTCTTTCGCTGTTCTACGGATTCCACCCCGTCCTGTTTCAGGGGCCGCTGATTTTGCTTTTCTTCATCTGCGAACGGCGGCGCTGCCGCGCCGGAATGGCTGCGGCGATCCTGCTGTCGATGCTGGTCCAGGAAACCGCGGCGGTGCTTTGGGCGGGCTATGCGCTGTATCTCTTCAGCAGCGGCAAATGCGTCCGCGGGATCGTCTGGGGGGCGTTCTGCACGGCGGTTTTCCTGCTGGTGAGCAACGCGGTGATCCCCTTCGCCTCGAATGCCGCGGGCAATCCGCAGCTTTTCCACTACGCCCGACTGGGAAGCACCCTGTGGGAAGTGGCGCTGTCACCGATACTGCGCCCCCGGGCGGTGCTCGCAGCGCTGATGCAATATCGGAATCTCTGTTTTGCCGCCGCCCTGCTTCTCCCCGCGGGCATTCCGGCGCTGCGCTCGCCTAAAAGACTTCTCGTCGCGCTTCCCCTGCTGGCGGGTGTTCTGCTCCAGGACAGCCCCGATGTCAAGAATCCCGTGATGCAGTACGGTTTCGAGATATCCGTGATCGTTCTTGCGGCATCGATCGCCGCCGCGGGAGAATTGCTGCACCGCAGAGACGAACAGGGGAAACAGGCATTTCGCGCGGGAATACGGACCATCTCCGCAATGACGATCCTGTGTGCTCTCTGCTGGGGGCGTCTGCCCGTCGGACTTTACAATGCACGTCCGATCTTTGACCGGCCGGAAGCCGCGAAGCTCATCGGCGCGCTGCGCCGCTTCACGGAAGGAAAAGGCCGCGTCCTTGCGACCAAACGTCTGCGTCTCTATTTCATGTTCGACCGGGAGACCGCCGCCCCCGACGGCGCCATGGTCCCCGGCGACACGGCGATCCTTGATCTTGACGACATTCTGGACCCCGCCGAGCCTTTTCGCCGCCGTCTGCTCTCGGATCCCCGCGCCATGCCCGTCTTTTCCACGAACTTCCACGGCCGACAGTTCGCGGTCTGGAAGATCGCTCCGCCGGGGACGCCCCGGCCGCGGCTGCCGTTTCTGCTCCGGCGGACCCCGGAGGAGTTTGCCGCCTGGGGGAAACCGCTTCTCCAGGAAGATCCGGCGTTCGAGGCCCGCATCGCCCCGGCGCAGAACGGAGGCGTACTGCTGCTCAGGGTGAACAAAAAAGTCGCGTACGACGTGATCATCGACCTGGAAATGCTTCGGGACGGCAAACTCTCCCGCATAAAATCCCGCTTCGGCAGCGGCGTCTATCCCGCGTGGCAGGCCCGTCCCGGAGATATCTGCGCCGTCGCCATCCCCGGCGCCTTTTCCGAAACGGTCCGTCTCCGTCTGCTCCGCGTCCGGTGAAAGTTCTTTTTCCGGTGCGGAATTCGACCAAGCTGGAAATAATCGTACCGTTCAGCCGGAAGAAGATTTTCGGAGGTATTGCTTTTTGTCCGGTATTGATGATCCTGGTCCCCCGCCGGATCGGACAGCGGCCGCCGCCGTTGGAAAGATCGAAGAGAGGATAGAAGATATCGGGACGGACATTCACCATGCGTCGCTTCCGGCAAGAAGCATTTCAAAACGCGGATGGGAGCAGGGCAAAAGCAAATGATAAAAAAAACTACTAAAATAATCATGTTTATATCTTGACAGCATCTCCGGCAGGGAGTATATTATTCAAAGGGCGGCGGGCCGCTTTTTTCGACAAATACACAACTATTTCAATAGAGTATCTGGAGGAGATCATGCCGAAAGTCATTCTGAACGGGGAGGAAACGAAGTTTGCCGAAGGGGAAACGCTGGGGGCCTTTCTCCGCTCGCGGAAACCGCGGGAAAAAAATCTCATCGTCGACTGGAACGGCAGGATCCTCACGGAACACGATCCGCTGGACGAATTCACTCTTTCCGACGGCGACAGGATCGATCTTTTTTCGATGGTGGGAGGCGGCTGATGGGCGTCAATGCATATCTTGATCCCGTGCAGCGGGAGATCCTCGAACGCGCCAAAGTCGGCGTCGCCGGACTGGGAGGGCTCGGTTCCAACGTGCTCAGCCATTTGGTCCGCGCGGGGATCCGCCGCTTCGCCGCGGCGGACTTCGACGTCGTCTCGGCAAGCAATCTCAACCGGCAGTTCTTCTTCGCCGACCAGATCGGCATGAAGAAAACGGAAGCGCTGGCGGAGAATCTGCGCCGGATAACCCCCGGTCTCGAACTCGACTTCCGCGATCTCCGCCTGACGGCAGAGAACATTCCGGAACTCTTCTCCGACTGCGACGTCGTGGTGGAGGCCTTCGACAGAGCCGAGGCCAAGACCATGCTGGTCGCGGCCATGGCGAAAACCGGGATCCCGGTGGTGGCGGCCTCGGGTCTGGCGGGCTTCGGCAGGTCCGACGGCATCCGGCTCCGCAAGGTGAATTCCCGCATTTACATCGCGGGCGATCTTGTCAGCGGCATTTCGCCGGACCTCGCGCCCGCCTCGCCCCGGGTGGGTATCGCCGCCGCCATGGAGGCCAACACCGTCGTCGCCCTGCTGCTGGACGAAGAGATCTGATACGGGAGGAGACAGAGAAACATGTTCGAAAAAGACACGGTCTGCGTACATCCGACCCGATGTCCGCGTTCGTTTTACGGTTCGATCACCACGCCGGTCTTCGCGGCGGCGACCTTCGTGCACAAAGGCGTGGACAGGGAGTCGGAATACAGTTATTCGCGGCTCCAGAACCCCACCCGCGCCGCACTGGAATCCCGCGTCGCCGAACTGGAGGGCGGCGCGGACGCGGTCGCGTTTGCCAGCGGCATGGCGGCCGAAACCACGCTGATGAATATTTTCGGATCGTCCGGACACATTATCGCGGGCGACGACCTCTACGGCGGCACCTTGCGGATGTTCCGGCACATCGCAGGTCCGGCGGGACTGCGCTTCGATTTCACCGATGCGACGTCGCCCGGCAACATCCGGAGCAGACTGCGGCCGGACACCAAAGCCGTCTACGTGGAAACGCCGAGCAATCCCACCATGCAGGTGACCGACATTGCCGCCGCGGCGGAGATCGCGCACTCCGCGGGCGCGCTGCTGATCGTGGACAACACATTTCTTTCGCCCCTCTTCCAGCAGCCGCTGGCGCTGGGAGCGGACATCGTCGTGCACAGCGGAACAAAATATCTGGGCGGACACAACGACACGCTGGCGGGTTTTCTGGTGATGAAGACGCCGGAACTCGCGGAAAAGGTCCGTTTCTACGCAAAAACGGTCGGCGCGTGTCTGGCCCCCTTCGACTGTTTTCTGGTGGAACGGGGGATCAAGACCCTCGCCGTCCGCCTCGAAAAACAGGCGGCCAACGCCGAAAAGATCGCCCGTTTTCTGCGGGAACGGCCGGAAGTCCGGAAGGTCTACTACATCGGCTTTCCGGACCACCCCGGATATGAAGTGACGAAACGTCAGTGTTCCGGCTTCGGCGGCATGCTGTCGCTGGAAACGGACACGCCCGAACGGGCCCGGAAGATTTTGAGCAGCGTGAAGCTGTTTCAGTACGCCGAAAGTCTGGGCGGCGTGGACAGTCTCATCACCTACCCCATGTGCCAGACCCATGCCGACGTGCCGGAGGAAGAGCGGCTCAGACGGGGCATCAACGACCGGTTTCTGCGGATCTCCGCCGGCATCGAAAACGCCGCCGATCTCATCGCCGATCTCCGTTCGGCACTTGAAAAATGATTGCGGAGATGCTATGTTGACACCGGCGGGAACGGGGACTGTATTTTTTTTGAGTGAACAGGGGAAGCAGATATGAAGTATGATTTTGATGAGATCATCCCGCGCCGACATACCAACAGCCTGAAATACGATTGCGCCCGACAACGGGGCAAACCCGCCGACGTGCTGCCCATGTGGGTTGCGGATATGGATTTCCGGACGCCCCCCGCGGTAAGAGAAGCCCTCGCCGCCCGGGCCGCCCACGGCATCTTCGGCTATTCCGAGCCGGACAAAACCTATTTCGACGCTCTCGCGGACTGGTTTTCGACCCGCCGCGGCTGGGAGGTCGATCCGTACACCTCCGTCCGCACGCCGGGCGTGGTCTTCGCCCTCTGCACTTTGATCCGCTGTCTCACGGAACCGGGAGACGCCATTTTGGTGCAGGAGCCGGTCTATTACTGTTTTCAGGAAAGCATCCGCGCCAACGGCCGCGGACTCGTCGTCAACGAACTGCTTTTCGACGGGCGGAAATACTCGATCGACTTCGCGGATTTCGAGCAGAAAATTATTGAAAACAAGGTAAAACTTTTTATTCTCTGCAGTCCCCACAACCCCGTGGGGCGCGTGTGGAAAAAGGAGGAACTGGAGAAAACGGCGGAGATCTGTCTGCGGCACAATGTCTTCGTGATCGCGGACGAGATCCACGGGGATTTCGTGTATCCCGGTCACCGGCACACGGTTTTTGCCTCGCTTTCCGGAGAAGTCGCGGCCCGCTGCGCGGTCTGCACCGCGCCGAGCAAGACGTTCAATCTTGCCGGTCTGCACATCGCCGACATCTTCATCGAAAACGCGGCGGTCCGCCGGACGTTCAAAAAGGAACTGGACGCGCAGGGCTTCAGTCAGGCCAACATCATGGGGCTGGACGCCTGTAAGGCCGCCTATCAGAGCGGCGCGGAATGGCTGGACCAGCTCATCGGATATCTGCTGGGCAATCTTGCGCTGATGCGTGAGACCTTCCGCACCCGTATGCCGCAAATACAACTGGTGGAGCCGGAGGGGACCTATCTGCCCTGGGTGGATTTCTCGAAACTCGGGCTTGATGTGCCGGAACTGGACCGCTTCATCGTCGAACGGGCGAAACTCTGGCTGGACGGCGGCACCATGTTCGGAGCAGGCGGAGCGGGATTCCAGCGGTTCAACATCGCCGCGCCCCGCTCCGTTCTCCGTCAGGCGCTCGACCGGCTCGAAAACGCCGTGCGTCAGATCTCGTAATTCAGAAACTCTCCGGACCGGAACTCCACGTTTTCATGACGCTTGAACTGGAGCTCCGGCATTTTGGCGCTGACCTGCGTCTGTTCCGGAACGGACTTGGTCACGAAAGCGTTGCCGCCGATCACCACGCCGTCGCGGATCACCGTCTCCCCGCCGAGGATCGACGCGCCGGAGTAGATGGTGACGTCGTCCCCGATGGAGGGATGCCGCTTCTTCCCTTTGAGCTGCTGTCCGCCCCGGGTGGAGAGCGCGCCCAGCGTGACGCCCTGATAGATCTTGGCGTGTTCGCCGATCTCGGACGTTTCGCCGATCACCACGCCGGTGCCGTGGTCGATGAAGAAATAACGTCCCAGCTTCGCGCCCGGATGGATGTCGATCCCGGTGACGCTGTGGGCGTATTCGGTCATGACCCGGGGGATCAGCGGCACGCCCAGTTCGTACAGTTCGTGGGCGATCCGGTTGACCATGGTCGCGTAGATGCCGGGATAGGAGGAGATGACCTCGTCCCGGCTGAACGCGGCGGGATCTCCTTCGTAAGCGGCCTCGATATCCGTGGCAAGGTACTCGCGGATCTTCGGGATCGCCCCGAGAAACGCGTCCACGATCCTTTCGCTGCGCTTTTCGATCTCTTCGTCCGGCAGTTCCCGGCAATCCGCGTCGAACAGCCGGAGCGTCTTGGCGATCTGCTCAAGCAGCGTGCCCCGGATTTCTTCGAGAAGCTGGCCCGTGTAGAAACGGATGTTGTCGCTCCGCAGTTCCTTCTGATCGAAGAAGCCGGGGAAAATGACGTACTGCAGTTTCTTCAGCACCGCGAGGATCAGCTCCCGTTTGGGAAACTGCTTTTCGCCGATCTTGCCGATATGCGGATGAGCGGCGTAACTTGCGAGAACCGCTTCGAGTATGTCGTCGATCTTGTGACTCATTGCGAATCCCTCCGCCCTATTTGACCAGACGCGTCAGCGCCTCCGCCAGACGGTCGATCTCCTCCGGGGTGTTGTAGAACGCAAGCACCGGACGGACCGTGCCTTCCAGTCCGTAGTGCCGCAGGATCGGCTGGGCGCAGTGATGGCCCGCGCGGACCGCGATGCCCTGACCGTCCAGATACTTCCCCACAGAGACGATGTCATGGTTGTCCAGAACGAACGACAGCACGCCGGATTTGCCCGGCGCGGTGCCGACGAGATGCAGTCCCGGGACCGCCGCCAGCCTCGTCATGCCGTAATCGGTCAGCTCATGTTCGTAGGCCGCGATGTTCGCCATGCCGATCTTCATCAGGTATTCCAGCGCCGCCCCCAGACCGACCGCATCGGCGATGCTGCCGGTGCCCGCCTCGAATTTGTTGGGCGCGGACTGATAAACGGTGCGCTCGAACGTCACGTCGGAGATCATGTTGCCGCCGCCCTGATAGGGCTGCGCTTCCTCCAGTGCGTCGCTCTTTCCGTAAACCGCGCCGATGCCGTTGGGACCGAAGATCTTGTGTCCCGAGAACACGTAGAAATCCGGATCGAAGGCGCTGACGTTCACCGGCAGGTGCGCGACGGACTGCGCTCCGTCGATCAGAATGCGCACGCCGTGAGCGTGGGCGACGGCGATCAGTTCCTCCACGGGAGTCACCGTGCCGAGCACGTTGGAGACATGGGTGACGGAGACGAACTTCGTCCGGGGATTGAAGAGTTTCGCGTATTCCGAAAGGATCAGCTGTCCGCTGCCGTCCACGGAAATGACGCGGATCTTCGCCCCCGTCGCCGCCGCGACCATCTG
>JAFTDL010000301.1 GCA_017454215.1 Lentisphaeria bacterium | reverse complement strand
GAAAGAATGCAATTTGGAAAGGAAGATGAAAATGACAGGAAAAGTGGGATTCGGAATTATCGGCGCCGGCATGATCGCGGAGTTGCACGGACGGACGATCTGCGAACTGGACAACACCGAGCTGATCGGTTTTTACGACACCAACTTCGAAGCGGCCCGGAAACGGGCGGAGCAGTTCGGCTGCCGGGCCTATGAGCGTTTCGAGGAGTTTCTTGCCGACCCCGCCATCGAGGCTGTGACCATCGCCACGCCGTCGGGCATGCACGGGCGCGTTGCCATTCCGGCGGCCAGGGCGGGCAAGCACATCCTCTGCGAAAAGCCCCTTGAGATCACCCTTGAAAAGGTCGACCAGATCATTGCCGCCTGCGATGAAAACAATGTTCTGCTCTCTCCCGTGTTCCAGTCCCGTTTCGCTAAGCCCGTTCAGCTGGTCCGCGAGGCCATGCGTTCCGGGCGTTTCGGGCGCATGGTCCTGGCCAGCGCCCAGATGCGCTGGTACCGTCAGGCTTCGTATTACAGCGGTTCCACTTGGCGCGGCACGTGGAAGATGGACGGCGGCGGCGCGCTGATGAATCAGGCGATCCACATGATCGACCTTCTGCTCTATATCAACGGCGCGCCCGAAGAGGTGTTTTCCTTCGCCGGGACCCTGACCCACAGCATCGAGGTCGAGGACAATCTCTGCGCCGCGGTCAAGTACCGCAACGGTTCTTTCGGGACCATCGAGGTGAGCACCTCATGCGCGCCCGGATTTCCCCGGCGGCTGGAGTTTTCGGGCAGCGAAGGGACCGTGGCCTTCGAGGAGGACAAGATCACCCGCTGGGAATTCGCCAGACCTCTGCCCGAGGACGAGGAGATCCTGCGCCAGCTTTCGGGCAAACCCGACGCCGGCGGCGGCAGCGCGCCCATGAACATCGACAACAGCGGTCACGCAAGTCAGATATCCGACCTGGCCAATGCGATCATGACGGGAGGGCACCCCTTCCTCGACGGACGCGAGGGACGCCGGGCGATCGAACTCATCACCGGCATCTACGAGTCCGCGAGAACAGGGAAACCCTTCGTGTTCGAGCGCTGAGGCGTTCGCGGAGCCGTCAGATCCAGCCCCACGAGGCGGCGTCCGTCTCGACATAGTTGAGAAAGACCTTGCGGGGATCCACGCCGGAGCGGGCGAGCAGTTCCGTGAATTTTTCCGGCAGAAGCGGTCTTGTCTCGGGAGCGATCCTGCCGATCAGGGCGATGGAGATGTACGCCGAATCGTCGGCGATCCCGCCGCCGAAAGCCATGGTCATGCCGCTTTGGACGCGCACCTGAATGACGGGCAGCGGTTTGTTGAGCAGCGCTGAGATGATTTTTCCCGTTTCGATGGCGAGAGCCTGCTCCTGAGCCTTGGAGAGAACGACGGAAGTCTCGATCTTGATCGACGGCATTTTTTGCAACCTTTCTTTGTCAGTGGTACAGAGGCGTGTTTCAGGCCAGATCGCTTTCGATCTTTTCAAGCAGATCATCGGCCGCGGCGGGTCTTGCCAGCATTTCGGCGTTTTCTCCGCGCTTTTTCCAGCGTTCCCGGTCTGCGAGAAAATCCGCCAGCAGATCGCGGCTGCGGCCGGGCGAGAGATCGTAATTGTCGAGAACGATCCCCGCATCGGCTCCCGCGAGGTATTCCGCATTGGCCCGCTGATGATCCTCCGCCGCAAAGGGGAAGGGGATCAGGACTGCCGGACGTCCGAAGAGCGTCAGTTCCGCGACGGTGCTGCCGCCCGAACGGCTGAATACGATATCCGCCGCGGCGAGGAAAAGCTCCATGCGCTCGGTTTTTTCGATGACGAGACGCCTGAACGGCGCGTCCCTGTAGGAGTCGAGGGTGGACTCGAGTTTGTTGGCTCCCGTGAGGTGGAGGACCTGAATATCCGTGCTGTTGAGCTGAAGGAGCCCTTCCGGAAGCGCCGCGTTGAAGACCGCCGCGCCCTGACTGCCGCCGAAAATGAGGACCGTCGGCAGTTCCGGATCGAGATCCGTTCCGTAGATTTTGTTCAATTCCGCGACCGCGGCCGGCTTTTCGAGGCCCCCGGAGGCGTCGATCAGCGTCTGCCGCACGGGCATGCCCGTCACGTAAACGGGACAGCGGATGCCGTCCGGATTGACCACGGGAAACGCTCCCGCCAGAAAACGGGCGAAGCGCGACAGCATGCGGTTCGCCCGGCCCACTTTGGCGTTGCCGTCGTGAAGGTAGAGCGGCACGCCCCGGCTTCTGGCGGCGAGAATCGCCGGCAGGGAGGTGAACGACCCCATGCCGAGCAGGGCCTGCGGCTTGAAGGATTTGATTTCCCTGCGGCAGAGGAAGAATCCCCCGGCAAGGCCGAAGAGGTAGCGCACCGGCGACTTCTTCGGGACCGGCACGACCGGAAGAATGACCGATCCGACGCCCTGGTCGAGGGCGATTTTTGCCTGATCCGCGGCGTGGATCCCGGCCAGAAGCAGTTTTACCTGACCGCCGCGTTTCTGCATGGCTTTGGCGATGGCCAGTCCCGGGTAAAAGTGTCCGCCCGTACCGCCGCAGGTGATGAGCAGTTTCTCGAATTTCATATCAGCTTTCCGACTCCGTAAAAACGTTCCGGCAGGCGTTCGATCAGGGGGATCCGAAGCATATAACGCACCTCCGGCCAATGCCATAAGATATAACGTTTTTGCCCAAAAGTCAAGCCGCAGCGGAAACAAAAAGCTCTGTCGCCGATAAAGGTCGGCGGTTTCGGGGGGGGGGG
>JAFTDL010000300.1 GCA_017454215.1 Lentisphaeria bacterium | reverse complement strand
GCAAGTTCGTCGATGACTTCGTTGGTGAAGATGATGTACTGGGGCACGTGCCGTTCTTCGGCGATGCGGCGGCGGAGTTCGTACATGAGGCTCCGCAGGTCGGTCGGGTCGGCGGGGGGGCGGACCGGACGTTTCTGTGGAGACCGGGATGTTTTTTCCGTCTTTTTTCCGGGTCCGGCAAAGACGGTGTCGACGAGGAGGGCCGCGACGCCGCGGAGGACGGCTTTCCCTTCGCCGGAGACGGCCAGACAGGGGTATCCGTTGCGGTCGATGCGGTCGAGGTAGCCGTTTCTTTCGAGCATCTGGATGCGGTCGAGGATCTCGCGTTCCTTCAGGTCCCGGAGCTGTCCGGCGACGGGGGAGTTGCGGAAGCGGTCGATGCTTTCGTCGCGGGAGCCCGCGAGGATCTTCGCCAGTTTCGTCGCGCCGATGCGGCCGTCGAAGCAGTCGGCTCCGCGGAGGACGGGCAGCAGATGCACGAGTTCTTCTTCTCCGGCCTCGTGGAGGCGGCTTGACCGTTCCTTTTCCGCAAGGCAGATGTCGCAGCTGCCGCACGTCCAGCGGCTGACGTCTTCACCGAAGTAGGAGACGAGGGTCTTCTGGCGGCAGATATTGCCCGAGGCGTAATTGACGACTTCGTCGAGGCGCGACATTTCGTAGTCGAGTTTTTCGGTCAGGGCGTCGGCGTCGATGTCGACCTTCGCCTCTTCGGGCCGGAGAAGTTCTATGGCCCGGCCGGAGAATTCGGGCGTCCATTCGAGGACGGTGCCGCTGAGGGCGCTGAGGACCCTGCGGGTCTGTTCGGGAGCGAGGCCGCTTGCGGCGGCCAGTTCGTCGATGTTGTAGACTTCGCTTTTTTTCAGGGCGTCGCCGTAGCGCAGGACACAGCGGCTGATGAAGCGCGAGCGCTGGGTGTTTTCGAGCTGGTGGAGCACGCGGAGCTGAGAAGGCTCCTGCAGGAAGCGCATTCTGCCGGAACTGCGGTGCGACGAGCGGCGGACGAGTCCGGTCCTTTCGAGCACGCCCAGCGCGGCGGAGATCTGGCCTGATTTGGCGCCGAGGACGGCTTCCAGCGCGGCCAGAGGCGTCTCGATCTCGCGGGAATCGCGCTCTTTCGCCATACGGCGCAGATGGGTGTACAGCGACTGGATGAGTTCCGGAGGCGGATTGCTCAGCTCGATGAGAAATTTCTGGATGTACCTGTCGGCGTAACTGAACAGCAGGACGCAGCGGGCGTCTTTGCCGTCGCGTCCGGCGCGTCCGGCCTCCTGATAGTAGGCCTCCAGCGAACCGGGGAGCTGATAATGGATGACTTTGCGCACGTCGGCCCGGTCGATGCCCATGCCGAAGGCGTTGGTGGCGACCAGTACGGGGGCTTCTTCATGCATGAAACGCTCCTGGGCGGCGCTGCGTTCGGGGTCGCTCATCCCGGCGTGGTAGGGAATGACGTCCAGTTTGCCCGAAATATCCTCCACGGCCTGCCGGGTGGCGGCGTAGATGATGGTGGGCTCGCGTTTTTCCAGAAGGCGGCGCAGGGCCCCGATCTTTTCGGCGTCGCTGTGGCACTGCTCGACGCTGAAGGCGAGGTTCGCCCGGCGGAAGCCCTTGGTCAGCATCCGCATTTCGGGCCGGTGGAGCTGTTTGCGGATGTCTTCGCGCACGACCGCGGTGGCGGTGGCCGTGAAGGCGCAGACCTGACGGATGTTGAATTCATCGGCGGCCGCGCCGATCTTGCGGTAGGCTGGACGGAAGTCGTGTCCCCACTGGCTGATGCAGTGGGCTTCGTCCACCACCAGCATTTCCGGCGGACACTCGGCGAGGAAGCGGCGGAAGAAGTCGGTCTGGAACCGTTCCGGGGCCACGTAGAGCAGCTTGATCCTGCCGGCCCGCGTTTCGCGGACGGTCTCCAGCTGGTCCTGAAAATTCACCGTGCTGTTGATGAAGGCCGCCGGGATCCCCCGATGGACCAGGGCGTCCACCTGATCCTTCATCAGGGCGATGAGGGGCGAGGCCACGATGGTGTAGCCCTCTTTGAGCAGTGCCGGCAGCTGGTAGCACAGGGACTTGCCCGCGCCGGTGGGCATGATGACGCCCACGTCGGTCCCGGACTGGATCAGCCGGATGATCTCCTCCTGAAAATCCAGAAAGCGTTCGAAACCGAAGTATTCGTGCAGGGCCTCCAGCGGCGTCATTGTACTTTCCTTCAAAACACGGCCGGCGCTCCGTCCGGAACGGAGGCCGGCCGAAGACAATACCGCGGGGGAAGCGGACTTACCTGTCGACGCGGGCGCTTCCGCCCTTCATCATCTTGAAGACCTCTTCCTTGACCGCCATGGAGGTGTCGCCGGGGGTGGTCATGGCCAGCGCGCCGTGGGCCGCTCCGCAGTTGACGGCAAAGTCGATGTCGTTGCCCGAGAGCAGTCCGTAGATCAGGCCCGAGGCGAAACTGTCGCCGCCGCCCACGCGGTCGAATATCTCGAGACCCGGACGGCTGACCGCTTCGGCGAACCTGCCGTCACACCAGGCGACGGCGCCCCAGTCGTTGACTGAGGCCGATCTCACCGCGCGGAGCGTGGTCGCCACGACCTTGAAATTGGGATAGGCCTTCACGGCCTCTTCGATCATCGCCTTGAAGCTTGCCGTGTCGAGTTTGCTCAGATTGGCGTCGACGCCCGCCACCTCGAAACCGAGACAGGCGGTGAAGTCCTCTTCGTTGCCGATCATGACGTCGACGTATTTCGCGATCTCCCTGTTGACTTCGCGGGCGCGTTCGACACCGCCGATGCTCTTCCACAGGCTGGGGCGGTAATTGAGGTCGTAACTGGTGACCGTGCCGTATTGCTTGGCCTTTTTGAGCGCCTCGACGGCCACGTCGCTGGTGGTGTCGGAGAGCGCGGAAAAGATGCCGCCGGTATGGAAGTGACGGACTTTGTATCTGCCGAAGATCTCATCCCAGTCGATGTCGCCCGGCTTGAGCTGCGAAACGGCGGTGTTGCCCCGGTCGCTGCAGCTTTTCGCGCCGCGGCAGCCGAAGCCCCGTTCCACGAAGTTGAGGCCGTTGCGCACCGTGCGTCCGATGCCGTCGAAGGGGACCCATCTGATGAAGCGGGTGTCCACGCCGCCCTGCAGGATGAAGTCCTCCACGAGGCGGCCGACGGGGTTGTCGGCGAAAGCGGTGACCACGGCGGCGCGCAGACCGAAGCAGCGGCGCAGTCCGCGGGCAACGTTGTATTCGCCGCCGCCCTCCCAGACGTCGAAACGGCGGGTCGTGTGGATGCGGCCGCATCCGGGGTCGAAACGGAGCATGATCTCTCCGAGACTGAGGATATCATAGGCGCAGTCCTTTGCGTCGGGATACTTGAGCATGGTGTTCCTCCGTGTCAGAATCTGTTTTTGATGGCGACGGCGTCGGAGACGGTCTTGCGGATGCCCGCCCAGTCGCCCGCGGCGATGGCGTCGGCCTTGCCCAGCCAGGTGCCGCCGACGGCGACGACCTCCTTGACCGCGAGATAGGTCTCGACATTGGCGGTGGAGACGCCGCCGGTGGGCATGAAGCGCACGCCGAGGTGTCTGTAAGGGGCGATCAGCGACTTGAGCATGGGCACGCCGCCCGCGGCCTCGGCGGGGAAGTATTTGAGGAAGGAGCATCCCAGTTCATAGGCCTGTTCGATCTCCGAGGGGGCGCAGATGCCGGGGGCGAAGGCGAAGCCGTTTTCCACGGCGCAGCGGACCACGGTGGGGTTGAAGCCGGGAGCCACGGCGAACTTCGCTCCGGCGGCAAAGGCCCGCTTGAGGTCGGTCACGTTGAGGATGGTCCCCGCGCCCAGATAGAGTTCGGGGAAGCGCTTCGCGGCCGCGGCGATGACGGACTCCGCCGCCTGGGTGCGGAAGGTGATCTCCGCGGCGGGCAGACCGCATTCGGCGAGGATCTCGCACATCTTGAGTCCGGAGTCCACGTCATTGAGCACGAGGACCGGAACGATCTTGATCTGAGCAAGTTTCGCCGTCACATCGCGGCATGCATCCTGAAAAGTCATGATGATTCTCCTATGATAAATTTCCACTTCGATTTGAAGAAAATCTCAATTTTCTACGAGTTTGAATTGAGAAAAGTCTTCAAATATCCATTTGTTTTTCAATGTTCTATACACGATATCGAGGAACTTGCGAGCCAAGGCGATAT
>JAFTDL010000299.1 GCA_017454215.1 Lentisphaeria bacterium | reverse complement strand
GTCATCTACCTTTATCCCGGAGAAACGACCGAAGTTTTCGTCAGGCTCGACTTCGACGGATATTTCACCACAACGATTCCGCCTTACCGCGACGGCTGGCACGTTATCGCCTATCCCGATGGTCAGCTCATTACCGAAGACGGGGAAAAGTATCCTTATCTGTTTTGGGAGGGCGTTCCGAATATCGAACTTTCGATAACAGAGGGGTTCTGCGTTGCAGGAAGTCAGACTCGAGTATTTCTCGAAAGAATACTGCCCGAAATCGGGCTTTCGGAGAACGAATATACCGAATTTATCAGCTATTGGCTTCCGCGCATGGAGAATAACGAATACAACCTCATTCGGTTCTTCGGCAAAGATTATACCGAGGCTGCAAAACTCGAGGTGACGCCGACACCGGATTCTGTGCTTCGCGTGTTCATGGTATACCGTTCCTCCGATGAATACCTTCAGTTGACGGAGCAATCATTTACGCCATTTGTCCGTGAGGGTTTTACCGTCGTGGAATGGGGCGGGACCTGTATCGATTGAGAAAGGTGAAACACGATACGACAAATACCGGTTTATCAGCGTGTCGATATTCAACTTACTGTCTCGACCCTAACCCTTTCTTGGAAATTGCCCGTTCCTTCATTGGGATGAACCAGTGGGGCGAATAAAATCCTTTTTATTTGACCTGCTGCTCCAAGGCATCCTGAACGGAAGAGTGACTGTCAGAACCATAGTAGAGCGAATTTGCTTGCATATCCCCTCCTTCGTGGTATCTCCCTCCCTTTTCTCCAATGCACACGAAACCACTTCTATCTCCTTTAGTCATTTCCCTACCAGTCCATCATCCATGACGCCATCAAGAGCCTGGACGAGGGGCGCATCTTCGAGGTCGCAGAGATTTGACCGTGATCCCCTTTCCCCTTTTCTTTCCAGCCGGACCGGCCGGAACCATAAAATCATCTGAAAAAAGGAGAACAACATGCCTATCAAAGCTGCCGTCGTCGGTATGGGCGGAATCGGATACACCCATGCCAAAGTGTACGCCACAGACCCGTTGGCCGAGCTCATCGCCGTTTGCGACATCAACCGGGAAAAGGCCGACAAGGCCGCCGAAGATTTCGGCGTCAAGGCCTATTACTCCCAGAAAGAGATGATCGAGGACCTGCCGGACCTCGAGGCCGTCTCCATCTGCACCAGCGGTCTGGAAAACGGCTCGTTCCACTTCGAGCCCGCCATGGAGGCCCTGAGCTACGGCAAGAAGGTCCTCTGCGAAAAACCCCTGTGCGCCGACATCCGCGACGCCCGAGAACTGGTCGGCTACGCGCTGAAGAACCGCCTGTATCTGGGCTGCGACCTGAACCACTATTTCACCGAGATCGCCGCCAAGGCCAAGGGCTGGCAGACCGCCGGCGAGATCGGCGAGACGGTCTACTGCCTGCACAAGGTCGGCCCTGAAGGCAGCGACTACAACTACAGAAGCACGCCGGACCCCAGGTCCCGCTGGATGCCCCCCTATTCCCACTGCAAGGCCTTCCTCACCCACCCCTTCTCGGTCATGCGCTATTTCTGCGGCGACATCACCCACGTCCAGGCGTTCCTGGACCGTCCCGGCGTGCGCCGCACGGCGGGCGACCCCATGCTGTCCATCAACAGCGTCAACTGCAAGTTTGCCAACGGCGGCGTCGGCGTCCTGATCAGCCAGCGGGGCGACGCGCGCTTCGGCCTCGGCGGCTGGTGGAGCTATGAGCACTGCGGCACCAAAGGCACGTTCTGCATCGAGAACTGTGTGGAACAGCTGACCTACTGGCGCGGCAAAAAGGTGCCCGACGCGGAGGGCCGCGAGGTCCTGCCCCCGCCGGAGGTCATCAACACCGGCATCAAGGACTTCGGCGCCACCTTCCCCGTCCGCATCCACGCGTGGCTGGAGGACCTGACCAACAACGTGAGCTACGAGTTCGTCCGCGCCTCCGGCCGGGACGCGCTGGCCACGCTGGAGTACATCGAAGCCGTCATCCAGTCCTATGAGAACGGCGGCGCGCTGGTGCGCCCCAATCCGCTGCCCCCGATCCACGGCACCCCGGAGTACATCCACTAAAGCGCCGCATCCCCGCAAAAAACCGCGCCGCCCGAAGACAAGTTCTTCGGGCGGCGTTTTTTTCCCCGGCGGGTCCGACACGGTCCCGCGCCTAGCCCCGCGGGGCAGCCGGGCCGCGTCCGGGCGGCGTTTTTTCGCCCCGTCGGGCGGTTTTGCCCGGTCCGGCGCGGAGCGGCGGAAAATTTTTTCGCCTTTGCCGCCGGATCCCCCTTGATTTTAGCAATTTACCGTGTTAATATGATAGAGTATTAAAACGGCACCTCAGAAAAGAGAAAGGGGGAGGGTCCCGTTGGCCGTTCCGCACAGCGACTCTCTGGACAGACTGTTCCGGACCATCATGGATCTTCGCTCTTTGGACGAGTTCTACGCGTTTTTCGACGACGTCTGCACCATCAAAGAGCTTCAGGACATGTCCCAGCGGCTGGACGCCGCGTTTTTGCTGGACGAAGGGCAGAGCTATCAGACCATCGCCGCCCGCGTCGGGATCAGCACCGCCACCATCGGCCGCGTCAGCCGCTGTCTGAACTACGGCAGCGGCGGCTATCGCGCCGCCATCGGCCGCGCCAGAGAAAAAGAGAGCGGCGAAGGCTGAAGCCGGCCCTTCCCGCGCGCCGACCGTGCGCCCGCGCGGGCAAAGCGCGAAAAACTTCGCCGTTTTCTTTCGGCCGGGCCTTGACAAAGCCC
>JAFTDL010000298.1 GCA_017454215.1 Lentisphaeria bacterium | reverse complement strand
GGGGTGGCGGAAAAACTCGCCGTCGCGGCGCAGCGGGCGTTCTCCCGACTGGCCGGCAAAGGCCCGGCAGCCCGGCAGCATGGCGTCGCGGCACTCGAAAAGCACTTTTCCCCGGCGCAGTTCCGGCGCGGTGAAGGTCGTACTGAGCGGTTTTCCCCCGCGTCCGGCGAAATTCACGGGCGTGATGACGAGCGTATACTCTTTTTCCGGCTCGAAGAAGCCGCCGCTGAAAACGCCCCGGGCGCTTTTGAGGGGCGTTTTGAGATGGAAACTGCTGTACTGGTCCCGTCGTGCGATCAGCTCGGGACCGCGCTTGAGTTCGACCTTGTAGTAATAGCAGTCTCTCACGTTCGCGGCCTCGGGGAAGGTGAAGGTCATCCAGCGGGCGGGGGAGCCCCCGGCAAAGACCGTCTGAACGGCCGCTCCCGCCGGAAACTCGGCCGCGGGGTCGTTTTTCAGGCGGCGGGCAAGCGTGTACGGCGCGGTCCCGGGGTCGAAGGGCCAGGGAATGGTCCACGGGCGGTCGGGACGGATCTCCTGACCGTCGGTGACGCAGAAACAGCGGAAGACGATCCTGCTTCGGAACACCTCGACCACCATCACCTCTTCAGGGCGTTTGCCTCTCGATTCGCCGCCCACGAGCATGCCGGGCCAGGACTGCAGACATCCGGCGTTGACGGTGGTGAATTTGCCCTGCCAGATGTTGAGTTCGTTCCGGAGCGATCCGTGGCTGTGCCCCGAAAAACGGACGGCCTGCGGGAATTTTTCGGAAATAAGGCGGCGCTTCCGGTTGCCCCAGATGCGGCTGTCGGGCGTGGTGTCGAAGGGCGGATGATGGTCGAGGATGAAAACGGGACGGCCCTTTGCCTCCTTAACGGCCTGACCGATCTCCCTTTCCTGCCGTTTCAAGTCGGCTTTTTCGGGATAGACGAGAAAGATGTGTCCCTTTATCACCGCCCTGTCATAGGGATCGTTGGGAGCCTGAAGCTCTTTTTTCATTTGGGCAAAAGCCTGTTCGCGGCTCTCGCAGCCGACCCGGTCGTGGCCGTCGTAGACGAAGAGTTCCGCGGGCTTTTTTTCCGCGAAGATGCCGTTGAATATCCTGCGGTACAGCCGGTATCCGGCCGGGCAGTGGACATTGGCGAAGTCTCCCATGTGGACGATCAGATCGACTTTTTTGTCCCGGAAGAGCTCCAGCGCGGGCTTGACCAGCCGGAACGACTCCTCCTTTTCGCTGATGTGGGTGTCGCTCATGACGCCGAACTTCAGCAGCGGCTCTTCTGCGAGGAGCGCCGCGGCGGCGAAAACCGTTCCGAAAAGACAGAGGTGTTTCAGCATGAAAAAACTCCTTTCCTCAGTATTCCCATCCGAGGAAATTGCAGCATCCGTTCCGGTCGAAGCGGAAGACGATGCGGCATTTCCCCGTAAGCGGGGTCGCCAGTTTCAGCGGATATTTTTGAAATTTCATCCAGCTCCCCGTGTCGGGGACGGTGAATGTGCCGAGCGGGATCTCCTTGCCCGGCTCCTTCCCGGTCAGAACGGTGATCCTGCCGCCGGAAAACTCCTTGGAAACGCCGACGTGAAGGAAGATCTCTTTCACCGTTTCGCTGCCGAAATCGACGGTCCCCCACGTGATCAGGCCGTTTTCGCGGATGTTGCCGAAAAACTTTCTCTTCCGCCCGGTCAGCATGGCGCCGAAATATCCCCCATTCCTGTCGGCGGAGGCAAGTTCGCCTCTGGCGAGCCGCAGGGCGGGGCGGTCGGGAAAACGTATCTGCGTGCCGTAGTCCTGTCCCGGATCGAAGGCGGCGATCCTCCGGAGGGTCTCCTGGATGCGCCGGGCTTCGGCCTCCGATCCGGAGACGACCACGGCGCTGCAGCGGGGAGGCAGCGTGATCGGACCCGTGAAATCTGCCGGCCGGGCCGCCCCCTCCATGCAGAGTTTGCCCGCGGGGATCTCGGGCCGGCAGGTCTGAGTCTGCGCCGTCGGATTGACGAAAACGTAAATGCGGCAGTCACCCAGTTCGTAGCCTTTGCTCATGATGACGGGTGTGGTGACCTTTTCGTTTCTGCGCCAGTGGCCCGACCACATCAGGGACTGCGTCGGCACCGGCGTCGCGAAGCGGACGGGCGCCAGCATGTTTCCCCCGCTGAAATAGGGCGAAAGCGCGACGAAAAGATGGCTCATTTTCTTGAAGAACAGCCGCTTTTCGTCGGCGAAAAAGAGTTCCTGCACCTCCATGCGGCCGATCTTGATGCCGTTGACGAGAGAGTAGGCCATTTTTGAAAAGTTGGATTCCGGCTCCCCTTTGGCGATCTTGTCGTAGACCAGAGCGAGATACTGCATGCGTCCCCCGTAGACGGCCTGGAAGGCGGGGACCGCGCCCTGAAATCCCCAGCGCCACACGTGACCGCCGTCGAAAAGATCGAGATAGGGTTCGGCCATGTCTTCCGACACGTGGGGACGGTCCGGGACGGTTCTGCGGATCTCTCTGTAGATCCTGCGGTATCCGTCGAGCCACAGGGCCGGATCGTTGAGCGCGTGCCCGTGGGTCGGATCGAAACACAGTTCTCCCCGGGCCGCCGTCACCTGATCGTGATAGACCGCCGAGGCTGTCGGGGCGATGCTTCCGCTCAGCTTCACCAGCACGTCCCCCCATGCGGCGACGCCGGGGCACATGGGGGCGTAAGTGCTTTTGCCGTAACGTTCGACGGGGATGCTTCCGTCGGCCCGTTTGACGGCGTACTTTTTACCGTGCGTTTCCCATTCGCGGTCGGAAGTGTCCCACAGGCGGCCGTCGGTATAGGGTTCGATGTAGCACCCCGAGGCCATGATGCGGGCGAAGTCGCTCCGTGTATGCGGGCGGGGCCGGAACACGGGCCAGCCGCGGGCGCTGCTGTCGTACCAGTTGAACCACATCGCGTAAACCGGGACGTCCAGGTACTTCCTGAGAAAGAGCAGCTGATCGATGCCTTCGGCTGCGGCTTTTTCGTCCAGTCCGTTGGGGGCCAGCGCGCAGGGGACTTCCCTGAACCACCCGGGCGTATCCTTGCGGGGATACGGGACTTTTCCCCATTCTGCCTTTTCGAGCGCCCATGCGCGGTGGATCATGGCGGCCTCGTACCAGCCGCCCGAAAAGAGTTTGAAAACGACTTTCCCCGGCGAGGCGAAGTCGTTGCCTCCCGCCGTCTTGTCGAGCGGGATGGCCGCGGGCAGGGTCCACGTCATGACGATGCCGTCGTATTTTCCCGCCGCGGAAAAGTTTTTGACGGTCCCCTTCGGATCCCGCCAGCCGAGAAAGACGCCCCGTCCTCCGGAATAGTACGCGCTGTACTGCATGGAGACGTTGGCGCTGGGATAGGCGTAACTTTGCCCGTAGCGCAGCACGCTGCGCGCGGGGTCCGCAACTTCCGCGCCGCACATGTAGGGGTAAAAGAGAATGTCGCCGCCCTGAAACTTCGGTATCTTCACCCGCGGGAAAACGACTTCGGTGATGACGAGACCGGGGGTGAGATTTTTTATTTTCAGGTCCGCGCAGAGACCGTCCCCGCAGAAGGCGTAATTGGAGCGCACGTCGAGCGAGACGCTTCCCCGGACTTTCCATTCGGCGGCAAAGCCCTTTTCGTCGAGACCGCTTATGCCGAAAACGGCGTCCCCCGGTCCGACGGTGATTTTTCTGCCCGCCCGGGCGCCCCGGACTTCCCACGAAAAGAGGCCGCCGTCGATGACGTTTCTTCCGGCTTTTCCGTCCAAGATCCCCGCGACCGGCGTTCCCCTGCCGGGGAGCGTGCGGATGAGAAATTCGGCTTCGGGAGTTCGGATCCTCCGGACGCCCTTCGCCGGTATCCTTTTCTTGTCCGGAGCCCGCCGGATCCTGCCGCACGCGCGGGCCAGAGCGCCGATCTCCCCTTCCGACAGCGCCCGGGGGGCGGCGAAGATATCCGTTACTTCGCCCGCAAGGAACCACGGCTGACCGTATCCCCTGCCGACGAGCAGATCGCCGGTGCTCTGCAGCGGCTCCAGAAAGGGGTGCTTTTCGCGGGCGACCTTTTCCCCGTCGAGGTAGAGCGTCGTGACATAGGCCGTCTCGCCCTGAGCGGTGTCGTCGAGAAACTCATAGGTGACCGCCGCGTGGCACCATTTCCCCTGCCGGGGGATTTTGTCCGCCCGGGTCTTGGCGGCGACTTTGCCCGAGGCGTCGCGGATGTTGCTGGCCAGTTTGCGGTCATAGCGGGCGAAGAGAAAAGGGGTCTTTTCCTTCGAGAAAAAGGTGTCGAGCGTCCGCGCCGTCTCGCGGCTCGTCGTGTCGGCCAGTCTGACGGCGCAGGCGAGAGTGAGGCCGTCGCGGGAAACATTGTATTTTTCCGTTCCCGGGATCCGGGCGTAAGCCTTCCTGCCGTCCAGCACCAGGATGCCGTTCACGACTTTCGCCCCGTCCCGCAGGACAAGGCCGGCGGGATCGACCGCGCCGCCGTGAAGGAGCGCCGCCGCTGCGGCGCAGATGAACGCAAGG
>JAFTDL010000297.1 GCA_017454215.1 Lentisphaeria bacterium | reverse complement strand
GTCCGGCCGGACCGACTTGCAGATCCTGCCCCGGTTTCTGGTGATCACAGGAGACCGCCGCGCCCTGAAAAAGGAGTATCCGGTTCCTGCACCCGGATTTCTGCGCCCGGGGGAGGAGATCGTATTTCGCCCCATGCGGCCTTACCCCCAGTTCGATTTCGGGCGGGGCATGGTCTTGCGCGACGACGGCGTCGTGCTCGAAGATCAGCTTCATTTCGATGTCCGGGTCGCCTCCTGCGATGCGCCCGTTCAGCTGACGCTCCGCGTGAAATGTCCCGCTCTGCCGGCGGGAAGGCTCACGCTCTTTGCCGACGATGTTCCCGCCGAGACGCTTGCGGCGGAAGGGCCGCGGGAATTTGCCTTCGCGGCCGTCCTCAAGCCGGGTGAAGCCCGGACCGTCAGACTGCGTTTCACCTTCGCGCCTCTGCGGGGCAGAAGAGAGCGTATGCCCCGCCGGACGAGGATACATCTTTGCAGTCTCCGCCTGTCGGAAATATCTTCGTCGCGGGGCGGGAAAAAATGATTTTGCTTGCAATCGGTTTCGACCATGCTATATTACCGCAAAGAACAAGTTAATCGACAAGGAGGATGAAAATGCGTATTGTTTTTCCGATGATCTTGCTGGCCGCGGCCGCGGCGTGCTTCGGCGCTCCGGAAGAGAAGTGTGACGATCCGGCCGCGTGCAGACTGCCCGGAAGCACGGGCGACGCGCAGAAAAGCCCCGTGCTGTCGCCGGTGGGCGCAAGCTCCATCGCACAGATCAAGCAGGCGCCGCGGCTTGCCACCCTCGCGGGGAAGACCATTGCCGTGACGGGGGGCAGTTTCATGGCCTCCGTGACCCACCCCGAAATAAAACGCCTGATCCTCGAAAAGTATCCCGATGCGAAAGTCTATGTGCTGAGCGAGATCGGTTCTGCGGGACCGTGGCCGGGACCAGGCGTGATCCGCCGCCAGAAGGACGAGTTCGTGCGCAACCTCAAGCGGCTGAAGATCGACGCCGTCATTTCCGGCAACGGCGGCTGCGGACTGTGCACGCCCAAGGAAATGGGGTCCTGCATCGCGGCGGAACATGCGGGGATCCCCGCGGTCATGATCGCCGCGCCCGGTTTCACGGAACAGGCCAGACGGGCGGCGTCCATCGCCGGAGTCCCCGTTCCCCGGGTGGCGGAGTATCCCGGCGCGTTTTCTTCGCATACCCGCGAGGAACTCTTGAAAAACACCCGGAACGTTCTCTGGCCCCAGATCCTCCGGGCGCTGACCGCGCCCGTCACGGGCGAGGAGCTTGCCGCGTCCCGAAAGACTCTTCCCCGGGACGGCGTCGTCTTTACCGGCGATCTGGACGAGGTCAACCACTTCTTTGCCCAGAACGGCTGGACCGACGGACTGCCCGTCGTCCCGCCCACCCGGGAGCGGGTGAACGAATTTCTCAAATACACCGACCTCGATCCCGACGCGGTGATCGCCGCCATTCCCCCCGCGTACCGCAAGGCCACGGCGCGGCTGGTGGCCGTGAACGGCGTCATGGCCGGGTGTCCCCCGGAATACATGCCCATATTGATCGCCTTCACCCGCGCCATGACCGACGGCGATTTCCGCAGAACTCTCGCCAGCACCCACGCGTGGACGCCCTACTGCTGGATCAACGGTCCCGTCGCCCGCCAGCTGGAACTGGACGGCGGACAGGGGGAGATCTCCGACATGCGCAACGCCAGGATCGGCCGCTTCATCAATCTGGCCATGCTCAATCTCGGCAGCTATCACATCAAGGAAAACCGCATGGGGACTTTCGGCTACCTGATGCCCTGGTGTCTGGTGGAGGATGACGCTGCCGCGGTCAAGCTCAACTGGCGGCCCTACCACATGCAGCAGGGGTTTTCCCTCAACGACAGCGTGCTCACCGCCTCGTCTTCCCTCAGCTGGGGCAGCAATCTCGCCCCCGCCTCGGCGGATCCGCAGAAGATCATGGAGATGATGGCATGGGACGCGGTCGAAAAACAGCAGTTCGCTCTCGGCAGCGGGACCC